>CAMTWC010000051.1:0-9686 GCA_947085345.1 uncultured Gammaproteobacteria bacterium | reverse complement strand
GTGAGCGCGCCGTCGCGCTGGGTGGCGCGCGCCGCCCTGGCCGACACCGCCTGGCAGCAGTCCGCGCGTCCGGCCCTGCTGGCGGCGGGCACGCGGCTGGCCGATCTGCTGCGCGCCCACGGGCTGGCGCCCGCGGGCGGCACTGCGCTGTTCCAGTGGGTGCGCACCGCAGACGCCGCCGCCTGGCACGAACGGCTGGCGCGGCAGGGCATTCTGACGCGTCTGTTCGCCGACCCGCCGAGCCTGCGCTTCGGGCTGCCGCACCACGAAACCGACTGGGCGCGGTTCGCTGCAGCGTTGGCGGCATGAGCACCCTGAAAGGCAACAATACCCTGATGGTGCAAGGCTGCGCCACGCTCATGGTGCAAGGCTGCACCTCCGACGCCGGCAAAAGCGCGCTGGTGACGGCGCTGTGCCGCTGGCTGGCGCGGCAGGGGGTGAGCGTGGCGCCGTTCAAGCCCCAGAACATGGCGCTCAACAGCGCGGTGACGGCGGACGGCGGCGAAATCGGGCGGGCGCAGGCGGTGCAGGCGCAGGCGTGCGGGTTGCCACCGCATACCGACATGAACCCGGTGCTGCTGAAGCCCAATTCCGACACCGGCGCGCAGGTCATCATCCAGGGGCGCGCCATCGGCAACATGCACGCGCTGGATTACCACGCCTACAAAACGACGGCGCGCGCGGCGGTGTTCGACACGTACCGCAGGCTTGCCGCGCAATACCAGGCCGTCGTCGTCGAAGGCGCGGGCAGCCCGGCGGAAATCAACCTGCGCGCCAACGACATCGCCAACATGGGGTTTGCCGAGGCCGCCGACTGCCCGGTGATCCTGATCGCCGACATCGACCGCGGCGGCGTGTTCGCGCACCTGGTCGGCACCCTGGCCTTGCTGTCCGAAACCGAGCAGGCGCGCGTCCAGGGCTTCGTCATCAACCGCTTTCGCGGCGACCTCGCGCTGCTGCAATCCGGGCTCGACTGGCTCGAAGCGCGCACCGGCAAGCCGGTGCTCGGCGTGCTTCCCTATCTGCACGGCCTGCATCTCGAAGCCGAAGACGCGCTGCCCGCCGCAGCGACTGCGCCGGCCCCGCCCGATGCGCTGCGCGTGGTGGTGCCGGTGCTGCCGCACATTTCCAATCACACCGACTTCGACCCGCTGCGCGCCCATCCGCGGGTGGATTTGCGCTTCGTCGCGCTCGACCAGCCGCTGCCGCCCGCCGATCTGGTCATCCTGCCGGGGTCGAAAACCGTGCGCGCCGACCGCGCCGCGCTGTCCGCCTACGGCTGGGACGCCGCACTGGAGCGCCATCTGCGCTACGGCGGCAAACTGCTCGGCATTTGCGGCGGGTTCCAGATGCTGGGGCGCGCCCTGCACGACCCGGCGGGCATCGAAGGCGAAGCGGGCAGCAGCCCCGGGTTCGGCTGGCTCGACTTCGAAACCACGCTCGCCAGCGGCAAGCAGCTGCGCACGGTCGCGGGCGTGCTGGCCGACGGCACGACGCCGGTGGCAGGCTACGAAATCCATGCCGGGGTGAGCAGCGGCGCGGCGCTCGCGCAGCCGCTGTGCTGGCTCGACGGGCGCCCCGACGGTGTCATGTCGAACGACGGGCAGGTGCGCGGTACCTATCTGCACGGGCTGTTCGACACCCCTGCCGCCGCCGATGCGCTGCTGGCGTGGGCGGGCCTGCGCGGTGCCGCCAGCCCCGACATCGCCGCGCTGCGTGACGCCGCCATCGACCGTCTGGCCGACGCGGTGGAGGCCCATCTCGATACGCCGACCCTGCGCCGCCTGCTGGGGGTGGCGCCATGCTGACGCTGATCCTTGGCGGCGCGCGCAGCGGCAAAAGCCGCCTCGCCCTGCAACGCGCCGAGGCGACAGGCAAACCCGTTTCCTTCATCGCCACCGCCCAGGCGCACGACGCCGAAATGGCGGCCCGCATCGCGCGCCACCAGGCCGAACGTCCAACGCACTGGACCACGATCGAGGCGCCGCTCGACCTCGCCGGCGCGATTCATTCGGCGAAGGCGGGCTGCATCGTCGTGGATTGCCTGACGCTGTGGCTGACCAATTGCCTGTGCCAGCCGGACCCCGCCGTTTTTGCCGGCGCGCGCGCCGCACTGCTGGCCGAACTGACGGTGCGCCGTAACGACGAGCTGATCCTGGTCGGCAACGAAACCGGACTGGGCATCATCCCGCTGGGCGAGCTCACGCGCCGTTTCGTCGACGAAGCCGGCTGGCTGAACCAGGATCTCGCCCGGCTCGCCGACGACGTGGTGTTCGTGGCTGCCGGCCTGCCGCTTGTCCTGAAAGGAAACCCTCGATGAACCCCCTCGCCGTCGCAAAACCGCTGGACGAAGCCGCGCGCGCTGCCGCGCTGGCGCGCCAGGCCCAGCTCACCAAGCCGCCCGGCAGCCTGGGGCGGCTGGAAACGCTGGCTGCAACGCTCGCCGCGATGCAGGGCAGGGCGCTGCCGCGCATTCATCACCCATGGATCAGCATTTTTGCTGCCGACCACGGCGTCGCGGCAGAGGGCGTGTCGGCATTTCCGCAGAGCGTCACCCAGCACATGCTCGCCAATTTTGTCGGCGGCGGCGCGGCCATCAGCGTGCTCGCGCGCGAAACCGGCGCGACGCTGGAAGTGATCGATGTCGGCACGCTCGCCCCATCCCCAGTGGCGGGCGTGATCCAGGCGCAGGTGGCGTGCAGCACCGCCAATTTTTGCCAACAGCCCGCGATGAGCGCAGCGCAGGCGCACGCCGCACTCGATGCCGGGGCGGCAGCGTGCGCGCGTGCCCAGGCCGGCGGGGCAGACCTCTTCATCGGGGGCGAAATGGGCATTGCCAACACCACGGCGGCGGCGGCGCTGGCGTGTGCGCTGCTGGGACTGCCGGGTGTTGCGCTGGCCGGTGCGGGCACCGGGGTCGATGTCGCCGGCGTGGCACGCAAGGCGGCAATCATCGACCGCGCGCTGGCGCTGCACGGCCTGGCGTCCTCTCCTGATCCGATGCACGCGCTGAGCGCGGTCGGCGGCTTCGAGATCGGCGCGCTGGCAGGCGCCTATCTGGCGGCGGCGCAAGCGGGGGTGCCGGTGCTGGTGGACGGCTTTATCTGCAGTGCGGCGGCGCTGCTGGCGGTGCGCCTGAACCCGGGCGCGCGCGACTGGATGCTGTTTGCCCATGCCTCCGCCGAGTCCGGCCATGCCGCCATCCTGCGCGCGCTCGATGCGCAGCCGCTGCTTGCGCTCGACATGCGGCTGGGCGAAGCCAGCGGGGCGGCGGCGGCCATCCCGCTGCTGCGGCTGGCGTGCGCGCTGCATGCGGACATGGCGACGTTTGCCGAAGCCGGGGTGGCCAATGGCTGAGCCGGTGCTGCTCGGCTTTTTGCGGCACGGCGAGGTGGCGGGGCCGGCGCATGTGTATCGCGGGCGCAGCGATGCGCCGCTCACGCCGCACGGCCGGGGGCAGATGCATGCCGCGCTTGCCGGCATGCCGCCCTGGGGCGCGGTCGTGAGCAGTCCCGCGCGGCGCTGTCTCGATTTCGCGCGCGAGGTCGCCGCCGACAAGGGGATTGCTTGCAGCGTCGATCCGGACTGGCGCGAACTCGATTTCGGCGCCTGGGACAACCTGCACCCGGACCAGGCTGCCGTGCGCGATGCCGATGCGCATGCGGCTTTTGTGCGCGATCCGCGCCGCCACCCGCCGCCTGGCGGCGAAACGCTGGACGCGCTGGATGCGCGGGTGGGCGCGGCGCTGAGCCGGCTCGGCGAGGCCGCCCGCGCGTCCACGCTCGTCGTCACCCACGCCGGCGCGATGCGCGCGGTGCTGGCGCAGGTGCTGGGTCTGTCCGATGCCCACCGTGCGCGCGTGGCGCTGACCCCCGGCTCCAGCTTCGTCGTGTCGTGGCTGGCCGGGGAGCCGCCGCTGTTGACGGCCTTGCGATGCGCGGACTGATTCTCGCCCTCGGGTTCTTGACGCGGCTGCCGCTGCCAGCGGTGCGCGACTTTCAGGCCGCCGAACTCGCGCGCGCGCTGGTGTGGTTTCCGGCGGCCGGGCTGGTCGTGGGGGCGGCGGTGGCGCTGGCCGCTGCCCTGGGCGCGGCGCTCGATCCGTGGCTGGGGGCGCTGGCCGGCGTGGTGATGTGGGTCTGGATCACCAGTGGCCTGCATCTCGACGGGCTGGCCGACACGGCGGATGCGCTGGGCGCGGCGCACCGCGACCCCGCGCGCTTTCTCGAGGTGCTGGCCGATCCGCATGTGGGCAGCTTCGGCGTCATTGCGCTGGTGCTGCAGCTGGCGGCCAAGCTGGTGCTGCTGCACTGGCTGCTGACGCTCGATCTGCCGTGGCTCGCGCTCGTGCTGATTCCGGCCTGGGCACGCTGGTCCGCGGCAGGCTGGGCGCTGCTGCTGCCCGCGCTGAAGCCCGGCCTCGGTGAGCGCGTATCCCGGCACGGCAAGCGTGCGGGGTGGATCGCGGGCGGCCTGGCGCTGGCTGCGATCAGCGCCGCTTCACCGCTCGCTTTCGCAGCCTTGATTCCGGCCCTTCTTTGGGGTGTCTGGATGCGGCTCAAGCTGGGCGGGCAAACGGGCGACATCCTGGGTGCGGGCATCGAGTGGTGCGAATCCGCGGCCATGCTGCTGACGGGTGTTTTTTTCACGGTCATCATCCTGTAACCGTCGTGCCATACAACGCAGACTTTGCCCTGGTGGGAGTCTGCCGTGCGTATCCTGATGGTGTCCGACGTGTACTTCCCGCGCGTCAACGGTGTGTCCACGTCCATTCAAACCTTGCGTCAGGCGCTGGCCGAAGCGGGGCACGAAAGCATGCTGGTAGCGCCGGATTACCCGGCAACGGTGGTGGAAGCCGGCATCCTGCGGGTGCCGGGATGGCAGATTCCGCGTGACCCGGAAGACCGGCTGATGCATCCGCGCGCGCTGGCCGCCGCGCTGGATGAGCTCGATCCGGCCGATTTCGACCTCGTCCACATCCACACGCCCTTCCTTGCGCACCGCGCCGGAGTGCGCTGGGCGCGCAGGCATGGCCTGCCATGCGTCGAGACCTACCACACGCTGTTCGAGGAATACTTCCACCATTACCTGCCCTTTCTGCCGAAAGCATGGCTCGCAGCGGCGGCGCGCATGATCTCGCGCAAGGAATGCGACGGCGTCAGCGCGGTGATCGCGCCGTCGTCGGCGATGCAGCAGGCGCTGCAGACATACGGCGTCAGCAGCCCCGTCCACATCATTCCCACCGGCCTCAACCTCGCCGATTTTGCCGATTGCGACGGCCCCGCGTTTCGCGCCCGCCATGCCATTTCACCCGAACGCCCGGTGATGGCCTACGTGGGCCGGGTGGCGTTCGAGAAGAACCTGGATTTCCTGCTGCGGGTGACCGAACGGGCCCGCCACAGCCTGCCCGACGCACTGCTGGTGATCGCCGGCGAGGGCCCCGCGCGTGCGTCGCTCGAACGCGCGGTGGCGAAGCGCGGGCTCGCCGACAACGTGCGCTTTGTCGGCTACCTCGAGCGCAAGACCGAACTGCCGGCGTGCTACTGCGCGGCCGATGTCTTTGTCTTCGCCTCCAAAACCGAAACCCAGGGTCTGGTGCTGCTGGAGGCGATGGCGCTCGGCGTACCCGTGGTGGGCCTGGCCGAAATGGGAACGAAGGACGTGCTGAAAGAAGGCGCGGGTTGCCGCATCGCGCCGGACGATGTTGCAGGCTTTGCCCGGGTGCTGGTGCCCCTCTTGGCCGACCGGGCAGCGGCCCAGGCGCTCGGTGCAGCGGGCAAGGCCTACGTCGCCACCTGGAACGAGGCGGGCATGTGCGAGGCCATCCTCGCGCTGTATCAGAGCCTGCATCCGGAATTCGGAACGGACCCCGCGCGCGGCATAATCGCGGGGTGACCCCCGCACCCTACGTCGGGCGCTTTGCGCCGTCTCCCACCGGTCCCCTGCATGCCGGCTCGCTCGTCGCCGCCGTCGCGAGTTTTCTCGACGCCCGCGCGGCAGGCGGGCGCTGGCTGGTGCGCATGGAGGATATCGACCGCCCCCGCTGCGAGCCCGGCGCGGCCGACGCCATCCTGCGCCAGCTGGAAACCTATTCCTTGCAGTGGGACGGCACCGTGCTCTACCAGTCGCAGCGCGGCGACGCCTATGCGGCGGCGCTGGATGCGCTGCGCGCGCAAGGCGCGGTCTTCCCGTGCGCCTGCACCCGCAGCCAGCTGGCGCAGGCGCCGCGCAATGCCGAGGGCGATATCGTCTACCCCGGCACCTGCCGTCTGCATGCGCCGCCGCGCATGGCGGCGCATGCCTGGCGGGTGCAAATCCCGGATGTGAGCACACACTTTGCGGACCGCATCCACGGCGACCTGCAGCAGAACCTCGCCCGCGACGTCGGCGACTTCATCGTCAAGCGCGCCGACGGCCTGTTCGCCTACCAGCTGGCGGTGGTGGTCGACGATGCCTTCCAGGGCATCACCCACGTCGTGCGCGGCGCCGATCTGTTGTGGAACACCCCGCGCCAGATTTACCTGCAAACCCTGCTCGGCCTGCCGACGCCGGTCTATGCCCACGTCCCGCTCATCACCAACGCCGCCGGGCAGAAGCTGTCCAAGCAGACCCTCGCCCCCGCCCTGCCCGAGAGCAGGCGGGACGCCGTGCTGACACAGGCGCTCGCCGCCCTCGGCCACCCGCCGCCTGTTGAACTGGAGGGTGCCGCCCCGGCCGAGCTCCTGGCGTGGGCAAGCGCTCACTGGCACATCGAAAACGTGCCGACCCGGCCCGCGGTTGCCAACCCCGCGCCCTGACCCGACAATCCCCTCACCCCTAACGCCTCACCACTCACCACCATGGCCCAGCTCCCCCCCGCCGTCGAACAAGTCCTGCGCGTCCACGCGTCCTTCATCCACACCGTCGTCAACGCCCTGCGCGACCGCAGCCAGTTGCCCGACCTGGAGAAGCAGCTCGATGCCGCCGAGCAGGCCGGCTGGGCGCGGCTGGTCGGTGCGCTGCGCCAAGTCATCAACGGCCGCCGCGACCCGTCGATCAAGCTGGGGCTGGACGAGGAGGACAGCACCCTGCTCGACGCCATCCTGCGTGGCCTCGACAACCCCGCCACCCTGCCCGCGCTCGATGCCCAGCCGGACGGCAGCAGCGCCGCTCCCGGGTTGGCCGCACTGATCGACGCCTCGGCGCGCGGTGACGCGCAGGCGATGTCAGTGCTCGCCAACATGGCCGAACAGATGATGAAGGCGGGTGGCGACATGGCGCTCCTGGGCGGGCGCATGCGCCGGCTGGTCAACGGCGAGCGCGACGCCGACCAGCTGGTCGCCGGCATGGGGCCGCTGGGGCGCGAACTCCTGATCAGCCTGCTCGACGAACTGGCCAGGCTGCGGCCGCAGTGAACCCCGCGCAAACCGGAATCGCAGCTTTTCCGCCTGGCGGGGCGCTTTGACAGCGTGTGCCCCAATCAGCTAAAATGCGCGCCTTTTCGGCGGTCTCTAGCCGAAGAAGCAGTCCCCAAGGTGATGTAGCTCAGTCGGTTAGAGCATCGGATTCATAATCCGGGGGTCGGTGGTTCAAGTCCACTCATCACCACCACATTCTTTTCGCTGCCGCTTCAACCAAAGGCAGTGGCGAAATCCCCGCCCCCAGTCTATTCACTGTCCCGGCACCCATGAAGAAAATCTACATCAAAACCTTCGGCTGTCAGATGAACGAGTACGACTCGGACAAGATGGCCGACGTGCTTAACGCGTCCGAGGGACTCACCCCCACGCCCATCCCGGAAGACGCCGACGTCATCCTGTTCAACACCTGCTCGGTGCGCGAAAAGGCGCAGGAAAAGGTGTTCCACGACCTCGGCCGGGTGCGCCATCTGAAGCAACTCAACCCCAATCTTATCATCGGCGTCGGCGGCTGCGTGGCATCGCAGGAAGGTGCTGCCATCGTGGCCCGTGCGCCCTTCGTCGACGTGGTGTTTGGCCCGCAGACCCTGCACCGCCTGCCCGAGCTGATCGCTCAACGCCGCGCGACCGGGCGCGCCCAGGTCGACATCAGCTTTCCCGAAATCGAGAAGTTCGACCATCTGCCGCCCGCGCGGGTCGAGGGATCGTCGGCCTTCGTGTCGATCATGGAAGGCTGCTCGAAGTACTGCACTTTCTCCGTCGTCCCCTACACCCGCGGCGAGGAAGTCTCGCGTCCGTTCGACGACGTCATCGCCGAAGTGTCGCGTCTGGCCGAGCATGGGGTGAAGGAAGTCACGCTCCTGGGGCAGAACGTCAACGCCTGGCAGGGCGCGCTGCACGAAGGCGGCACCGCCGATTTCGCGTTTTTATTGGAGATGGTGCACGAGATCCCCGGTATCGAGCGCATCCGCTACACGACCAGCCACCCGCGCGAAATGACGCAGCGCCTGATCGAATGCTACGGCAAGCTGCCTAAATTGGTATCGCACCTCCATCTGCCGGTGCAGTCCGGCTCCGACCGCATCCTGGCGGCGATGAAGCGCGGCCACACCGTGCTGGAATTCAAATCCATCGTGCGGAAATTGCGCGAGCAGCGCCCCGATCTCTGCCTGTCGTCGGATTTCATCGTCGGCTTTCCGGGCGAGGCCGAGGCCGACTTCGAGGCGACCATGAAGCTCATCCAGGAGCTCGACTTCGACGCCAGCTTCTCCTTCATCTACAGCAAGCGCCCCGGCACGCCGGCGTCGGATTACCCGGACAACGTATCGGCCGAACTGAAAACGCAGCGCCTGATGAAGCTGCAGGCGAGAATCGAGGCGCAGGCGCAGCAGGTGAACCAGGCCATGGTCGGCACCGTGCAGCGCGTGCTGGTCGAAGGCCACGCCAAGAAGAATCCGGAAGAGCTCGCCGGCCGCACCGACAACAACCGCATCGTCAACTTCGCCGGCCAGCCGCGCCTGATCGGGCAGTTCGTCGACGTCACCGTCATCCAGGCCCTGCCGCACAGCTTGCGCGGCGAAGTCGCCATCACCGAAAGCGAAAGCGCTTGAAAACCGATATCGTTGAACTGCGGCTGGCTCCGGAAGACAACCGGCGGCTGGCCAACCTGTGCGGGCCGCTGGACGAGAACCTGCGCCAGATCGAGGCGGCGTTCGACGTCACCATCGGCCGCCGCGGCGCCAGTTTCCGCTTCAGCGGCGACGCCGCGCAGGCCGAAAAAGCCGGCCAGGCGATCGAGCATTTCTACAACCGCGCGCACGACGAGCTGAGCCTGGACGACATCCAGCTGGGACTCGTCGAGCTCACGCGCGGCCGCGCCGACGATGAGGGCCCCGCGCTGCGCACCCGCCGTGCCGACCTGCGCGCGCGCACCCCGCGCCAGGGCGAATACATCGAGCAGATCCGCAGCCACGACATCACCTTCGGCGTCGGCCCGGCCGGCACCGGCAAGACCTATCTGGCGGTGGCGTGCGCGGTCGACGCGCTGGAGCGCGAGCAGGTCAAGCGCATCGTGCTGACGCGGCCGGCGGTGGAAGCCGGCGAGCGGCTGGGTTTCCTGCCCGGCGACATGGCCCAGAAGGTCGATCCCTACCTGCGCCCCCTGTTCGATGCGCTGCATGATCTGCTGGGCATGGACAAGGTCGAGCGCTTGATGGAACGGGCACAGATCGAGGTGGCCCCGCTGGCCTTCATGCGTGGGCGCACACTGAACGAAGCCTTCATCATCCT
>CAMTWC010000050.1:0-27050 GCA_947085345.1 uncultured Gammaproteobacteria bacterium | reverse complement strand
TCTGGACCACCGCGCCGGTCGACAGGGCCAGCAGGATGCCGGTCAGCAGCAGCGCGGCCGCGGCGATGATCAGGCTTTGCCGGATATAGGCCGTGCGCGCTTCCTGAATGAAATCGCCCGACAAAACCAGGGCGACTTCGCCATAGCGCTGACCGGCCAGCGCGATCGGTTGCGCCCGCTGAAAATCGGTTTCGGTGCCGGCGCTGCCGGTCCGGTGAACGACGCGCTTGCTGCTGTCTCGCACCTCGATCATTTTCAGACCGTCGTCCCGCCGCAGGGACTCGGTGATATCGCGCACGCTGGCATCGTCCTGTTGCGCCAGCGGCCCAAGCAGGGCCGCTTCCAGGGTTTCCGCGATTTCCGCCACGCGATGCTCGGCCTGGATTTGCAGGGAATGCGTGGTGAACTGCACCCCGTTGGCAATCAGAAAGCTCAACATCACCGCCTCCACGCCGAGCGCGGCGAGGGTGAGCTTGTAGCGCAGCGAGAGTCGCCCTGTCCACCCCTTCATCGCGGCTTTCGCAACATCTCTTGCGCCTGCAGCGCATAGGGGCGGAAGGCCTGCAGTTCGCTGCCATCCACCCGGGTGAACGCCCCGTAGCCCCCCCGCTGCATGAATGCCTGCCCCGCAGGCGTGGCGGCAAAATCCAGCAAGGCCTTGCGCACGGCCTGCGCCTCGGCGTCACGCAGGCGCGGGTGGGTGAGATACATCAGGCTGGACAGGGGAGCGGTTTCGATCAGCACGCGCAATTGCCGGTGCATTTCGGGGGGCATCAGGTTGTAGGGGTGCAGCCCCAGCATGGCGGCATCCGCGCGCCCGTTGATCAGCTGCATCACTGTGTTGAGGTGGGTGCCTGAATCGCTTGTCTGGTAATCGATGCGGTGCCTGAGTCCGCGCGCAGCCAGTTCGGCCTGGATGGCCAATACCACCACGGCAACGGAGTCGGCGCTGGCAATGGTGCGGCCGCGCAGCGCCTCCGGCGTGTCGATCGGAGAATCGCTCTTGACCGCCAGCAGGCCGCGCACGGGCTGGGTGTATTTCAGCAGCGGCCGATAGCCGGCATCCTGCCGTGCCAGCCAGGCCAGATGGGGGGCGGTCAGCAAAATGTCGTATTCGCCCCGGCGGGTGCGCTCGGCAAAGGTTGTGAAATCGCGTGCGGTGTAAATAACGACGCGACGTTGCAGGGCATTTTCCAGCGCACCGGCAAGCGGGCGATACGTCTCGACGAGCTGTTTCGCCGTCATGTTCGGAAAGATCCCGAATACCAGCGGATCGTCTGCGCCAGCTGCGGGACGGCTGCCGATAACCAGCAGCAGGATGTGGCTGATCCGCCCCAGCCACAGGGTACAGGTGCGCAACATCGATTTCCTTGATTACAGCGTCTTTTGCAGAACCTTGGATTTCCGCTTGTAGTTGTAGAGCGCCTGTTTGCTTTTGGGCAGGTGGTCGGGACTGCTGTCGACGAAACCGCGCTCCTCGAACCAGTGCTCGGTGCGCGTGGTCAGCACGAACAGTTTCCTGAAGCCGGCTTTCTTGCCTCTTTTCTCGGCTTCAGCCAGCAGCAGATCGCCGAAGCCGCGCCCGCGAAAATCCTGGGACACGGCCAGGCAGGCGAGTTCGGCCGCCTGCTCTTCGGGGAAGGGATACAGCGCGGCGCAGCCGGCGATGACCCCGTCGGACTCGAGCACCAGGAAGCGCTCGACTTCCATTTCCAGCAGCTCGCGCGAGCGCCGCACCAGGATGCCCTCGCGCTCCAGCGGCTCGATCAGGCCGAGGATGCCGCCGACGTCGTCGATGGTGGCGGCGCGCAGGGTTTCCAGCGGCGCCGGGGTGATGAGGGTGCCGACGCCCTCGCGGGTGAACAGCTCGGACAGCAACGCGCCGTCGCGGTGGCGGCCGATGAGGTGGGCGCGCTTGACCCCCTGGGTGCAGGCGGTGATCGCGCACGGCAGGTAGTAGGTCACGTCCTCGGGCAGCTTCTTCGCCTTTTCGAGCACCTGGCGCGCCTCGTTGACGGTGAGGGCGTTGTGGATGGTGCGGCCCTTGTCCGGCACCCCTTCGGTGTTCATCAGGAAGATCAGCTTGTCGGCCGCGAGCTCGACCGCGGCCTGGGTGGCCACGTCTTCCAGGCTGAGGTTGAAAATCTCGCCGGTCGGCGAATAGCCGATGGGGGAGAGCAGCACGATGTCGTGCTGGTCCAGCCGCCGCCGGATCGCGGCGGCGTCGATCTTGCGCACTTCGCCGGTGTGCAGCAGGTCGACGCCGTCGCGCACCCCCAGCGGCTGCGCGGTGACGAAGTTGCCCGAAGCCACCCGGATGTCGGCGCCCGCCATCGGCGTGTTGGCCAGCCCCAGCGACAGCAGCGCCTCGATTTCCACCCGCACCGTGCCGGCGGCTTCCTTGACGCACGCCAGCGCGGTGTCGTCGGTGACGCGCAGGCCGTTCGCGTAGCGGATCGCGGTGCCGCTCTCGGTCAGCCGCGCCTCCACCTGCGGCCGCACGCCATGCACCAGCACCAGCCGCACGCCCAGACTGTTCAGCAGGTTGACGTCATGCGCCAGCTGCACGAAACCGCCGTCCGCCACCAGTTCGCCGCCAAAGGCGATGACGAAAGTCTTGCCGCGAAAGCCGTGGATGTACGGCGCGGCGGAGCGGAACCAGTGGACGAAGTTGGCGGTGTCTTTCAACGGAATGGCCCGAGCAGGGTGGATTGATGCGAAGGATACCGAAAAACCCCTCGCGTCGCGCAGGTGGCAACACAAGCATGAGAATAAATGGAATAAATCGAATAAGCTTTACGTCATAACAAAGCACGACCGATATTTCCGTTTTAATCAACCTGAAGGAGACTTGAAAAATGAAATCCATGAACAAGACGCTGGGCACCCTGCTGGGCGGTGCATTGATGATGGGCGCATTGGCGCTGCCGACCACCGCTGTTGCAATGGATCCCCTTGCTACGCCGAAAGTGGTGTTTCAGGTCAGCGAAGGCGACCCGGCCAAATGGAATCTGGCGCTGAATAACGCCAAGAACGTCCAGAAGGATCTGAAGGGGGCAAAAATCGAAATCGTGGCCTATGGTCCGGGCATAGGCATGCTGAAAGCCGACTCCGAAGTGGCCAACCGCGTCAGCGAAGCCGTCGATTCCGGTATGAAAGTGGTGGCGTGCGGCAACACCATGAAGGGCCAGAAGCTCACCAAGGAAGACATGAACGCCAAAGTGGGTTACGTTCAGGCCGGTGTGGTGGAACTCATGGATCGTCAAATGGAGGGGTATACCTACATTCGTCCGTAATTGAGCAAGGCGTAAAAAACCGGGTCCAGGCCCGGTTTTTTACGCCTGTTGCCTGCTCAAAAATCGCCCCACAGCGTCTGCATCGCCGCCAGTGCCGCCAGCGCGGCGGTCTCGGTGCGCAGCACGCGCGCCCCAAGCCGCACTTGGATGGCCCCCGCAGCGTGCAGTGCCGCGATCTCATCGGCCTCGAATCCGCCTTCCGGCCCGGCGACCAGCCAGTCCGGCGTGACCGGCGGCGGCAGGTCGGCCAGCCGCGCCTCGGCCGACGGTGACAGGAACAGTAGCCGTCCGCCGCGTGGCTGGCCAAGCCAGTGGGCCAGCGGCAGCGGCGGCGCCACCACGGGGACCTGGTTGCGCCCGCACTGCTCGCAGGCGCTCGCCACCACACCCTGCCAGTGGACGACGCGACGGTCGGCGCGCTCGCCCGCCAGCTTGACCACGCTGCGCTTGGCGGCGATCGGCTGGATCGCCGCCACCCCCAGCTCGACCGCCTTCTGCAGGGTGTAGTCCATGCGCTCGCCGCTTGAAATGCCCTGCGCCAGCATCACGCGCAAACGCGATTCGCGTTCGGTGTCGGCAAAGCCGGTGACGCTGACCGCGACCTCGTCCTTGTGGATGCGCTCGATACGCGCGGCGTATTCTCCGCCGCGGCCGTTGAATAGGGTGATGACGTCGTCCACCGCCAGCCGCAGCGCCCGCGCGGCGTGGTGCGCCGGGCCGGGCGGCAGGCTGAAACGGGCGCCCGGGGCGAGCGGCTGGTCGAGATAAAAACGCGGTATGGACATGATCCTAGAAACCGTAGTTGGACGCTCTCGATGGTGCATCCGGACGTGTGGCTGCCACGAAGCGAGAAGGCAGCAGGCTGTTGCCTGCAACGACGAGCGACAAAGGCAGGCGCGCGACCGGGCGTACCAGCGGGAGCGTAGCGGTTTCACCCTGACGGCGAACCGGGACGAAGGCAGAGAAACTGGCATTCATGCGGAGTTCCATAGGGTTGCAAGCGGTCAACTTCGGTTTTCAGGATCGTTGCTATTATGCCGGGATTGACCAGAAATTCTGCGGAGCGCGTCATGGTTTCCCTCACTACCCCCCTATGCGATTTTGGCTGGAAAGCCCCCGACTTCAGCCTGCCCGGCGTCGACGGAAGGCTGTGGACGCTGACGGACGCGATGGGACCGAACGGCCTGCTGGTGATGTTTATCTGCAACCATTGCCCCTATGTCAAAGCCATCCGTCCGCGGCTGGTGCGCGACCTGGCCGAACTCAGGCACCACGGCATCCACGCCATCGCCATCATGTCGAACGATCCGACCGAATACGCCGAAGACTCGTTCGACAACATGCGGCAGGTGGCGGCGGAATTCGGCTTTCCCTTCCCCTACGTGATGGACGAAACGCAGGATGTGGCGAAAGCCTACGGTGCGGTCTGCACGCCGGATTTTTTCGGCTTCAACCGCGATTTCGAACTGCAGTACCGCGGCCGTTTCGACGCATCGCGCAAGGACACCGCGCCCGAGGGCGCGCGCCGCGACCTGTTCGAGGCGATGAAGGAAATCGCCGCCACCCAGCGCGGCCCAGCCGAACAGATTCCCAGCATGGGCTGCTCGATCAAGTGGAAGGATGCCTGACATGGTCGACCGCCGGCAGCATTGGGAAAGCGTGTATCGCAACAAGGCGGCCGATCAGGTCGGCTGGTTTCAGCCGCATGCCGCGTCGTTGCTGCGCCTGATCGAAGGGTGCGCGGACCCGGATGCGCACATCATCGACGTCGGCGGCGGCGCCTCGGTGCTGGTGGACGACCTGATCGACGCCGGCTACCGCAATCTGACCGTGCTCGACCTCGCCGAACCGGCGCTGGCAGCCAGCCGCGCGCGGCTTGGCGCGTGCGCGCAGTCGGTGCAATGGATCGCCGCCGACATTACCCGGGCCGGGCTGCCGGCCGCGCATTACGACGTCTGGCACGACCGCGCGGTATTCCACTTTCTGACCGACCCGGCCGACCGCGCGCGCTACGTCGCGCAGGTGCTGAACAGCGTAAAACCCGGCGGACATGTCATCGTCGCCGCCTTTGGTCACGGCGGACCGTTCCAGTGCTCCGGCCTCGATGTCGTGCGCTACGCGCCCGATGCGCTGCACGCCGAACTCGGCGCACCCTTTCGCCTGCTCGGGCACGAAGCCGAAGTCCACCACACCCCATCGGGCCAGGAGCAGGAATTTGTTTATTGTTACTGCGTGCGTGTCTGATCATGCTTGAAGACGTCAAGGCACTGGTTCGGGAAGTCGCGCAGCGCGAGGTCACCCCGCGTTTTCTCAAGGTGGCGCACAGCCACAAGATGGACGGCAGCCTGTTTACCGAGGCGGATTCCGAGACACAGGCTGCACTGGAGGCCGCGCTGCCCCGCATCAAGGATGTGCCAGTGCTGGGCGAGGAAATGACCGAACAGCAGCAGCGCGATGCCTGGGATGCCGGGCGTGACGGCTTGTGGTGCGTCGACCCGATCGACGGCACCTCCAACTTCGTCGCCGGCGTGCCCTACTTCGCTGTATCGGTGGCCTATCTCTACAAGGGCGAGCGCCAGCTCGGCGTGGTGTACGACCCCATTGCCGACGAGATGTTTACCGCCGAGCGCGGACGCGGCGCGCATCTGAACGGCGATCCGCTGCCCCTGCGCGCACCGGTCACCGAGCTGCGCCGGGCGCTGGCCGGGGTGGAAATGAAACGCATCGACCGCGAACTGGCCGGGCGGCTGGCATCGTGGCCGCCGTATGCCTCGCAGCGCAATTTCGGTGCGTCCACGCTGGACTGGTGCTATACCGCCGCCGGTCGCTTCGACATTTACGTGCACGGGGGGCAGAAGCTGTGGGATTACGCCGCCGGCGCGCTGATCCTGGAGGAGGCGGGTGGCCGTCTGGCCAGCCTCTCCGGTTCCTTCGACGTTGCCGACGTGTGGGAACGGTCGGTGGTGGCCTCGGTCAGTCCCGAGTTGTTCGAATTGTGGCGCGACTGGCTGAAGGCGGCCGGCGCATAAGCCGCCGCAACGACCAAATAAAAAGATTTTAGAGTCCAGATTCTGAGTCCAGGCTTGAGCTTGTCTATTTAAGCCCTTGTCCCGGCACTTCTTTTGCCCGGTTTTGGCTCGGCTTGCGAAAGCTCGCCCTGCTGACGGATAATCAAGGTTTTTGCATATCCTGCCCATGCTGCCCTCGCGGCGGCTTTCCCGGGCGGGGAATGCGACGGTTTTTTACTTAGCTGAAGGGAACGCAATGCCAACCCGTAACGACCTGGCCAATGCCATCCGCGCGCTCGCGATGGATGCTGTCGAAAAAGCCAAATCCGGCCATCCCGGCGCCCCCATGGGCATGGCGGAAATCGCCGAGACGCTGTGGAATCACCATATGCGCCACAACCCCGCCAACCCCAAGTGGGCGGACCGCGATCGCTTTGTGCTGTCGAACGGCCACGGTTCGATGCTGATCTACGCGCTGCTGCACCTGACCGGCTACGACCTGTCGATGGATGACCTGAAGCAGTTTCGCCAGCTGCATTCCAAGACCCCGGGCCACCCCGAGTACGGCTACGCTCCTGGCGTCGAGACCACCACCGGCCCGCTGGGCCAGGGCATCACCAATGCCGTCGGCATGGCGATGGCGGAAAAGATCCTCGCCAACGAATTCAACAAGCCCGATCACACCATCGTCGACCACCACACCTACGTGTTCCTGGGCGACGGCTGCATGATGGAAGGCATTTCGCACGAAGCCTGTGCGCTGGCCGGTACCTGGAAGCTCAACAAGCTGATTGCCTTCTGGGATGACAACGGTATTTCGATCGACGGTCATATCGAACACTGGTACACCGACGACACCGCCAAGCGCTTCGAAGCCTATGGCTGGAACGTGGTGCCGAACGTCGACGGCCATGACGTTGTCGCCATCGAGGCTGCGATCCAGAAAGCCAAGGCCAGCACCGACAAGCCGACGCTCATCTGCTGCAAGACCATCATCGGCAAGGGCTCGCCCAACAAGGCCGGCACCCATGACGTGCACGGTGCCGCACTCGGCCACGACGAAGTCGAAGCCACCCGCAAGAACATGGGCTGGAACCATCCCGCGTTCGAAATCCCTGCCGACATCTACGCCGGCTGGGACGCCAAGACCAAAGGCCAGGGGCTGGAAACCCTGTGGAACAACAAGTTCGCCGAGTACAAGGCAGCCTACCCGGCCGAAGCCGCCGAATTCGAGCGCCGCATGAAGGGCGACCTGCCTGCCAACTGGAAGGCGCACGTCGCTGAGAAGCTGGCCGCGATCAACGCCAAGGCCGAGACCGTCGCCACCCGCAAGGCCAGCCAGATCGCGATCAACGCGCTGGCCCCCGCGCTGCCCGAGTTCCTCGGCGGCTCGGCTGACCTCACCGGCTCCAACCTCACCAACTGGGAAGGCTGTCATCCGGTGCGCCACGGCAACCCCGGCAACTACATCAGCTACGGCGTGCGTGAATTCGGCATGGCCGCGATCATGAACGGCATGGCGCTGCACGGCGGCCTGCTGCCCTTCGGTGGCACCTTCCTGATGTTCTCCGAATATTCGCGCAACGCCATCCGCATGGCCGCGCTGATGAAGCAGCGCGTGATCCACGTGTTCACGCACGACTCCATCGGCCTCGGTGAGGACGGCCCGACCCACCAGCCGGTGGAGCAGACCGCCACCCTGCGCATGATCCCCAACATCGACGTCTGGCGTCCGTGCGACACCGTGGAAACGATGGTTGGCTGGGCCCATTCGGTCGAGCGCACCGATGGCCCCACCTGCCACATCCTCAGCCGCCAGAACCTGCCGTTCATGGCGCGCGACGAAGCGACGCTCGCCAACATCGCCAAGGGCGGCTACGTGCTGAAAGATGCCGCGGGCGCCAAGGCAGTCATCATCGCCACCGGCTCCGAAGTCGAGCTGGCGGTGAAGGCGCAGGAAGCGCTGGCCGCCGAAGGCATCGCCGTGCGCGTGGTATCGATGCCGTCGACCAACAGCTTCGACCGTCAGGACGCCGCCTACAAGGCCAGCGTGCTGCCGAAAGACCTGCCGCGCGTGGCGGTGGAAGCCGGCGTCACCGACTTCTGGCGCAAGTACGTGGGTCTGGAAGGCGCCGTGGTCGGCATCGACACATTCGGCGAATCCGCCCCGGCGCCCGCGCTGTTCAGGCACTTCGGCATCACCACCGAGGCCGTCGTGGCTGCGGTCAAGGGCGTACTGTAAAAAACCTGTCTCCGCGAAGAAGCGCGAAGTTTTTCTTCGCGAACCTTCGCGTCCTTCGCGGATAAAAAATTTCTTAACTCTGGAGACTGACACATGGCAATCAAAGTTGGCATTAACGGTTTTGGCCGCATCGGCCGCATGGCTTTCCGCGCAATCGCCAAGGACTTCCCCGACATCGAGGTTGTCGCGATCAACGACCTGCTCGACCCCGAATATCTGGCCTACATGCTGAAGTACGACTCGGTGCACGGCAACTTCAAGGGCGACATCACCGTTGAAGGCAACAACCTCATCGTCAACGGCAAGAAAATCCGCCTGACCGCCGAGCGTGAGCCCGCCAACCTGAAGTGGAACGAAGTCGGGGCCGACATCGTGATCGAGTGCACCGGCTTCTTCCTGACCAAGGACACCTGCCAGAAGCACATCGACGCGGGCGCCAAGAAGGTGGTGCAGTCCGCCCCCTCCAAGGACGACACCCCGATGTTCGTGTACGGCGTGAACCACGAGAAGTATGCCGGCGAGGCCATCGTGTCGGCCGCTTCGTGCACCACCAACTGCCTGGCCCCGATCGCCAAGGTGCTGAACGACAACTGGGGCATCAAGCGCGGCCTGATGAGCACCGTGCACGCCGCCACCGCCACCCAGAAAACCGTCGACGGCCCGTCGTCCAAGGACTGGCGCGGCGGCCGCGGCATCCTGGAAAACATCATTCCGTCCTCGACCGGCGCCGCCAAGGCCGTCGGCGTGGTGCTGCCCGAACTGAAGGGCAAGCTGACCGGCATGGCGTTCCGCGTTCCCACCTCCGACGTGTCGGTGGTCGACCTGACGGTCGAGCTGGAAAAGCCCGCCAAGTACGCCGACATCTGCGCCGCGATGAAGAAGGCCTCGCAGTCCGGCGACATCAGCAAGACGCTCGGCTACACCGACGAAAAAGTGGTCTCGACCGATTTCCGCGGCAATGGCTTCTCCTCGATCTTCGACGCCGAAGCCGGCATCGCCCTTGACGACACTTTCGTCAAGGTCGTGTCCTGGTACGACAACGAGTACGGCTACACTTGCAACATGCTGCGCTTCGTGCAGCACGTGGCGAAGTAATTTGCCGGTAAGGGGTCAGGGGCAAGGAGACGGGCGCAGACCCACCTCACCCCTAACGCCTTACCCCTCACCCAAGTTGAGCTTTAAGGTCTGGCCCGCGTTGCGGGCCAACCCTTAAACCTTACTTTCAGGAGAAACAAACCATGGCATTCATCCGCGTCACCGATCTCGATCTGGCAGGCAAGCGCGTGTTCATCCGCGCCGACATGAACGTCCCGGTCAAGGACGGCAAGGTCACCTCCGACGCCCGCATCACCGCGTCGATGCGCACCATCGAGCACTGCCTCAAGGCCGGCGCCAAGGTGATGGTCACCTCGCACCTCGGCCGTCCCACCGAAGGCGAGTTCAGGGAAGAGGACTCGCTCAAGCCCGTGGTCGACGTGATCGCCCAGAAGCTCGGCAAGAACGTACGCCTGATCCGTGAATGGGTCGACGGCGGTTTCGACGTCGCCAACGGCGAACTGGTGGTGCTGGAAAACTGCCGCGTCAACAAGGGCGAGAAGAAGAACGTCGACGAGACCGCGAAGAAATACGCCGCGCTGTGCGACGTCTTCGTGATGGATGCTTTCGGCACCGCGCACCGCGCCGAAGCCTCGACCCACGGCATCGCCAAGTTCGCGCCGACCGCAGCGGCCGGCATCCTCCTGACCGAAGAACTCGATGCGCTGGAAAAAGCGCTGGCCAACCCGGCGCGCCCGATGGTCGCCATCGTCGGCGGCTCCAAGGTCTCGACCAAGCTGACCGTCCTGGAAGCGTTGGCCGAGAAATGCGAACAGCTGGTGGTCGGCGGCGGCATCGCCAACACCTTCCTCAAGGCCACCGGCCACAATGTCGGCAAGTCCCTGTGCGAGGACGATCTGGTGCCGACCGCGCAGGCGCTGATCGAGAAGATGACCGCGCGCGGCGCAACCATCCCCATCGCCGTCGACGTGGTGTGCGGCAAGAAATTCGACGCCAACGAGCCCGCCGTGCTGAAGGACGCCAAAGACGTCGCCGACGACGACATGATTTTCGACATCGGCCCGAAGAGTGCGCAGGAACTTGCCGACATCATCATGAAGGCCGGCACCGTGGTGTGGAACGGCCCGGTCGGCGTGTTCGAATTCGACCAGTTCGGCGAAGGCACCAAGACCATCGCCATGGCGATCGCCGACACCAACGCCTTCACCCTGGCCGGCGGCGGCGACACCATCGCCGCGATCCAGAAGTACGGCATCTACGACAAGGTGAGCTACATCTCCACCGCCGGCGGCGCCTTCCTCGAATACCTGGAAGGCAAGGTTCTGCCCGCCGTGGCGATTCTGGAGGAACGTGCGAAGGGCTAAGCCCTTCGCGGGTGAGGCGTGGGGGGCGAGGCGTGAGGCGACAGGCTTGCGCCCGTTTCCTCACCCCTTACGCCTCACTCCTTACCCTTCCACCCCTCACCCCTAACGCCTCACCCATACAATGATTCGCAGAACCAAAATCGTCGCCACCCTCGGCCCCGCCTGCTCCGATGCCAAAACTCTGGACCGGATGATGGAAGCCGGCCTGGATGTGGTGCGTCTCAACTTTTCCCACGGCACGGCGCAAGACCACATCGACCGCGCCGAGCTGGTGCGTGCGCTGGCGCGTACGCGCGGCCGAGCGGTCGGCGTGCTGGTCGACCTGCAGGGTCCGAAGATCCGTATCGGCAAGTTCAAGGACAACAAGATCGTCCTGGCCAAGGGCGATACCTTCATCCTCGACGCCGCCTGCACGCTGGGCGACCAGACCCGTGTCGGTCTCGACTACAAGGAATTGCCGAACGATGTGAAGCGGGGCGTGACCCTGCTGCTCGACGATGGCCGCATTGAATTCTGGGTCGAAGAGGTCAAGGGCACGGAAATCATCTGCAAGGTGGTGCAGGGCGGGGTGCTGTCCAACAACAAGGGCATCAACCGCAAGGGCGGCGGGCTGTCGGCAGCCGCGCTGACCGAAAAGGACATCGAGGACATCAAGACCGCCGCGGCGCTGAATGCGGACTACCTGGCGGTGTCATTCCCGCGCTCGGGGGCCGACATGCGCCAGGCGCGCGAACTGCTGCGCGCGGCCGGCGGCAAGAGCCAACTGGTGGCCAAGATCGAGCGCACCGAAGCGATCGAGCACCTGGAAGAGATTCTTGAGGCGTCCGACGCCATCATGGTGGCGCGCGGCGACCTCGGGGTCGAAGTCGGCGACGCAGCGGTGCCCGCGCTGCAGAAGCGCATGATCCGCATGGCGCTGGAGCGCAACAAGGTCGTCATCACCGCCACCCAGATGATGGAGTCGATGATCTCCAGCCCGATCCCGACCCGCGCCGAGGTCTCCGACGTCGCCAACGCGGTGCTCGACGGCACCGATGCGGTGATGCTGTCGGCCGAAACGGCCGCCGGCCAGTTCCCGGTCGAGGCGGTGCAGGCGATGGACCGCGTGTGCCTGGAAGCGGAGAAGGAAGCCGAGCCGGTTTTTTCCGGCGCGCGCCTCGACCACAGCTTCTTGCGCCCCGATGAGGCGATTGCGATGTCGGCTGTGTTCACCTCGGTGCATCTCAACATCAAGGCCATCGCCGCGCTCACCGAGTCAGGCAACACCTGCCTGTGGATGAGCCGCCTGTCCACCCGGGTGCCGGTCTATGCCTTGACACCCGAGGTCCAAACCCGTAGAAAAGTCACGCTTTTCCGCGGTGTGTATCCGATCAACCTGAAAACGGCCAGCAAGGAGCGCGATGCCCTGCTGGCGGAAGCCGAAGAAGAGCTGCGGCGGCGTGGCGCGGTGCGCGAAGGCGATTTGATCCTGTTGACCATCGGCGAGCCCATCGGCCAGTCGGGTGGCACCAACACCATGAAAATCGTCCGCGTGGGCGATTCGAGAAAGCCCTGATTTTGCATAAAGTAATTTGCTGCATATTTTTAACCTAGGAGAGTGTAAATGGCCCTGATTTCCCTTCGTCAACTGCTCGACCATGCCGCCGAAAACGGCTATGGCTTGCCCGCGTTCAACGTCAACAACATGGAACAGGTCAAGGCCATCATGGAAGCCGCCGCCGCCGTCGATTCGCCGGTGATCCTGCAAGGCTCCGCCGGCGCCCGTTCCTACGCCGGCGAACCCTTCCTGCGCCACCTGATCCTGGCCGCGATCGAAATGTATCCGCATATTCCCGTCTGCATGCACCAGGACCATGGCGCCAGCCCGGGCATCTGCTTCCGCTCCATCCAGTCCGGCTTCAGCTCGGTGATGATGGACGGCTCGCTGAAAGAAGACGGCAAGACCCCCGCCAGCTACGAGTACAACGTCGCTACCACCGCCAAGGTGTCCGAACTGGCGCATGCCTGCGGCGTGTCGGTCGAAGGCGAACTGGGCTGCCTCGGCTCGCTCGAAACCGGCAAGGCCGGTGAGGAAGACGGCCACGGCGCCGAAGGCACCCTGGATCACTCCATGCTGCTGACCGACCCCGACGAAGCCGCCGATTTCGTCACCAAGACCCGCGTCGACGCTCTGGCCATCGCCATCGGCACCTCCCACGGCGCCTACAAGTTCACCCAGAAGCCCACTGGAAAAGTGCTGCGCATCGACCGCGTGAAGGAAATCCACGCCCGCATCCCCAACGTCCATCTGGTCATGCATGGCTCGTCTTCCGTGCCGGAAGACTGGCTCGCCATCATCAACAGCTACGGCGGCGACATGGGCCAGACCTATGGCGTGCCGGTCAGCGAAATCGTCGAAGGCATCAAGAACGGCGTGCGCAAGGTCAACATCGACACCGACCTGCGGATGGCGTCCACCGGCGCCATCCGCAAGCATCTGGCGGAAAACAGGTCCAACTTCGATCCGCGCAAATTCCTCAAGGAAGCCACCAAGGGCATGAGCGACATTTGCAAGGCGCGTTACGAAGCGTTCGGCGCGGCTGGCCAGGCGAGCAAGATCAAGAAGGTCTTCAACCTGGAAGAAATGCAGAAGCGCTACGACAAGGGCGAACTGGACCCCAAGGTCAACTGATCGTAGGGATGTCGCCTCAAAGGGGACGCTGCGGCGTCCCCTTTTTCATGTGCGCCCAGAATGGGCGCACTCTTGTGGGTGCAAGTCCCACCGTAAGTAGCTCACAGCGAACGAAGCGAAGCGCAACTGCATGAGGGTGACCGAGTGTGGGGAGGAAGCGTGGAGCGAAGCTGCGAGCCGATGGACAAGAACCGGATAGAAGGCGTTGCCGGGCAGGGGGGGCGGGCGTAGCGCGCGGTGAAGCCGCCGTCATGACGATCGCGTACTTTGATCGTCTTGGCGTGCCCCGTTTCTCATGACCTCAACTTCTCGAACCGCCCGGTGCGGACCCGCATGCCGGGTGGTGTGGCAGGGGCGCGACCTGTAATGGTCGCCCCCTAGGCCGTCGCTTGCCTGATAACCCGCAAAAGTTTGCGCTAGCCGTCGCGCAGAAGCGGCCGAGGTGGATGCTGGACCAAGAGTGGCCGCGACTGCGCTGGGATGAGCGTCGCGGTTCGGCGTTGTAAAGCGGTTTACCCGAGCATCGTTTTCAAGGCGGCCAGACGGTCGCTGCCGCTGGCCTTGGCGTCGGCGGTTGAGGGCTTTTCGGGTTGGCGCACGTCGTCGCCGAGCTCGTCGATGAAGCGCGACGGATCGCAGACCATCGTCTCTCGCGCGCGCTTGCGGCGCGAACAGTACGACAGCGTGAGCGATTTCCTGGCCCGGGTGACGCCGACGTACATCAGGCGGCGCTCCTCTTCGAGCCGGCCTTCGTCCACCGCGTCGCGGTGCGGCAGGATGTTTTCCTCGACCCCGACCAGGAACACATGGCCGAATTCCAGCCCCTTGGCGGCATGCAGCGTGGACAGGCGCACGGCATCGGGCTCGGCGTCCTCGCGGCCCTCGAGCAGGGTAATCAGCGCGATGGTCTGGGTCAGCTGCAGCAAGTCCTTGTTGTCCTCCTCGCCTTTCTTGGCGATCCAGGCGGCGAATTCGAGCACGTTGTTCCACTTGTTCTGCGCCACGCGGGCGTCGTCCTGGTCGAACACATAGATCTCGTAGTCGATCGATTTCAGCAGGTCGTTCAGTACCTCGCCTGCCGGTTCGCGGGTGACGCGTGCCTCGAAGCGGTTGATGAAATTGCAGAACTCGAGCAGCGGCGCCAGCTGGCGCTCGCCGATCTGCGCTGTGGCGGCGGCCGAAAACACCGCTTCGAACAGGCTCACATGCAGGGTGGCGGCGACCTGGCCGAGCTTTTCAAGGGTGGCGGCGCCGATGCCGCGCTTCGGCGTGGTGACCGCGCGGATGAAGGCCGGATCGTCGTCGCTGTTGGCGATCAGGCGCAGGTAGGCGATGACGTCCTTGATCTCGGCGCGGTCGAAGAACGACTGCCCGCCCGACAGCTGGTACGGCACCTTCTCGTTGCGCAGCGCCTGCTCGAACACGCGCGCCTGGTAGTTGCCGCGATACAGGATTGCGTAGTCGCGCCATTCGGTGCGGTGCTGGAACTTGTGCGACAAGAGGCGCATCACCACCGACTCGGCCTCGTGCTCGTCGTCCTTCGTCGGCATCACCTGGATCGGGTCGCCGTGGCCGAGGTCGCTCCACAGGCGTTTTTCGAACAGCTTGGGGTTGTGGGCGATGAGGCTGTTGGCGGCCTTGAGGATGCGGATGGTCGAGCGGTAGTTCTGCTCAAGCTTGACCACGTGCAGGTGCGGATAGTCCTCGCTGAGCTGGCGCAGGTTGTCGGCCGAGGCGCCGCGCCAGCCGTAGATCGCCTGGTCGTCGTCGCCCACCGCGGTGAATGCCGCGCGCACGCCGGTGAGCTTTTGCAGCAGGCGGTACTGCGCCACGTTGGTGTCCTGGTACTCGTCCACCAGGATGTGGCGCAGGCGGTTCTGCCATTTCTCGCGCAGCTCGGCGTGGGTGTCGAGCAGCTCGGCAGGCAGGCGGATCAGGTCGTCGAAATCCACCGCCTGGTAGGCGCGCAGGGTCGCGTCGTAGCGGTCGTAGATCTTCGCGTAGGCGCGCGCGTTGTCGTCCTCGGCGGTTTGCAGGGCGGCGGCGGGCGACTTCAGTTCGTTCTTCCACAGCGAGATGCGGCTCACCGCACGGCGGATTTCCTGCTTGTCGGTGGTCTTGAGGATTTCAGAAACAATCCCCATCGCATCGGCCGAGTCGAGGATGGAAAACGCCGGCTTCAGTTCGGCAAACTTCGCGTCCTCGCGCAGCATCCTGAGGCCCATCGAGTGGAAAGTGGTGACGATCAGGCCCTTGGTGTTGACGCCCTGGGTGAGCTTGGCGGCGCGCTCCTGCATTTCGCGCGCGGCCTTGTTGGTGAAGGTGATGGCGGCGATCGAGCCTGGCTTGTAGCCGCATTCGCCGATCAGGTAGGCGATCTTGTGGGTGATGACGCGCGTCTTGCCCGAGCCTGCGCCCGCCAGCACCAGCAGGGGACCGTCGAGGTACTTCGCCGCTTCGCGCTGCGGCGGGTTGAGCGCGGCGAGCAGGCTCATGCCGCGCCGAATTCGCGGGTCAAATAGGCGTTGATGGCGTCCGACTCGTACAGCCAGGTTGACTGGCCGTCGGCATCGGCAACCAGCAGGCAGGGCACCTGCGGCTTGCCGCCGCCGGCGATCAGCGCGGCCCGATGGGTTTCATCCCTGCGGGCGTCGCGCAGTTCGATGTCGAGCGACAGCCGCCGCAGGGTGCGCCGGGTTTTCAGGCAGAACGGGCAGGTGGGAAAGTGGTACAGCGCCAGATTGCGCGTGCGCGCGTCGACGGCTTGCTGCTCGGCGGGCGGGCGCACGACGCCCTTGGGGCGGGTGAGCCAGTCGCCCAGCAGCAGCAAGGGGCCGAGCACGGCGCGCAGGGTTCTGAAAAACAGACGGATCAAGGGTTTCATGCGAGGGTGTCACGTGGAGGTCAGGCGGGGGCGCTATGATTCGGGCAGCGCACAAACGAAACCGTATTTTATATGCCTACCTATGCCATTGGCGATCTTCAGGGCTGTCAGGCGTCCCTGCTGCGCTTGCTGGATGAAGTGAAATTCGACCCGGCGGCCGACTGCTTGTGGCTTGTGGGCGACCTGGTCAACCGCGGGCCGGATTCGCTGGCGGTGCTGCGATTTGTCAAAAACCTGGGCAATGCCGCCATCTGCGTGCTCGGCAATCACGATCTGCACCTGCTGGCACTGGCCGAAGGCTTCGGCCGCGCGCACAGGGGCGACACGCTGGAAGCCATTCTGGCGGCGCCCGACCGCGACGAGCTGCTGGCCTGGCTGCGCCGGCAGAAGCTGGCCTGGCGAGAAGGCGATTACCTGATGGTGCATGCGGGCGTGCTGCCGGGCTGGACGCCGGACGACACGATGCAGCGGGCGGCGGAGGCCGAGGCGGCATTGCAGGGCGCGCACTACCGCGATTTTTTCGCGCAGATGTACGGCAATGCGCCGGTTGCCTGGGATGATGGCTTGCAAGGCATCGAGCGGCTGCGGGTGATCGTCAACGTCTTCACCCGCTTGCGTTATTGCACGCTCGAAGGCGAGATGGAGTTCCACCACAAGGGCGCGCCCGGCACGCAGCCGGCCGGCTGGCTCCCGTGGTTCGAGGTGCCGGGGCGCAAGAGCGCGGACGCGACCTTCGTCATCGGCCACTGGTCGACGCTCGGTCTGATCAACCGGCCGGATCTGATCGCGCTGGATACCGGCTGCCTGTGGGGCGGAAATCTGACCGCAATCAGGCTGGAGGATCGGCGGGAGTTTGCGGTGCAATGCCCGCAGATGCGGCACCCGAAATCCTGAAACCCAAAAGCCTGGCGGTCGCCGCTTCGGCCTGTGCCGCCAGTTCGCGCCGGTGGCCATTTGGCAGGATGGGTTCGCCGAAATGCAGTTCGGCGACGAGGCCGGGTTCGCTGACGATCCGTTTCAGGCTTTGCCACATGCTGATGTCGTCGATGTAGGCGGGCGCTGCGGTGTATCCGCCGTCCAGGGTGCGGTAGCGCAGGGCCGCCGGCACGACCGGGCAGTTCAGTTGGACCGCCGGCTGCAACAGCGATGGCATGAACCGCCGCAGACCGCGCCCGTCGCTGGTGGTGCCTTCGGGGAATACCGCGACCCACGCGCCGTCCCGCATCAGATCGCGCATCTCGGTGTTGATGCGTGCGGTGTCGGCACGGCGGCCGCGTTCGATGAACAGGGTGCCGGTCTTGTGCGCCAGCCAGCCCGCCACCGGCCACGTCCGCACCTCGGCCTTGGAGACGAAGTGCACCCGCTGCGCCGCGTAGATCAGATAGATGTCCAGCCACGACACGTGGTTGCACACCAGCAACGCGCCGCCCGGCAGGCTGGGCGCAGGCGCCAGTTGCGCGCGCACGCCGAGCACCCGGAGCAGGCGCCGCGCCCAGGCCATGATGAAGCGGTCGCGTTGCGCAGGGTTCGCCAGGGGAAACGCCAGCCCGGCCACCGCCATCCCCCACGCGAGGTGCAGCATCAGCAGGCTGGTGCGAGCGGTGCGACGGAGGAAAGGGGGCAGTCGGGCAAACATCACCCCCGCATTGTAAGACGACTCAAGCGATGAGACGGCGGGCATAGCTGCGATTCAACTGCGCCATTGGCAGCAGCATCAGCAGGTCGGCGGTGTTGAAATCCGGATCCCAGGCCGGTTCGCCGCACACCATCGCACCGAGCCGGGTGTAGCCCCTGATCAACGGCGGCAGTGCGGCGACCCGGCCGTCGTCGAGGGATTCGACCGGCAGGCGATAACGCGGTGTGACGCGCCATTCGATCGGGGCCAGATGATGCTCGCTCAGCTGGCGATAGACGCTGGCGGCGATATGGCCGCCAGCGGCCATGCCGATGCTGGCGCAGCCGACAATGGTTTCATAACTATAGCGCGTCATGTAATCGGCCAGTCCCGCCCACAGGCGGGCGATGACGGCGCCGCTGCGATGCGCCGGGTGCACGCACGAACGACCCAGCTCGGCCATGCGCGGGCGCAGGAAATTCAGCCGGGTGAGGTCGAATTCCTGCTCGGAGTAATAGCTGCCGACGCGACGGGCGGCATCGGGCGGCAGGATGCGATAGGTGCCGACGACTTCGCCGCCGGCGAGGTCGCGCACCAGCAGGTGGTCGCAGAAGGGGTCGTAGAGGTCGATATCGTGTCCCGGCAGGACGGACGACAGGCGCGCGCCCATTTCCTCGGCAAACACCTGGTGGCGCAGGCGCTGCGCTTCGCGGATTTCGCTGTCGTCCACCGCCAGCGAGACGTGATAGCGGCTGGCGGGGACGGACTGAACAGGGCTGCGGGCGTCGAGCATGGGGCACTCCCATTGATGGAATGCGCCCAGCTTAAAGAGGCGGTGTTAACCCGGCGTGACGTTCAGGTTGCGGAATGATGATGCGGTGAATGCCATGCTCAGTGCGACACGCGTGTGGTGCCGCCGCCCGACAGCACGCGCACACGGTCGCCCACCCGGAATTCCTCGTCGGCCGCCTGGGTGACGGCGATCATCCGTCCCGAATCGAGCTTGACGGTGATCTCCACGCCCTTCTGGCGGGTCACGGCCTCTTCCGCCGCCGCGCCGCCCAAGCCGCCCAGTACCGCGCCGATGGTTGCACCGACCACGCTGCCGCGCCCGCTGCCGACCGTGCTGCCGGCCACGCCGCCGACCACCGCGCCGGCGCCGGCGCCGATCGGCGTCTTGGTGCCTTCAATGTTCACTTCGCGCACCGATTCCACGCTGCCCATCTGCACCTCCTGCACACTGCGTGCCTGGCTGCGGCTGTAGTCCTTGCCGCCCAGTCCTGCAGGGCAGCCTGCCAGGAGCAGCGTGCTGGCGGCGATGAGGGCGACGGCAAATGTCCTGTTCATGATGTCCTGTGTTTACTCGAAAGCATAGCCAAACTGGGCATGGAAGGCGCTGGCGATCTCGTCGCGGGTGGGGCGGTGGTTTTGCCCGCCGCGCTGCGCGATCTTGATCGCGCCCATGAGACTGCCCAGACGGCCGGAGGTTTCCCAGTCGAACCCGTGGGTGATGCCGTACAGGATGCCGCTGCGATAGGCGTCGCCGCAACCGGTGGGGTCGAGGATGGCGGCGGGGCGCACCGCTGGAATGTCGATCTGCCCGCCTGCCGTGTGGATCACCGAGCCTTCGGCGCCGCGCGTCACGATCAGCGCCTGGACGTGATGTGCCAGTGTCCCCAGGCTTTCCCCGGTGCGGGTTTGCAGCAGCTCGGCCTCGTAGTCGTTGAGGATGACGTAAGCCGACTTGTGGACGCACTCCAGCAGTTCCTCGCCGGAAAACAGCGGCATGCCCTGGCCGGGATCGAACACGCACGGCACGCCGGCCTCGTGAAAGCCGCGCACGTGGCGCAGCATGCCGTCGCGGCCGTCCGGCGAGACGATGCCGAGCTTGACGTCCGGCACCTGGCGCACGTCGTTCTGGTGCGAATAGTTCATCGCGCCGGGATGGAAGGCGGTGATCTGGTTGTCGGCGAGGTCGGTGGTGATGAAGGCCTGCGCGGTATAGGTGCCGGCAATATGGCGGATGTAGTCGCGCGAAATGGCGTGCGCGTCGAGGCGTTCCGCATAGGGGGCGAAATCGTCGCCGACGGTCGCCATGATCAGCGGCTCGCCGCCCAGCAATTTGAGGTTGTACGCGATGTTGCCGGCGCAGCCGCCGAACTCGCGGCGCATCTCCGGCACCAGGAAGGACACGTTCAGCATGTGGATCTTGTCGGGCAGGATGTGGTGCTTGAAGTGGTCCTGGAACACCATGATGGAGTCGAAGGCGAGGGAACCGCAGATGAGGGTGCGCATGATGGCTTGGAGTTGAAAACGACAGCCTGGATTATACGCAGGCCGTCATGGCGGCGATTCACGGAAGATTCACGCGCCTGACCGCGCACGGTCATGCAGCGCGGCCATATTGCGCGCATGAAAGCGAGCCTGGTAACGCTAATTTCACGCCTGCGACGAGGCCGCTTCGGGAAGCAGGCCGCGAAGCGGACCGCGCCGCCGCAGTGTCGTTCACTGCAAACGGTTCGCGACAAAGGCATGCGCCCGAATCGGTTCGTCCCTTCGGGCTGCCGCGAGAAAGCGCGTCTGCGGCGTTGTGCCGCTTGGCAAGGAATGGCCCTTGCCTGCGCGGCGCGCCTTGCATCCATCGCTTTCTCGCGGCAACGCAGGCGCGAAATTAGCGTTACCAGGCTCGCAAGACGCATCGCATTGCTGTGGTCGGTTCCTGCCATCCTGTTTGCCAGCGACGCGCTGGCGTGGGGGCTGTATACCCATGTGTACTTCGCGCAGCTGCTGGTATGGGCGGTGCCGCTGCTGGATCCTGCACTCAGTCGGGCGGTGCGGCGTTTCCCGCAGCGGCTGATGGCGGGCGCCTGTCTGCCCGACCTGGCCCTGGTGGGCGCCACAGCGCGCACCCGCGCGTTCGATGCCAGCCACCGCTGGGAAACCGCCCATGCGCTGCTGGAGGCGGCGCATGACGACGAGACGCGCGCCTGCGCGGTCGGCGCGATGAGCCATCTGTGGGTCGACATCATCGCGCACAACCACTTCGTTCCCGCGCACGAGCATCTGTGGTGGAATGTGCCGATGCTGACGCATGCCGCGGCGGAATGGGCAATGGACCGTCACATTGCGCATCACCTGTTCCGCCCGCCCGCCCAACTGCTGCAGGCCGACGACTGGCTGGTGGACTATGTGGCCGCCCGTTTCGCCTGCACCCCGGCGGCCAGCCGTCGCGCGATCAGGCAACTGGCCGGCGCCGAAGCCCTGCTGCGGCACACCCGCTTGCCCAATGCGCTGCACGGAATGGGCAGGCTGCTCGACTCCAATCTCGCCGCGCGCTTCGATTACTACGTACAGGAAGTCACCACCCGGCTGCCGCAGATCAACCGCGTATTCACCGGCGAAGCGCCGGCCTGGCTGGCCGATTGCCCGCCGGTGGCGGTGGCGCGCGAGCGCATCGCCGCGCACGCGCCGGAACTGGTGGCATGCCGCTTGCCGCTGCCGGGGGATCTGTTTGAGCTGGAAGCGCCCGCTGCCTTGCCGAAGGCGGCGTAAGGACTTTGCTCAGCGCATGAGCGTGATGCCTGCTATGGCCGCGCCCAGCACCGCCCCCACCAGCACATCGCTCACATAGTGCAGCCCCAGCACCAGGCGCGAGGCCGCGACCAGCGCGGTGAACGGCCACACCAGCCAGCCCAGCGCCGGGTAATGGGTGGTGGCGACGAGGCTGAACACCATCGCGTGCAGGGTATGGCCGGAGGGAAAGCTGAAGCGGTCGAGCGGCGCAGTCAGGCAGCAGATGGCCGGGCAGGCCTGGTAGGGGCGCGGGCGTTCGGTGGCGCCTTTCAGCCACTTGTAGATCAGCGTGCCGGCCAGCCCGGCCACGATCATGTGCAGCACCGCCGGCAGCGCCGCCCAGCCATGCCAGGCGAGCAGCGCCCCCATCAGGGCGTACCAGAATACGCCGTCGCCAAGCCGGCTTGCAAGCCGCAGCAGGCCGACTTCCCAGTCGGGGCGGCGCACGCCGTTGAGGCGCTCCAGCCAGGCATGCTCGCGCGCGGCCAGCCGATTGAGGCCATGATGGGCGGCAAGACTGAGGCGAGCACGCTGCATGATGGGCTTCCTCTTATCCGGTACGGGAGACGGTTGCCCAGTCCGGCGCATCGTCGGTCGCGGGCTGGGGATGGGCGAGCCGCAGCAGCACCCGCTCGAAGCTGTCGATGATGGCGTCCCACGACAACTGCGCGGCGCGCGCGGCCGCCGCCGTGCCGAGGCGGCGCTGCTGGGCGGTGTCAGGGGCCAGCGACACCGCCTGGGCAATGAATGCGTCTTCGTCCTCCGGCTGCGCCTTGAGACCGTTTTCGCCATGACGGATGACTTCCTTGGCGGCGGCACAGTCGTAGGCCACGACCACAAGCCCCGATGCCATGGCTTCAATGGCCACGTTGCCCCAGGTCTCGGTCAGGCTGGGAAACAGGAACACATCGCCGGATGCGTAATGCGCGGCCAGCGGCTCGCCGACCTGCGTGCCGCAGAAGATCGCATCGGGCCGTTTGGCCTGCCAGTTGGCGCGCTCGGGTCCGTCGCCCACCAGCACCAGGCGGGTGGCGGGATTCGCCTCGCGCATGGCATCGAAGGCGTCGAACACCAGCGCCAGATTCTTTTCGGCTGCCAGGCGTCCCACATACAGCGCCACCGTCTCGTTATCGCGCACGCCCCAGCGCGCACGCAGGGAAGCCTCACGGCGACCGGGATGGAACAGTTGGGTGTCGACCCCGCGCCCGATGATCTCGATGTTCTCGTAGCCATGGCCGAGCAGTTCGCGGCGGATGCCCGCGGTCGGTACCAGGGTGACGGCGGCCTTGTTATGAAACTTGCGCAGGTAGGCGACGATGGCGCGGCGCAGCAGGCCGAAGCCGTAGTGGCTGCTGTAGCTGTGGAAATTGGTGTGGAAGTCGCTCGCCACCGGCAGGCGCAGCTTGTTGGCCGCCGCCAGCGCTGACCAGCCGAGCGGGCCTTCGGTGGCGATCTGCACCACGTCGGGACGCTGCCGGGTCCACAGCCGGGTCAGCGCGGCTTTCGCCGGCAGGCCCATTTTCAGGCCTTCGTAACGCGGCAGGGCGATGCCGCGCTGCAGGTGTTCGGTGAAGGTGGCGGTGGGCTGCGGCTGGTCGTCGACATGCTGGCGCGGACGAATCAGCTGAACCTGGTGGTTGCGCACCTGCAGGCCGTCGACCAGGCGGCCCAGGGTCATCGCCACGCCGTTGACTTCGGGCGGGTAGGTCTCAGTCACCACCGCGATGCGCAGTTGCGGTCGCATCGACGGCAGGGTCTGGCAGGTGAGTTCGGCTGCGTCCATGGCGCAGAGCATGCGCGTGCTCTGCGACAAACTGATGAAGCGGGGGTGACGGTTTGGTGAACCCTGCGGCCCCGGGCGGCGCGACCTCCGGTTCGGGTCAGCCCAGCAGCACCAGCGCCCACACGACCGCGACGTTGGCGAGCGCGATCATCACCGCTGCGCTGCCCATGTCCTTGGCGCGCTTGATCAGGAGATGGTGCTCCAGCGAGATGCGGTCGACCGCGGCCTCAAGTGCCGAGTTCAGCAATTCGACGATCAGCACCAGCAGAATGGCGCCGACCATCAGTGCGCGCTCGATCCCCGTTTCGCCCAGGTACAGCCCCAACGGGATCAGCAGCAGCGCGAGAAAGACTTCCTGGCGGAATGCGTCCTCGTGCCTGAAGGCGGCGGTCAGACCGGCCCACGAGTAGCCCGCCGCATTCAGCACGCGCTGCAGGCCGGTCTTGCCTTTGAACGGGCTGACGGGGTCGGTCATGCGGCGGGCTTGTATGCCAGATCGAGTTCGCGCGCCGCCTTGACGTCGTCCAGGCGGCGTACCGGCAGGCTGTAGGGCGCACCCTTCACCAGTTCGGGGTTGGTTTCGGCTTCGTGCTTGATCTTGATCATCGCCTCGACGAAGCCGTCCAGCGTCTCGCGGCTCTCGGTCTCGGTCGGCTCGATCAGCAGGCATTCCGGCACCAAGAGCGGGAAGTAGGTGGTCGGCGCGTGGTAGCCGTAGTCGAGCAGGCGCTTGGCGAAGTCCATCGCCGACACGCCGGTGGCGTCCTTCAGCTTCTTCAGCGTGACGATGAATTCGTGGCTGGCGCGGCGTTCGGGGTAGGCCAGGTCGAAGCCGGCTTCGCGCAGTTTCGCCATCAGGTAGTTGGCATTGAGCGTGGCGTATTCGGCGACGCGATGCATGCCCTCGCGGCCCAGCAGGCGCGCGTACACGTAGGCGCGCATCAGCACGCCGGCGTTGCCCATGTTGGCCGACAGGCGGCCGATCGACTGCGGCAGGTCGGCCTCGGTCGCCAGCCGGTAGAAGCCGTTCTCGTTCAGCACCAGCGGAATCGGCATGAAGGGCAACAGGCGCTCCGCCACGCCCACCGGACCCGCGCCCGGTCCGCCGCCGCCGTGCGGGGTGGAGAAGGTCTTGTGCAGGTTCATGTGAATGACGTCGAAGCCCATGTCGCCGGGGCGCACCTTGCCGAGAATGGCGTTGAGGTTGGCGCCGTCGTAGTACAGGAGGCCGCCGGCGTCGTGGACGATCTTCTGGATGTCGGCGATGGTCTTCTCGAACACGCCCAACGTCGACGGGTTGGTCAGCATCAGCCCCGCGGTGTGCGGGCCGACGGCGGCCTTGAGCGCAGCGAGGTCGACCGAGCCGGTGGCGTCGGTCGGGATTTCCTTGACCGTGTAGCCGCACATGGTGGCCGTGGCCGGGTTGGTGCCGTGCGCCGCGTCCGGCACGATGATCTCGCGGCGTGCCGTGTCGCTGCGCGCGTCGTGGTAGGCGCGGATCATCGCCACCCCGGCGAACTCGCCGTGCGCACCCGCCATCGGCGCCATCGACACCCCGGCCATGCCGGTGACGTCCTTCAGCATTTCCTGCAGCTCGAACATGCTGGCGAGGAAGCCCTGTCCCGTCTCGTCCGGGCTCGCCGGATGGCGCGCCAGGAATTGCGGCAGCATCGCCAGCGAGTTGCACGCGCGCGGGTTGTACTTCATGGTGCACGAACCGAGTGGGTAGAACTGCGTGTCGATGGAGAAGTTGAGCTGCGAGAGACGCGTGTAGTGGCGCACCACGTCGAGCTCGGAGACTTCGGGCAGCGCGGGTGCGTCCTTGCGTCGCAGTGCGGCAGGCAGGTCGTCGAGGCTGCCACCGGCGGCAGGCAATTGGGCGGCGGCCGTGCGGCCGGGCCGGGAATGGTCGAATATCAGCATGGTGGTTAGGCGTAAGGCGTGAAGGGTGAGGGGTGAGGCGTCGGACGGGACAGGCGTGGTGCGGTCTCGCAACCGTTCCTCACCCCTTTCCCCTCACTCCTCACAAATTTATTTCAACGCAGCCAGCGCGGCCTCGTAGTTAGGCTCCTGCTTGATCTCGGGAACGAGTTCGGCGTGGAGCACCTTGTTGGCTTCGTCGAGCACCACCACGGCGCGCGCAGTGATGCCGGCGAGCGGGCCGCTGGTGATGGCGACGCCGTAATTCTTCATGAATTCGGCGCCGCGCATGGTCGACAGCGTCACCACGTTGTTGGTGCTCTCGGCGCCGCAGAAGCGGTTCATCGCGAACGGCAGGTCGGCAGCAATGATCAGCACCACCGTGTTGCCGACCGCGGCGTCGTTGAATTTCTTCGTCGAGGTTGCGCACACCGGCGTGTCGAGGCTGGGAACGATGTTGAGAATCTTCTTCTTGCCGGCGAAGTCGGCCAGCGAAACATCGGCCAGATCCTTGTTGACCAACTTGAAATCGGGCGCGGTGTCGCCGACCTTGGGAAACGTGCCTGCGATGTCGATGGGGTTGCCGCCTAAAGTCACTGCCATGTTTGCTCTCCTTGAATAAATCAATTAAATGCCGGGCGCATACACGATTGCGCCCGATGCATTCCGTACCTGCTAACGGGTCTGCTGGTCATAACGAGCCAAGTGCTCATCAATATTCTCGCGCAGCATTTTTTCGTACTGGTCCATAAAGTAGGCGATTGCGGCTTCCTTTTCTGCAATCAACTGTTCCTTGCTCTCGGTTGCCGCTGTGATGACGAAGGCATTGAATCTCGAGGCTGCAAAGAGCGCGCTTGCGCTGACTCTGCTGGGTTTCGTCTCGTTCAAGTGGGTATTGGCCAGTTGAATGAATGAGTCAGTCAACTCCCAGAATTGCTTGTCCCGTCGTACATCACTCATGTTCCGCTCCGACTAGCTCTTGTACGCGCACGGCGGCGCTTCGCGTCGTTTCGACAGGATGCGTTCCATTTGTTGCGCGTAATGGTCGAGATCGGCGGCGGTCTTGGTTTCGGTGGCGCACACCAGGATCGCCTGCCCGAGTTCGGGGTACCAGCCGGAAATGTCGAGTCCGCCGAGGATGCCCTGGGCGCGCAATGCGCGCAGCACGTCCTTCGCATTGTCGTTCAGCTTCAGCACCACCTCGTGGAAGAAGGGGCTGGCGAACGCGCGCGTCACGCCGGGGATCGCCGCCAGCTTGCCGGCAAGTGCCACGGTGTTGGCGTGGCTGTTCGATGCCACCTTGGCCAATCCCTGCGGTCCCAGCAGCGCCATGTACTGCGTCGCCGCGGTGACCACCAGTCCCTGGTTGGTGCAGATGTTGGAGGTGGCCTTGGAACGGCGGATGTGCTGCTCGCGTGCCTGCAGGGTCAGCGTAAAGCCCGGCTTGCCGTCGAGGTCGACGGTGCGGCCGACGATGCGTCCCGGCATTTGCCGCACGAATTCCTGGCGGCAGCACATGAAGCCGAAGTACGGCCCGCCGGATGCCATGGGCGCGCCCAGCGGCTGGCCTTCGCCAACCGCGATGTCGGCGCCCTTCGTTCCCCAGATCGGAAGAGCACACGTCTGAACTCCAGTCAC
>CAMTWC010000049.1:0-39637 GCA_947085345.1 uncultured Gammaproteobacteria bacterium | reverse complement strand
TACGGTGACCTATCTGCCAGACGACATTCTCACCAAGGTGGACAGGGCGGCCATGGCCGTGAGCCTGGAAACTCGGGTACCACTGCTCGACCACAGGTTGGTGGAATTCGCCTGGACTTTGCCGCTGGACATGAAAATCCGCCACGGCCAGGGCAAATGGCTGTTGCGCCAGGTGCTCTATCGCCATGTGCCGCAGGCGTTGATGGATCGCCCCAAAATGGGTTTCGGCGTGCCTATCGACCACTGGCTACGCGGGCCGCTCAAAGCCTGGGCGGCTGCTCTCATTGAACCGGGGCGGCTGGCGCGGGAGGGTTTTTTCGATCCCATTCCTATTCAACGCAAATGGCTTGAACACCAAACCGGCGCGCGCAACTGGTCGTATTACTTGTGGGACGTGCTGATGTTTCAGGCATGGCTAGAGGCGCAAAAGTGAAGTTGCTATTCGTCGTCACGGAAGACTGGTATTTCGTTTCGCACCGGTTGCCGCTCGCCGTGGCAGCGCAGGCGGCCGGGTTCGAGGTGGCGGTGGCTACCCGCGCGGGGCGGCAGGCGGACGTCATTCGCAATGCGGGCATCCGGCTGATCCCCTTCGGCCTGTCGCGGCGCGGCGGCAACCCGCTCGCCGAGGTGATGGCACTGTGGCGCCTGTATCGCCGCGAGCAGCCCGACCTGGTCCACCACGTGGCGTTGAAGCCGGTGATGTTCGGCGCGCTGGCGGCGTGGCTGGCGCGCGTGCCCGCGCAGGTGAATGCGGTGGCCGGGCTGGGGTGGCTGTTCACCTCGTCTGGCCGCGTTGTGCGCCTGCTTCGCCCGGTTTTGCGCTGGATGCTGGGGCGTTTGCTCATGCAGCCACATAGCCTGACCATTGTGCAAAACCCGGAAGACAAGGCCCTGCTCGAACGTTCGGGCGTGTCCGCCGCACGCTTGCGGCTGATACGTGGCGCTGGGGTGGATGTTCAAATTTTTTATCCGGTGGCGCCGCCACCCGAACCGGTTTGCATTGTGCTGGTTGCGCGCATGTTGTGGGACAAGGGCGTGGGCGAGTTCGTCGAGGCCGCGCGCCGCTTGACCGGGGCAGGTGTCAATGCGCGCTTTGTGCTGGTGGGCGATCCCGATCCCGCCAACCCTGCCTCGGTGCCCGAATCGACCTTGCGCAATTGGCACGGACAGCATGGCGTGGAGTGGTGGGGCAGGCGAGAAGACATGCCCGCCGTGTTGCAGGCGGCGCACATCGCCTGTCTGCCGTCTTACCGCGAAGGCTTACCCAAATCTCTGCTGGAAGCCGCCGCCTGTGGCTTGCCGATCGTGACGACCGATGCGCCGGGTTGTCGCGAAGTGGTACGCGACGGCGTGAACGGTCTGCTGGTGCCGGTGCGCGATGCGGCAGCGCTGGCGGCAGCGTTGGAAAAACTGATTGATGACGCCGCGCTGCGCCGCCGCATGGGTGAACAGTCGAGAGCGCGGGCTGAAACCGAGTTTGGTCAGGAGACTGTCATTGCGCAAACGCTGGCGGTTTATCGCGAGGCGTGCGCATGAAGGCACTGGTAACCGGTGCCACCGGTTTTGTCGGGTCGGCGTTGTGCGCCAGGCTGGCGGCTTGCGGGATTGAGGTGGTGCCCGCTGTGCGTAACCCATCCGGTTTGCCGCACGAGGTGGCGGTCGGAAATCTGGCTGCGTCGACGGATTGGCGGTCGGCGCTGACCGGGTGCGATGCTGTGGTGCATCTGGCTGCGCGGGTGCATGTGATGGACGACACGGCACAGGATCCGCTGGCGCTGTATCGGGCAGCCAATACAGACGCTACGCTCAATCTTGCTCGCCAGGCGGCCGACGCCGGGGTGAAACGCTTCGTTTTCATCAGCACCATCAAGGTCAACGGGGAAGGGCGCGATGCACCTTATCGTGAAACCGATGTGTCCGCGCCCGGGGATGCATATGCGGTATCCAAATGGGAAGCCGAACAGGGCTTGCAGCGGATTGCTGCGGAGACCGGGCTGGAAATCGTCATCCTGCGCCCGCCGCTGGTGTATGGGCCCGGGGTGAAGGCGAATTTCCTGCGCTTGATGCAGATGGTTCAACGGGGCTGGCCGCTGCCGCTGGGGGCAATCTGCAATCGACGCAGCCTGTTGTATCTGGGCAATTTCGTCGATGCGATCCGGCTGTGCATCGAACACCCTGCCGCTGCGGGGCAGACTTTTTTGCTGGACGACGGCGAGCCGGTGTCGACGCCGGAACTGATCCGCGCGCTGGCGCGGGCCATGGGGCGACCGGCGCGTTTGCCGGCGGTGCCGGTGGGGGGGCTGGAGCTGGCGGGCGCGCTGCTGGGCAAGCGCGCGGCGGTGGCGCGGCTCACGGGGTCGCTGTTTGTGGACAGTTCGCTCATCCGGTCGCGCCTGGCCTGGACACCGCCGTATACGATGGAGCAGGGCCTGGCCGCGACAGTTGCGGCCTTGCAGTGACGTCCGAAGGATGGCTGCCGAGTCGACGCAGTCGAGCTTTTGTTTGGCCCGCCCTAGGTTGCCATGCTAGACTAAACTTAGTTAAGTTCGGGGCGTGCCATGCAAACCATCAACATCCATGAGGCGAAAACCCATCTCTCACGCCTGCTGGAACGGGTGGCGGATGGCGAGGAAATCGTGATCGCAAAGGCGGGCAAGCCGATCGCCCGTTTGGTGCCGCTTGAAGCCGCGCCGAAAAAGCGTCGGCTTGGCCTGCTCAAAGGCAAGCTCAATGTCCCGGATGATTTTGACGCGCCACTGACGGCAGACGAGCTGGCCTTGTTCGAGGGGCGCTAAGTGGTTGTTCTGCTGGATACGCATATTCTGCTGTGGGCGCTGGACGCCCCGCAACGCTTGCCGCAAGATGTTGCGGCGCAGATTGAGTCACCCGAAACCACGGTCTATTTCAGCGCCGCCAGTATTTGGGAGATTGCGATCAAGACGGCCCTGGGAAAGATTGATTTTCAGTATTCGCCCGAAGATATTGCACAGGCCGCCAGGGATACCGGCTTGATTGAACTGCCCGTCAGCGCGGCGCATGGCGCAAAGGTTGCCCATTTGCCGCTGCACCACCGTGACCCGTTTGACCGCCTGTTGGTAGCGCAAGCCCTGCTCATGCCTGCGCAGTTGCTTACCGCCAATTCGGCACTCGTGCCCTACTCGGAATTGGTGCGGCGCGTCTGAGCAAGTTATACTAATTAAAAGATAAATTAGTATAACCAGCGATGCCACGGTTTACCGAGCTTTCCCTTTCAGCGCAAACGGCTTACGCACAGCTCTTTGATGCCGCCAGCGCGGCGGAGCTGTCACGTTCGGTGGCCAATCTTGCCGGGTCTTTCGCACAAAAGACGGTCAAGGGGCGGGTTTACTGGTATTTCCAGCATACCGATCTGGCTGGGATATTGCGTCAAATTTACGTGGGCCCGGATACCCCGGAAGTTCGCAGGCTGGTCGAACTGCGCGCCAATGCGCCGGGTGCGGATGCGTTGCGTGCACTCGCCCGTTCGGCCATTGCGTTGGGCTGCCAGCCTGTGGTTGCCCGCCATTTCCGTGTGATCCGCCGCCTGCTCGACCATGGTTTTTTCAAGGCGGGCGGGGTGCTGGTGGGCACCCATGCTTTTCTGGCTTACGGCAATCTGCTGGGGGTAAGTTGGGGCGACGCGTCACGTACGCAGGATGTGGATTTTGCCCATGCAGGAAAAAGCGTGTCCATTGCGCTCCCGAGCAATATCGAGGTCGATGTGCATCGCGCCATCGAATCGCTGGAGATGGGGTTTTTGCCTATTTCCGGCCTCGCGGGCAAAGCGGGCGCCACTTACCTCAACCCGAAAGAACCCGATTTTCGTCTGGATTTTTTGACCCCGCGCCACCGTGGGGGAGATGCGCCGATTGAACATCCACGGTTGCATGTCACCATGCAACCCCTGCGTTTTATCGAATACTCCCTGGAGAATATCGTCCAGGTGGCACTATTCAGCGCGGAAGGAACAGGTGTGGTCAATGTGCCGCATCCGGCGCGTTATGCCTTGCACAAGCTGCTGATTTATGGGGAACGCAGCGGTTCGTTCACACAAAAAGCCAACAAGGATCTGGCGCAAGCTGCCGCACTGTTGGACTGGTTCAAAATCTATCGGCCGTGGGAAGTGGAGGAAGCCTGGCAGGACATGGTCACGCGCGGCAGGGGTTGGGTTGGCCGGGTTGAACGTGGCATAAAAGCGCTTGATCGGCAGGCGCCCGATTTGGGAGTGGCCGATTGGCTGAGGCGGCCATGAAATGCGCCGCGCCGGAGGCCGGACCGAGTCCGGCATGGCGGATTGTGGCGGCAGTGCGGCTGAGCGTGCCTGGCCGGTGCCCCGCTGTGGCGCGGCTCACGGGTTCGCTTTTTGCAGGCAATTCGGCCATACGGTTTCGTTTGGATAGGATGCCGCGATTTTCCATGGAAGCGGGATTGACCGCGGCGGTGGCTTCAATATGATGCTGTGGCTTGGGCCTTTTTCTGCCTTCATCGCCAGCTGGCTGACGCTGGCCTGGCTGCTGCGACGCGGCCGCCTGCCGATGGACCACCCCAACGAACGCTCGCTGCATGAAACGCCGACGCCGCGCATCGGCGGATTGGGCATCATGGCCGGGATAGGCGTGGCCAGCGTAGGGTTGGCTGATGCGACCCTGCTGCCGGTGGTGCTGGCGGCGTTCGCGCTGGCTGCGATGTCGGTGCTGGATGACGTGCGCGGCCTGCCGGTGAGGGTGCGCTTTCTCGCGCACTTCGTCGCTGCAGTGGGCTGCCTGCTGGCGCTGGGTGTCACCGGCTGGGCCTTGCTGGCGGGCACGCTGGCGGTGGTATGGATGACCAATCTGTATAACTTCATGGACGGCTCGGATGGGCTGGCGGGCGGCATGGCCGCTATCGGCTTCGGCGCACTGGCGCTGGCTGCGTGGCTGGGCGGTGCGCCGGGGCTGGCCGCTTTTTGCGCGGCCATCGCGGCGGCGGCGCTGGCCTTCCTGCGCTTCAACTTCCCGCCGGCGCGGGTGTTCATGGGCGATGCCGGGTCGATTCCGCTGGGCTTCCTGGCGGCCGCGCTCGGCATCCTGGGGGCGCAACAAAACGTGTGGCCGTGGCTGTTTCCGTTGCTGGTGTTTTCGCCCTTCATTGCGGATGCCAGCGTGACGCTCATTCGTCGAGGGCTGCGCGGCGAAAAGATCTGGCGGGCGCATCGTTCGCATTATTATCAGCGGGTGGTGTTGCTCGGGGCGTCGCATCGCCAGCTGGCGATAGCTGCCTATGCGCTGATGCTGGCGATGGCTGCGCTGGCATTCGCGCAACTGGTTTTGCCGCAGCACATGGCATGGCTGCTTGCCCTGTGGGCCGCAACGTATCTGCTGATTTTTCTGACCATCGACCGGCGCTGGCGCCAATCCAGCAATGAATCTTAATCTCCGTACGCTCACCATCATCCTGCACGACATCCTGGTGGCGGCCTTCGCCTGGCTGGCTGCGTACTGGCTGCGTTTCAATCTGGATATGCCGCCCGAGTTTCAGGCTGCGGCCTTGTCGACGCTACTCTGGGTGGTGCCGCTGCAGGCCGTGGTGTTCTGGCGCTTCGGCCTGTATCGCGGGATCTGGCGCTTTGCCAGCCTGCCCGATCTCAAACGCATCGTGCTGGCCGTTGGGCTGGCGGCGCTGCTGATTCCCCTGGTGCTGATTTTGTTCCGCGTCAGCACCGTGGTGCCGCGTTCGGTGCTGATCCTCGACCCGCTGCTGCTGGTTGTCATGATGGGCGGAAGCCGTCTGGCCTATCGTGCCTGGAAGGAGCATCGCCTGACCAGCGTGCTGCATCCGGACAGCAAGCCGGTGCTGGTGGCCGGCGCGGGTTCAGCTGCGGATTTCCTGCTGCGCGAACTGGCGCGCAATCCGGCGGGGTTCCATGTGGTGGGCCTGCTCGACGACAGCCGCGACAAGCAGGGGCGGTTGGTGCAGGGCATTCCGGTACTGGGTGCGCTGGACGAGGTGGCGTCCTGGGCTGCGAAGAAGGGGGTCGACGATGTGGTGCTGGCGCTGCCGTCGGCGGCGCACGCGGTGCGCAAGCGCATCACCCAGGCCTGCGCCGAGGCCGGGCTGAACGTGCTGACCGTGCCTTCGCTGGAGGACCTGGTGGCGGGCCGGGTGTCGGTATCCAGTTTGCGCCGCGTCGAGCTCGACGACCTGCTGGGGCGCGACCCGGTGCAGCTCGACGACAGCGGCCTGCACCAGTTGCTGACCGGACAGGTGGTGATGGTGACCGGCGCCGGCGGCTCGATCGGTTCGGAACTGTGCCGCCAGATCGCGCGCTTTTCGCCGGCGAAGCTGGTGCTGTTCGAGCAGTCCGAACTGGCGCTGTACGCGATGGAGCAGGAGCTGCCGCAGCGTTTCCCCAGCTTGCAGATTGCACCGGTGATCGGCGACGTGAAGAACGCCGCCTGGGTGAACCAGGTGATGGCCGGGCATCGTCCCGCGGTGGTGTTCCACGCCGCCGCCTACAAGCACGTGCCGCTGATGGAGAACGGCAACGCCTGGGAGGCGGTGCGCAACAACGTGCTCGGCACGCAGGTGGTCGCGGCCGCCTCTCAGGCACACGGCGTGGCCAAGTTCGTGATGATCTCCACCGACAAGGCGGTCAACCCGACCAACGTCATGGGCGCGACCAAGCGGCTGGCCGAGATGGCCTGTCAGGCGATGCAGCAGGCGGCTGGAACGCGCTTCGTGTCGGTTCGATTCGGCAATGTGCTCGGTTCCTCCGGCAGCGTGATCCCCAAGTTCCAGAAGCAGATCGAGGCGGGCGGGCCGGTGACGGTGACGCATCCCGAGATCACGCGCTTCTTCATGTCGATTCCCGAAGCCGCGCAGCTGGTGCTGCAGGCGGGCATGATGGGCGAGGGCGGCGAAATTTTCGTGCTGGACATGGGCGAGCCGGTGAAGATCGCCGAACTGGCCAGGCTCATGATCCGGCTGTCGGGCGCGGACGAAGACCGCATCCGCATCGAATATACTGGCCTGCGCCCCGGCGAAAAGCTGTACGAGGAACTGCTCGCCGACGACGAATCCACGCTGCCGACGCCGCATCCCAAGCTACGGGTGGCGAAGGCGCGCGCGGCGCTCGACCGGTTGGCGAACGAGTTGGACGACTGGTTCAGAACGGAAAATTGTCAGCCCGAGCAGGCGGTAAAACAGGCTCTGACCAGGTGGGTGCCCGAATACACCCCCCAGGACTAATTCCATTTCCAGATTGAAAATCTCTTTGTCGGTTTCGCCTTACCCGCAAGGGGTAGGCCGGATTCGTAAGCCGCTAAAGCGGCAACGACTCCGCTCTGCCGTGTTACAGCACTGTCTGCGGCTCACCTTCGCGACCTTTTCAATCTGGAAATGCAATAAGGACTCGTTTTCGTTGGGCCGACTCAGGAAGCCCAACGTTGACGGTGCACGTTGGGCTTCGCAAGCTGAGCCCAACGGTTTGTATCGCCCGTTTTTTGCAGCGGCAGCAAGGTCGCGCACAACATGGCGATCGCCAGCCAGATCAGGACCGACCACTGCGCAGTGTAAAAAGAAGGATGGGTGTTGAATGGGAATATCCAGGCCAGGGTTGCCATTGCAAACGGCAAGGCCACGATTCTCCGTTCCCGGCTCGCCAGGCGCCAATGCCTGACCAGCAGTCCATAAAACAGGGTAAGCCCGACAAGCCCGATCAAGCCTGTTTCGCTTGTGACTTCCACGACGATTTGATGCGCATAGAATGCGCCTGTCGGCCTGCCTGACTTTTCGTCGATGGAGATAAAGGGATCGCCGGGCTGCGCAAATTCGGGATAGGCATAACGGAAAGCCCTGACCCCCACGCCATTGACGGGATGCGCATCGATCATGGCAAAGGCGTCTTTCCAGAGCGTCCAGCGGAGGGAAAGCGCCTGATCGATCTTGGCCTCGTCGCCGGAAAAAAGCAGCAGGGTCTGGTCCAGCCGCTGCTTCGCGGCGGGGTTCTCGAATATGGCGAAGGTTCCAGCGAGCCCGGTCAGCGCGACCACCGCACCGATTTTCCAGAAAGCCACGCCGCGTCGCCGCGCCTCTGAAAAAATCAGCCCTATGCAAACCAGGCCAAAACTCACCCAGCCGCCACGGCTTCCCGCAAGGATGACAACCGCCCCCGTCATGAGCGCCGCCAGCAGCATCAGGGCCGGCTTGCTGCGAAGCGCAAGAATAAGAAACGGCGCAAGCACCGGCAAGGCATTGCCCAGTTTCAACCCATCTTCCCCAAAAATTCCATTGAGCCGGGTGGACGCTTGGGCATAGCCGAAGAAATCCCGTCCGGTCGCGGCCTGGAACAGTGCATCCACCACCCAGAATGCAGTCAGCCCAGCCAATAGCTTGACGAGCAGGGGCGCCTGATTCTGCTTGCTCAACGCCCAAATAACGAACAGGCCGCTGAGATAGAGACGGATGAAGGACAGACTCGTGCCCACGGACTTCTTCAGATCGTAGCTGTCTGGAATAGAGAACAGCATGGGAAGCCAGATGCAGGCAAACAGGAGCGTGAAAAGCCCGACTGCCGGCTCGCGAAAAAACGTCCTGCCGTATTTGTATGCGAGCACCCCGCCGCCAATCGTCATGATCAGGATGGGCAATTCAACCGATCGGCTAAACGGGAACAGCAGGAAGCCGGCAAAAACCAGCCAGGTGAAGTGCTGGGGTTTAAGGGATCGTGTCATAAGCCGGGGGTACCTGGTCTGCCTTCCGGCAGACAGCTAATTCGGGATGAAGCAATCATTATGATGCACCGGATGATGCACCGGGGTTCGGACAGTCCGTGGCAACACGCGTACACATGGATCATGAAAGCCAATATGCAGTGCAGAGCATGGGTGTTCAAGCTGGCAGATCGTTAAGGGCCGCATTCAATTGATGGCGCAATGCCGATTCCGAAAAGTATTGCCGGCTGGTATTCGCAGCAGCCTCGCCAAGTAGACGCAGCTTGCCCGGGTCCACTGCCAGTGCCGCCGCACGGTCTGCCAGGGATTGGGCATCCCCCGCCGGGGTCCAGACAAGTCCGCTATTCTCTGCCGCAACCAGGGCTTCCGGGTAAGCGCTGGCCGAACGCGTGACCACAGGCCTGCCGCAGGCCAGCGACTGGAACACCTTGTTGGGGATGACTCGGCCCGCCTTGGGTGTGGTGCCGAACACGCCCAGCAGGATATCGGCCCGATGAATGCGCGCCGGCAGTTTTTCGTAGGGCATCCAGTCTTCAAACGTCACGTTTGCCAGCCCCCTGGCTTTCTCTTCGCACACCCTGCGCAACGGCCCCTGTCCCAGAAGCACCCATTTCACCGGTGGTCCCTGATACAGCCGTGCGGCTTCGATGACGACCTGGGGCGCCTGCAACGGGATGAAGCTGCCGTAGAACAGAAGCTCCAGAGGGTTGCCCCCGGCATCGGATGCCAGGCGTTCAGGCTTGAAGAGGGCTTCTTCAGCGCCGACATGGACCACCGCGAGATGCTTCCGGGGAACGCCAAGCACCTGGGCAAAGTAGTCGGCGTGGGCGGGGGTGTCGGCAATAATCCTGTCAGCGCGCTGAAACAGGGCCTGCTCCCAGGCAAGCAGCTTTTGGGCGCGCGAACCTCCGGCGTTCAGCTTCCCGCGTTCATCCACCTGTTTGTCATAGGCGGAGATGAGTGGATCGAATACCAATGGAACGCCATGGCGTGTTGCCCAACGGCTTGCTGCCGCCAGATCGCGTTGCCTGAAACAGGGCACCCAGACCAAATCGGGCCTGGGTAATCGATACAGCCCCGCTTCCCAGTCGGCCACCCTGGCGAACCTTGGGTGGAAGTCCTTGACCTGCCAACCCATTTCAGCGAACAGCTTGCGCAGGATGCGGTTGCGGGAGTAGCCGGGGTCGAAACGTCCCCACCATAGCGCTGAGGGCAAGCTTACTTCCCTCGCCTGGCCAGCCGGTGCAGTTCGCGCGCCTTGGCCAGCCGGATAAAACGCTGGAACGCATACATGTGGCTGACGACGATGCCGTCAATGCCGTTCACAAATTCGCGCCGGAGGAAGTAAGACTTGAGGAAGGCCAGGAAGGGAATCAACAACAGGTTCAGCCCGGAAGGATTGCGCCCCTTCTGGAAAAGGTCCTGGGCTCTGGCTGTCGATGCGAAATTCGCCTTGTCCACGTGGTGGCTGAGGGAACGAAAGGAACGGTGGATGACCATCCCCTTCAGGTGGCCCACCCTGCCTTCACGTACGACGACCGAGTCGTGCACGGGGGAATCCTTGAAGCCGGCAAACTGCTTGCGATACAGGCGTACCGGATGGTGAAAGGCGGTCCAGCGATGGCCGGTTTCCTGAAACGGATACAGGGGCAGAATCGGCAGCGTGCAGGCCACTTCGGTTGGCTGTCCACGCTGGAATAGCGCCCGGATTTCTTCCCCGAGTTCGGGGGAGATCTCCTCGTCGGCATCCAGGTTCAGCAACCAGTCGTTGCGGCACAATCCCTCGCCGAATACCTTCTGCGGGCCGTAGCCGCGCCACGCGTTGAACACCACCCGCGCGCCCAATGATTCGCTCACGGCCACCGTGTCATCCTGGCTGCCGCTGTCGATCACGATGACCTCGTCCACCCAGTCTTTTACGCTGTTGATGGTGAGGCCGATGCGGTCCGCTTCATCCCTGGCAATGATGAATACGGAGATGGGGGGGCGTGTCGTCATCATTGTTCAACGCTGAGAGCGGTGGCCTCAGGCATTCTCCTTGCAAGCACGCGAATGCTCGATTTGTGTAGCACGGGCAAAAAGAACAGTACGCTGAAACCGGCATTGCGTAGAAGTCTGCCGATCTGTTCCCGGCCAAAGTAGATGAGATGCTCCGGGGGACATACTTCTTTCCACGCCAATAGTTCCTGGGGGCTGCGGTAGCGGCCTGCGTCAGGCGTTGTGAGATACAGGATGCCGCCTGGCTTGACCAGAAATGACAACGCATCGGCAAGCGTATCGAGTTCTGTCAAATGCTCGATCATTTCAGCGCAAAGCACGGCATCGTAACGCACGCCTTTTGAAATCGCATCCCTGGCTGTCCCGTAATTAAAGTCGCAATTGCCATATGTGCTGCGCGCCAGTTCAATCGCCTGTTCGCTGAGGTCGTAGCCAGTGGCCTTGAATCCCAATCTGCGGGCTGCTTCCACGGCAAAGCCGGTATTGCAGCCCAAATCCAGAAAAAGCCCTTTCCAGGCCAGCAATTTGAGGGGCAACAGTTTCCGCCACCAGCGCCGAACCTTTCGAATAGCGTTACGCTCGTTTTTTTCGTTCGCATAATATTTCCTGTAGAAGGCATCCAGCTCGTTGCTTGATGGCATGCCTTGCACAAAACGTAACCCACAGTCGCAGCACGAAACAATCACAAAGCCATTTTTCTCCCCCAAGGTCTCGGACCTGGTGCCGTGGCAAAGCGGACAAGCGCCAGGCCGTTCCCTATTTATTTGTGGTGTGCCCTCATTGCCGGCCATCTAATCCCGCTCCCTTATTCATATTGACCAGGTCAAGCCGTTTAACTGACGCAAGCAAAACCCTCCCCCCCATTTTTTCCTTATACTCCTTAAACTAGGCACATGGACCGGCGCTCGGCTAGCCCGTCCGCCATGGCAGCGTGATAATACTTGACCGAAACGCCTACTCAAATCACACAACTCACACAACATGACAAGCCGCCCCATCGAGCTGACGCCTGAAATTCGTGTCAAGGTAATCTCGCCCATTCCAGCGCGGTATTTTTTGCACCAGCTTCCTCATGGCAATCCGGCATGGGGAAGCTGTCGTTTCAGCTTCGATCCGGAAGACAGGGATTATGACTGGCTGGTGGTGTACGAAGACCTGCGCACCGCAAACAACGATCCAAGAAAGAATCGCCACGAGAATCTGGCTTGTTCACGGCGGCACACCATGCTCACCACGAGCGAACCCTCCTCGATCAAGCACTATGGCAATGTCTACGCAAGTCAGTTTGGCTGTGTGCTCACCAGCCAGGAGACATGGGCGCTTCCCCATCCGGACAGAATTTTTTCTCAGGCCGGCCTGATCTGGATGTACGGTGTCGGGGCAAATCACGAAATTTCTTTTGATCGCATGCTCGCGCATCCGCCAGCGGACAAGACCCGCGATCTGTCCATGGTTTTCTCGCCCAAGCGGATGCGGCATACCCTGCATCATCGCCGTTTCAATTGCATGCAGGATCTGATGCGGCTTCTGCCCGAGATGCACGTCTATGGACGAGGGGCGCGTCCCCTGGACGACAAGGCCGAGGCGCTGGATTCTTACCGCTATCACGTGGCGATCGAGAACTATATCGGCCCCCACCACTGGACCGAGAAACTGGCTGATGCCTTTCTCGGTCTGGCCTTGCCCTTCTATGCGGGCTGCCCCAATGCCGCTGACTATTTTCCATCGGAAAGCTTTATCCCGATCGACATGAAGGACCCTCCCGGCGCCGCACGCATCATTCGCCAGGCCATCATGGATAACGAATATGAAAAGCGCCTGCCCGCCATTATCGAGGCTCGCCGCCGGGTGCTGTTTGAGCATAATCTTTTCGCCGTGGTTTCGCGCGAAATAGGAAAACGTCATCTTCCCGATTCGCAAACCAGTGATTCCGGTGTCATTTATTCGCGCCATGCCTTGCGAAAGAAAAGCGTGTCTCTTGGTTTGCAGGACGTGTACGGGAAGGCGCGCGCCCGTGCAATCCATCTGATTCGCGGGTACTAATCCGGCGCTGTCATCGGCATCGGCCCGGGCGGATGTGCCGGGCCTGAGCGTCTCCCGCGCGCCCGTGGCCGGAAACGGGTGCGGCAAAATGCCTGGACTATCTGCGCGGCGCGCGGGCAAGCTGTTCGTACAGTTCCAGTGTCTGCGACAGCATATTCCGCAGCGGATAGAAATCGCCATCCGGCACCGGACTGGGCTGCTGCAACAAGGTGGCGATGCGTTGCGTGGCCGCGCCGATATCCGCCAGCGGCAGCAGGCCAGCCGGATAAATGGTGCGCAGGATTTCGCCGACGCCGCCGTGGTCGTAGCCTGCGGTCGGCACCCCCAGTCGCAGCGCTTCCAGCGTGGTGCGGCCGAACGATTCGGGCTGGGTGGAAAGCGACAGCACCAGGTTCGAGATGGCCAGGATGTTTTTCAGGTCGTCGCGCTGGCCGGTGAAGCTGATGTCGGCCGCCATTCCCATGCTGCGCACGCGATAGCGCAGCTTTTGCAGATAGCGTTGCTTGGATGCGGACGCGCCGCCGACGATCAGTCCGTGCACCGGCAGGCCGCGCCGTTTCAGTCGCGCGATCAGCTCGATGAAGTCTTCGTGCCCCTTGAGGCGGGTGATGCGGCCGGGCAGGGTGGCCAGCAGCTTGCCCGCGGCGTGCGGGAACCGGGCAAAAAAAGCCTGCTGCCAGACCGGGTCGGGCTTCCAGCCGTGCGGATAGGCCTGGCCGTCGACGCCGCGCGGGATGATCTGGATGCGCGCTGCCTGCGTGTCGGGGTATTCGCGCAGGATGTAATCGCGCACGGTGTCGGACACTGCGATCACCCGCTCGCCCTGCGTCATGATGCGGCTGTAGCGGTTGACGCCGTACAGGCCGTGCACGGTGGTGACGAAACGCGGTCGCGTGGCCGGGTTCATGCCGCGCCAGGCGAGGTATGCGATCCAGGCGGGCACGCGTGAGCGCGCGTGGACGATGTCGACCCTTTGTTCCAGCAAAAAACGCCGCAGCTTGCCGACGAGCAACAGGGTTTTAAGCGATTTTTTGCCGACCGGCCAGGCGAAATGCTCGGCGCCCGATGCCACGAGCGGCGCGACCTGCCGCCCGCCCGCCGATATCACCAGCGCGCGGTGGCCGTGTTCGACCAGCGCTTGCGCCACTTCGAGCGTGCCGCGTTCGACCCCGCCGGATTCCAGTGCGGGCAGCAGTTGCAGGACGGTTAGTTTTTTTTCTTCAGCCATTTCAATATCCAGTCAGCACAACGGTCGGCCTCGGCCAGCGGGTGCAGGTTGGGGTGGAGGGTGCCGTGGGCGCACCAGTCCGCGAAGCGCGTGATGCGCTGCGCATCGGCCAGATGCGCGATCGCCCGGCCGACGCGGCTTGCCGGATTGACCGGCAGGTCGAACACGCCGACCGCCGCACCTGCCGTCAAGGCCTCGAACACCATCGAGGCGCTGTCGGGCGTCACCCACACGGTGCCGCTGCGGGCAAGCTGACCGGGCAGCCAGTCGGGCGAGGTGGCGGTGTGGGGGACGATGGTCAGGTTTGGGGCATGCGGCAGATCCGACAGAAAATCCGCCGGGGTGCGGCGCGAGGTGGCGAGCGTCCAGTGCGTGTCGGGGGTGCGCGCGAGAATGCTCCTGATCTGAACCTGGATCGCGTCGCTGTCCCAGTCGAAATGCTTCGATGCGCCGCCGATCAGAAGCAAACCGTGGCGTGCATCGTGGGTTGCCGCCGGTCGGATGCGGTTCAATGCGCCTTCGCTTACCAGCGTATGCGCATCCGCCGCGACACCGTCGTGTTGTGGAATGACGCACAGGTCGAACCAGCGGCGCGGCAGGCTCGGCTTCATCAGCACCACGGCTCGCCCGCCGCGCGCACGCCGCGCCGCCAGCAGCGTCAGGTGGGTGGCGTGTCCCGCGCCCACGATCAGGTCGGGTTTCGGAAGCGGGTTGTCCGGTGCGAATTCACACGAGCGCTGGTTGGCCCCGTCATCGCGAGCATCCTGAAGGGCATAAAGCCCGAAGGGCTGTGGCGATCCAGAAATTGCCGAATCCGCGAGCGTCCTGGATTGCTTCGCGGAGTTTATGCCCTTCAGGATGCTCGCGATGACAAAGGGCAAAGGGTTTGGCATTCTCTTCAGCAGCAGCGCCAGCCCGGCGCGCCAGGCCGGCAGGGCGGGGAGGGTGACGATCTCGGTGGGGGTGGCGCGCGCCAGCGCCTCGGCCAGTCCAAGCGACTGGTTTACATGGCCGGGCTTGCCGTCGCTGACAACCCAGACAACCCGCGGCGGACGCTTGCCGGCCGGGTCAGACAACGAGCAGCCCCGTGTCCTCGTACAGATCGTCCAGCGTCAGTGTCAGCCGCGTGCCGTCGCACGCCACGTCGACCCGGTCGTCGGCGGACAGTTCCTGCTCGAACCATTTACCGTCGTCGTCGCGGAAATAGGCCTTGGCCCACAGCCGTTCAGAATCGACCAGCAGGTAATAGCGCAGACTGGCCAGCCCGCGATAGGCCGCCCACTTCTCGCGCACGTCCACCATAGCCGTGGCGGGGGACAGTACCTCGGCAATGAAGCAGGGGAACTGCTTGTAGATCGGGTGATCGTCGGTGGGGTCGCACACCAGCATGGCGTCGGGATAGTAATACGTCGCCTGTGCCGCCAGCCGCAGCTTCATGTCCGCCATGAAAGCCCGGCATGGCTTGCCGCGCGTGGCGGTGCGCAGATGGAAGGCAATGTTGAGCGTGATGCGGTTATGCCGCTCGCTCGCGCCCGCCATGGCGTAAATCTCGCCGCCGACCAGTTCGTGTTTGCTGGAGGCCGTCTCTTCCAGACGCAAGTAATCCGTTTCATCGACGGGCGAATGGACGTGGGCTTGGGACATGGCGGGCACAGGTGGCGATAGGTTGAGGCTGATTATGAACCGTCTGTCCACCTGCGTTCAAGCGCCGCCTGCCAGCGATACGGCCCGGGATTCAGCGCAGGCGCCTGGCCTTTCATCACATCGACCAGCAACTCCGCCGAGGCGGGCGCCAGCGTCACCCCATAGCGGTAATGCCCGGTATTGACGAACACGTTTTCGAAATCGGGATGGCGGTCGATGACCGGGATATTGTCGGGCGAGCCAGGGCGCAATCCGACCCAGTGCCGCACCGGTTGCATGGCAGCCAGCGCGGGCAGCAGTTCGGCGGCCTCAAGGTGCAGGCGCCGGCGCGTCGCGGCGTCGGTCGACTTGTCGAAGCCGGCGTCTTCCAGCGTGCTGCCGACCAGCACATGGCCGTCGCGGCGCGGAATCAGATACAGGCCGTTGCGGTACAGAATCGTATCCAGCACGCCTGGTTGCAGCTTGAACAACAGCATCTGGCCGCGAATCGGGCGAATGTGCGGCGTAGCCGCCAGTCCGGCCAGCCCCAGCCCGGACCAGGCTCCGGTTGCCAGCACCACGGTGTCTGCCGGGAAGGTGTCAGCGGGTGTCTGCACTGCCGTCACCCGTCCGCTCTGAGTCAGCACGCCGGTGGCCGGGCAATGCTCGTGGATCGTGCCGCCCAGTTGCACCACCGCCGCACGCAGCGCCGCCAGCAGGCGGGGGTTGCGCACCTGCGCCACCTCGGGCAGCCAGATGGGGCTTTCTTGATGAGTGCGCTGATTGATGCTGTCATCGCGAGGCTCGAAGAGCCGTGGCATACGATTCCACACGTGCTTTGGCACGTAGTGGATCGGAGTACCCAAGGGCATCGAGATCCCCTTGTGGGGCGATCCAGCGGGTCCCGATTCCGCAAGCGTTCTGGATTGCTTCACCTCGTTCGCAATGACGAAGGGTGAATTTTTCAGCGCTGCTTCAAGCGTATCGGGCGTCAGATGCAGCGCGACCGGGCAGCCCCGTTCCGCCGCCATCCCGTGTGCCGCACACCAGGCCAGCGCCTGCTCCGGATCGGCGACATCCAGTGCCAGCATCCCGCAGCGCCAGAATTCCGCATCTCGCCCCGATATCGCCTCGATATCCGCCACCCAGTCCGCATAGGCCGCCATCGAGCGCAAGGCCAGCGACGTAACCGCCTCGGTGTAATTCCATGGCAGCAGCGGCGACAAAATCCCCCCGCCCGCCCACGACGACTCGCCGCCCGCGGCGCCGCGATCCAGCAGCGTGACGGCATGGCCGCGCTTGAGCAGGGCCAGGGCCGAGCTTAGGCCGGAAACGCCCGCGCCCAGGACGACGAACGAGGTTTTCAGGCCGGATGTGACGGAATCATGCACAGGCTACACCTACAACTAAAGTTGTATAGATACGCCACCAACAACGTGCCATGCTGAGCATCCTGAATGTAAAGGCGAAGGGAAATAAAATGGACAGGCGTGGATTCACACTGGTGGAACTGCTGGTTGTACTGGCGGTGGGGTCGATTTTATTGACGATTGCCTTTCCCGGCTATGCCTTTTTGGTAAACGGCAGCAGGCAGGTAGCCATAACCAATGATCTGGTGACAGCCCTGCATTTGGCACGATCCGAAGCGATCAAGCGCGGTATCCGCGTCACCGTATGCAAAACCGGCGATGCCATGGCGCTCACACCGGCATGCGATACGGCCGCCAACTGGCAACAGGGCTGGTTGGTGTTTGTCGATGGTGGAACAAAAGGGGTGATTGATTCAGGCGATATGCTGTTGCGGGTGCAAGGTCGCGCTTCTGTAGCGGTTACCATTTCAGCCAGCAACTATGGCAGCTATATCAGCTACCTGCCCAGTGGTGTCAGCCAAGGGTCGAATGGACTGGCCAATGGTGCCTTGCGCATTTGTGTGGTGAACAACCGGCGCGACATCATCATCAACAAAACCGGGCGCATACGGCTCGATACCAATACCTGTTGATTGTCATCTCAGGCTCAAGTTAGCCTCGTTCAAGACGTTAAACAGGGTGCATTTTAATGCACCATCGGCCGGGCTTGGCCGTTCATAAACCCAATCCCGCCATTCGTCTTGCAGCGCTGGATATCACCAGCACACTTTCTTAACGTGCAAGTATGAAAAACAGAGAACCTGAAAACCATGGTTGACGCCCCGGCCTCAAAACGCGGCTTTACCCTGATCGAGCTGATGGTCACACTGGCTGTGCTGGGAATTCTGCTTACCGTTGCCGTCCCGAATTTCCAGACGTTTGTCATGAATGGCCGCATGGCATCGCAGACGAATGACCTGATCACCGCGCTCAATCTGGCCCGCAGCGAGGCCGTCAGGCGCGCAGCCAACGTGACCGTGTGCGCCAGCAGCAATGGCACAAGTTGCACAGGTGGCTGGGCAGCGGGCTGGATTGTGCTGGACGCGGCCGGCACGCCCATTCGGGTGCAACAGGCTTTGGGCGGCGGCAGCACCTTGACGGGAGGAGCGGACGTGGCCAGTGCGATCACCTTCACCGCAAGCGGCCGCACGACCATTCCGGCTACAGCCACAGTTGCCACCACCACCCTTACACTCTGTCCGCCCAGCCCAGCTACCGTCCAGGGGCGTGCCATTCAAATCGAGCGAACCGGACGGTCGCGTTTTGCTCCAGTTGCATGTTCATGAGGACACCCATGAAACAGTCTGGATTTACCCTCCTCGAAGTGCTGGTCGCCATGCTAGTGCTGTCAATCGGCCTATTAGGTTTGGCGGGATTGATGGCATCCAGCATGAGAAACAACCAGAGCGCCTATCACAGTACCCAGGCAACCTGGCTTGCGTACGACATTCTGGACCGCATGCGGGCCAATCGAACGATTGCCCTGGCAGGCGGTTACAGCGCCGCAAATGCTTTGGGCAACCCGGCCAACTGCTCGACCGCCGCCCCCAGCGGCTCGATTGCTGACCAGGATATTGGTGGCTGGAAAAACATGATTGCTTGCGCGCTGCCCGAAGGCGATGGCTCGATTACCGTCACGCCGGCAAATCGCCGGGTCAGCATCACTATTCAGTGGAACGACTCCCGAGCCACCAGTGGGCTTTCCAACCAGCAACTCACCATTGAAAGCCAGCTATGAAAATGGCAAATAAACAATTTCTGCAGTTTCTGGCAAACGGCAAGTCCGGTGGTTTTGGTCTGGTCGAGTTGATGATCGCCATCACGATCGGTTTGATTTTGCTTGGAGGCATTGGTTACCTTTACTTGGGCAGCAGGCAGACATTTCGCACGCAGGATGATTTTTCGCGCATTCAGGAAAACGTGCGCTACGCGCTGGATCAGGTGGGCGTGGACGTCAGAATGGCGGGGTATGCGGGTTGCTTAAATCTGGCTTCAATAAACCCTTCTGCTGCGCCTGCTATCGGAGTTATTGCGAATAACCCGCCGGCGATCAGTTTGGGCGATGCGATGCGAGGCTACACTGGCACAACGTGGACCGCCCCAGGTACTGCGCCAGCCAACTGGGTTAGTGGCACGGGTGTGTTCGCGATCACAAGAGCATCCGCAGTGGGCGTTAATCTCACGGGTAATACGACGCCAACCAATGCCAATATCAAAATCACAGGTAATCCAGACAATTTTGTAGCCGGCGAGGCATTGCTGGTTTCGAATTGCGTTACCGCCGATTTGTTCAGGGCGACAACTGTGTCATCTGGTGGCGGCACGGTAACCATCGCGCACAGCAACGCCAGTAACACCGGGAATTTTACGATTTATTCGTACGGTGACGAAGCCGAGATCTTCCGGATGATCAGTAACACGTATTTCATCGGCACCAACCCGGCCGGAGTGCCGGCGCTTTACCGTCGGCCTCTGGACGGCAACGCTGAGGAAATGGTGGATAACGTCGAAAACATCGTGATGCGTTTCGGGCTGGACGATGGCAGTAACGGCGGAACCGCTAACGATTTTATTGTTGATCGTTATGTCGAAGCGGGTGCCGTGACCAATTGGCGGCAAGTCCTGACGGCCAGATTGAGCATGGTGTTCCGCAGCAATTCAAACAATGTCGCCACTCAGGTTCAGCCCTACGTGCTTGAAGGCACGACAGTGACGCCTGCGACCACTGACCGGCGGTTGCGCCAGGTGGCAACCGCCACCTTTGGCCTGCGTAATCGTCTGCCCTGAATACGATCATGAAACCTACCGCACAATATTTCTCGATACCCTGCCACCGTCAGACCGGGATGGCGCTGATTACCGGCCTCATCTTCATGGTGGTATTGACGCTGCTCGCCCTCGCCGCCATGCGGACCACCACACTCGAAGAGCGCATGTCGGGCAATGCGCGGGATCGTGACCTGGCTTTCCAGGCGGCCGAAGCAGCCCTGCGGGCTGGCGAGCAGGTTTTACAAGGGGCAACCCTGCCCGCTTTTGCCTTGGGTACGGCGTATACCCCGCGCATTGCTGCCGGCACGCTCAGCACCTATTGGCAAAACACGCATCCCTGGGCGACGCAGTCTGTCGCTGCCTGGCAGCCCGCAGGCACCAGTGCCGCTCCACGATATGTGATCGAGGAAATGGGGGCTAAAGCAGGTGGCGGCAGCGGCAGCCTGGGTTTTGGTCCCTTGAATGATGAGGGTGTGTACAGGGTGACGGCGCGTGGTGTGGGACGTGGCGCGAACACCGTGGTGATATTGCAGGCTGTTTACCAACGTTGAGCAGGAGAATTTTGATGAGAAAAGCATACTTGAACCCACGCTTGCATCTAATGGTGATGGGGTTGTTTTTGGCAATTGCAGGCATAGTGCCTGCACAGGCTGGGCAGCTGATAGGGCAAGTCACGTCGGTCGATGCCTTACGCAATACGATCGTTATCGATGGTCGGGCGTTTACTTTGTCGCCAGATATCGTCCGAGCCAGTAGCAATCCAGCCAAAACGCTTCAACCTGGGCAGGCGGTTCGATATGAGACTGACGGCAAGCTGATTAAAAGCATCGAGATGGTGGTGCTGCCACTCACTTGAAAACGCCAGATATTTTAGAACGCTGCGGCAGGGTCGTGCGGGTTCGCAAGGAGCGGAAAATGCAAAAATATACTCAATCACTGCACTTGGAAAAAGCACCGCATCTCTTTGGGGAAAAGAGATGCAAGCGACTGGTAGCGTATTGCACCATGCTGTCGATGCTGCTTACGCCGATCACCGCCAGCACAGCTTATGCGGCGATTGCTGATACGCCCTTGTACCTGACCAATCCGGTTGAGCCGAATCTCATGTTCGTGCTGGATGATTCTGGCTCGATGCAGTGGGATGTCATTCCTGATCCTGACCTCACGGGTGTTTATTTTACCTTCCCCAGACCGCAGACCCTGTATGGAGCAAACTATGGTTACAGTACGCTGGCTGGCCCGCCTGGAAATTACAATGGTGTGGCACGGTTTGATCCGGCAGATCGATATGCGCGGTATTTTCGCACCTCACAGTTCAATCCCCTCTATTACAATCCCGCTATCCGTTACACCCCCTGGCGCAACGCGGATAACAGCTTGTGGCCTAATGCCGTTCCTGGAGCCGCGCTTTACAACCCGGCGACCGCAGGGGAGGGTAATCTTGACCTGACATCGGACAGAACCAGCACCGCCGTATGGCTTAACGATGATGGAAGCAGAACCGCCGCTGCGGTGACCTATTATCCAGCGACGTATTTCAATTATATTGGCCCTCTGCCCTTGACCGGCCCGACCCATGCAAACAACATTCAGGCCAACTTCGTGCGCGTCGAAATCAAGTCGGCCAATGCGCCCTTTCCCAAGGCGGCAGCGCGTACCGACTGCAGCGGTACCACCTGTACCTATGCGGAGGAAATCCAGAACTTCGCAAACTGGTTCACCTATGGCCGTTCACGCATTCTGGCTTCGCGCGCGGGTATCGGCAAGGCCTTTGCAAGCCAGGGAACCGGGATGCGCGTTGGTTTTGGTGCGATCAATAAGGCTGCAACCTCCATTGACGGCGTTACGACGCAAACTGTAATCCGTGGTGTCCGGCCTTTTTCCGGAACGGATCGAACAGCATTCTTCACCAGTCTTTATGGCCATACTATGCCGTCGGCAGGAACCCCGCTGCGCCGCGCGCTGGATAACGCCGGACAATACTTCTCGCGCACGGATAGCGCGGGCCCCTGGGGCAATACGCCGGGTACAAATACCGGAGCGACCAGTTCGCATCTGCAGTGCCGTCAGAGCTATACCATCCTGATGACGGATGGTTACTGGAATACGGGTTTTGACCCCGCATCAACGGCAGCCGCCAGGCTGAACGTTGATGGAACGGCAGGCCCGGGGCATACCGGCCCGGGCGGCGCGGCATTCAACTACACCGCGATATCGCCTTTCACGGACGGCAACGCCGATACGCTTGCAGATGTGGCCATGTATTATTGGAAAAACGACTTGCGCACAGATTTGGCCAATGCCGTGCCGAAAAGCACGATCAATCCAGCGTTCTGGCAGCATATGTCGACATTTGGCGTAGGACTGGGGGTGACGGGATCGGTAAACCCTGCCAGTGCATTTAATGCGATTGGCAGCGGGGCAACGATTACCTGGCCTGATCCAACTTCCAGCAATGCGGCCAAACTTGATGACCTGCTGCATGCCTCGGTCAACGGTCGCGGCGGCTTCTTCAGCGCAGCGGACCCGGGTACGTTTGCGGCCGAACTGTCCAATGTGCTGAATACCATCGTGGATAGGACCAGCTCGTCCTCGGCTGTCGCGTCGAATTCGACCCGCCTGAACTCAGCCACGCACCTGTATCAGGCATTGTTCAAGAGTGGCGACTGGTCCGGCCAGCTCAAGGCATTCCCGCTCCTGGCGGATGGCTCGATTGGCCCCGAAGTCTGGGACGCGGCGAACGTGATACCCGCCCATGGCGCGCGCAACATCAAGACACGCGACAATAGCGGTAACGCTATTAATTTCAGTGGTGCGCTTGGCGTCCTGACTGCCGCGCAGGTCAACTACTTGCGTGGTGACGCTACCCAAGAGGTCGCTAACGGCGGTACTTTTCGCAACCGCACCAGCAAGCTGGGCGATATCGTCAATTCCGACCCCCATTATGTAAAAGATGAAAATTTTGGCTACAACGTGCTGGCTGGGGCGGAAGGTTCCTCATACAGCGCTTTTGTGGCGGGCAAAAGCAGCCGCACCGCGATGGTGTACGTGGGCGCGAATGACGGCATGCTGCATGGTTTCCGGGCAAGCGACGGCGTGGAGCTGTTTGCCTATGTCCCCAACGGCACCTGGCCGAACCTGCCGTTGCTGACGAGTCCATCCTATTCACACAAATACTTTGTTGACGGCTCGCCCACGGCTTGGGATGCCTATTGGGGCGGCAGTTGGAAAAGCGTTCTTGCCGGCAGCCTGGGTGCGGGAGGCAAGTCTGTCTACCTGTTGAATGTGTCCAGCCCGGACACATTCGGTACCAGCGATGTGCTGTGGGAATTCAAGGGCAACACCGCAGCCCAGCAAAATGACATGGGGTTTGTTCTGGGAACCGTCACCGTGGCGCGTTTTGCAGACGGCAACTACTGGGCCGTGTTTGGCAATGGTTACCAAAGCACGAATGGCAAGGCCGTGCTGTTCATGGTGCGTGCGGATGACCCCACGACGGTGAAGACGATTGATGTCGGTGGCACCAGCAATGGATTGTCCACGCCGCTCCTGGTGGACACCAATGGTGACCGCATCATCGATCTGATTTATGCCGGTGATCTCATGGGCAATGTCTGGAAGTTTGACGTTACAAGCGTGAATACTAACCTATGGAAGTCGGCTTATTCTTCGGGATCGACGGCCGTGCCATTGTTTACGGCAAGGGACAGTTCGGGTACCCCGCAGCCCATCACATCATTGCCCGAAGTGGGCCTGGCGCCATCGGGTGCAACTGGCTACATGGTGTATTTCGGAACCGGGAAATATTTCGAAACCAGCGACAATTCGACTATCAGCACTCAGTCTGTGTATGGCGTGGTAGATAGCGGCAGCGCATTCACTGGAGCCAACCATCGGACGCAATTGCAATCGCAGACGATCCAGTATGAGGCGATCATCCCTGCGACTGACGTAGGCGGTGTAGTAACGGTTCCCGAAAAACGCGTGCGTGTTTTGAGTGACAATCCGGTGAATTACCCGACCCAGAAAGGCTGGGTGATTGATTTGCTGACCCCGCCCAATCCTCCGGGAACGCAGAAAGGCGAACGCATGATCACGGCACCGGCTTTGTTTGGCGGCAGGTTGTTACTGCAGACTATCGTGCCTTCCACTTCTCCATGCGACTATGGCGGTGCGAGTTGGTTGATGCAGGTCAATCCGGCCACAGGCGGAAGATTGCAGACAACGGTGTTTGATGTGAACGGTGATGGTTCCTTCAACAGTTCAGATCTGATCGACATCGGTGGCGGCGTGATGGTGAATGTCAGCGGCCTGGATACCGGTGTTGGCATCAGCGGCGGATTTGGTAAGCCGATCAAGGCGGGTGACAAGGCTTATGTTCCACTGAGCGGCACATCGGGGAATCTCGGTGCGCCACCTATCAGCCCCAGTACGCTGAAGTCGCGTGCTTCATGGCGGCAAATCCAGTGAGTGGAGGGTATATGAGACAGCGTGGGATGACCTTGATCGAGCTGATGATAGTAGTAGCCATCATCGGCATTCTGGCCTCCATTGCCTACCCGTCGTATCAGCAATATGTGCTGCGGGCAAACCGGGCCGATGCCCAGGCCATCCTGATGGAAACGGCGCAGTTCATGGAGCGGCGTTTCACTACATGCGGGACGTATGCGACAAACACTACCTGTGCTACGGCTGCCGCTCTGCCGTCTGCGGTTTCACCCAAGGGGGCGAGCGGGAGCGCGATCAGATACAACATCGATTTTTCCGTAGCACCCACGGCGACTGTCTTTACCTTGCGGGCCACCCCTACAACGGTGCAGGCCGGTGACACCTGCGGAACCCTGACCCTGTCGAATACCGGGGTACAAATGCCGACTACAGCCGGGTGCTGGTGATTCTGGCGCATGCGTAAAAAGCCGACCTTCAGGGTCGGCTTTTTTTATTCAGGGCTTCCCTGGCAGCCTGTCGGACTTGAATGAAATCGGCTGCAAATCCGCCTGGCCGGTGCATATTTTCCCGCTTTCCTACGCCAATAGAACGACTATTGGCTTGTTTTGTCGGTCATGGCGATCCTGGTTACCGTGGCCATCCCGGCGTACAGCAATATGCTGACAAGCCACCGCCTGGCGACCCAGTCGAATACCTTCTTGAGCGCCTTGCACTTTGCGCGCAGCGAGGCGATCAAGCGTAATGGCCGCGTGGTGGTGTGCAAATCCTCGTCGGGTGAGGCCTGTGCGGCCGGCGGCGGCTGGGAGCAGGGCTGGATGGTGTTCGACGATGCGAACAACAATGCCAGTCTGGATGCCGGAGAAAATCTGCTGCGACGGGGGCAGGCGCTGGCCGAGGGGTTTGTCATGGCGGGCAATGCCCCGGTTGCGGCGTATGTTTCGTATACGCCGCTTGGGCTGACCAAGAAAACGTCAGGCGCGTTTCAGGCGGGCACCATCACGTTGTGCCAGTCGGCTGCCAGCGGGGGTGACGCGCGTCAGATCGTGATCAGCATTACGGGACGGCCCCGCATCAATAAGGCCACGGCAAAATCATGTCCCTGATCATGGGCGTTCGTCGACAGCGTGCCGGGAAATGCCTGGCTCATCTGCCAAGCCCTTGGTAAAGGGGACGCCACCCTTTACGGCGCCGTTCAATCAAGTGCCGCCAAGGCCGCCTCTGGCGCTTTGTCCAACACCTTGAGCAGCGCTTTTGCCGCGCCGGTTGGGCAGCGCTTGCCTTGTTCCCAGTTGCGGATGGTGTCAAGCGAGACATCGATCCGCTGCGAGAATTCGGCCTGGCTCAGCCCCAAGCGCTTCCTGACCCGACGCGCAAACTTGGCCGCGTCCTGCATGGCCTCGGCTTCATCGGTGGCTTGTTGTGCTGTGATCTCTCCCTCGGTGGTGGCATCCACACGAGCAGTATCTATCCGTCCAATGGCCAATGAGGCCGGGACGGCAGGGTCAATTGTTACGCGTACTGTCTTCATAATGTCTAAGCTCTCGTCGGTTGGCTTTGCGTGCCGAGATGATGCGCATCGTGTCATGGCGTTGGGGTAGACCACCACGAAGAGACGCTGTTCGATCTTGCCTAACAGCTGGTAGCGCTCCTCGCCGTAGCTATGCCGGGTATCGGCCTGCACAAGACGATCCGGATCGAAGAACGTCCGGGCGGCATAGGCGAAATCGAATCCGCGTTCGCGAAAGCATGCTTCGCTCTTGGCTTCATCCCATTCGAAATTCATGAAGCGAGTGTAGTTCATTGGCCTACTTGCGTCAAGGTGGCACCTGATATGCCATTGGGGACGCTAGCTGACCCTTCCCCTCAAACATCCCTTGTAAAACATAATGTTGCGGAGTGTTCAACCGCAAAAACGGCGCATGCATAGCCGAGTTAAGCACTTCATTCGTAGCGACCACACTGCGAAGGAATGCGACCATGCATGCACAGAGAATCATACAAGACCTGCTGCAAACAGAATGCGGCGCCATCCATGCCAAGCGTCGAGTCACGCTGGCGCTCATGGTGCAGGCAAGCTGCATCGGGCATCTCAGCCTCAAGTGAGGAATTGAGGCCGTATGCCGGGGTGACGCGGTGATTCTGACCAGGCACGGTAGCGGGACTGTCGTTCAAGTTTGGTGTGACGCTGCATTCGGGCCGACAGGCAGTTGATTAGCGAAGGACGGTTGATCGCGCAGGGCGACGCGCCTACCGCGAACGGCCAATGGTTCAAGCGTTCAGGCCAGGCCTTTTGGCAAGGCGAAGGCTACCTTCTCCTGGGTGCCGTCGAGATTTTCCACCGAGCCGATTCCAAGTTCATTCAACCGCTCGATCACCGCGCGCACCAGGATTTCCGGCGCCGAGGCGCCAGCCGTGAGACCAACCCTGTTTTTGCCCGTTACCCACTCGGGCAGGATTTCCGACGCGTTGTCCACCATGTAGGACGGCACGTCCAGGTTTTGTGCAACCTCGCGCAGCCGGTTCGAATTGGAACTGGTCGGCGAGCCCACCACGATCACCACGTCGCACTGCGGCGCCAGCGTCTTGACGGCGTCCTGGCGGTTTTGCGTGGCGTAGCAGATGTCGTCCTTTTTCGGGCCGATGATGTTGGGGAAGCGTTTACGCAGCGCATCCACCACGCGCGCGGCGTCGTCGACCGACAGGGTGGTCTGGGTGACGTAGGCGAGCTTGTCGGGGTCGGCCACCTGCAGGTCGGCGACGTCTTCCGGGGTTTCGACCAGGTACATGCCGCCGTTCGACTGGCCCAAGGTGCCCTCGACCTCGGGGTGGCCCTTGTGGCCGATCATCACGATCTCGAATCCCTTGTCGCGCATTTTGCTGACTTCGACGTGCACCTTGGTGACCAGCGGGCAGGTGGCGTCGAACACGTTCAGCCCGCGCGCCTCGGCTTCGGCACGCACTGCCTGCGATACGCCGTGCGCGCTGAAGATGACGGTGGAACCTGCGGGCACGTCGGCAAGCTCCTCGACGAAGATCGCACCCTTGGCTTTGAGGCCGTTGACGACGAAGGTGTTGTGGACGACTTCGTGGCGCACGTAGATGGGCGCGCCGAATTTTTCCAGTGCGCGCTCGACGATGGCGATGGCGCGATCGACGCCGGCACAGAAGCCGCGGGGGTTGGCGAGAAGAATGGTGGGGGTCATGGAGGGTTTCCGGTGTACAGGATGCGGACGATTTCCACTTCAAATTCCACAGCGAGATCGGCGAGCGGATGGTTGAAGTCGACCTTCACCGCGTCGTCGCTGATTTCCAGAATGTGGCCCGCCAGGGTCTGGCCGTTGGGCATGGCGAATTCGACCAGTTGATCGACCTCGAATGCCATGTCGGGGGGAAGATCGGTTTTCGGCAGGGTCTGGATCAGCTCGGGCTGGCTGTCGCCGAAGGCCTGCCAGGGGTCGAGCAGGAACACGTGACGCTCGCCGGGAACGAGGTCGATCAGCCATTGCTCCAGCGTCGGCGCCAGGGTGCCGTCACCGAGCGTGACGGTTTCCGGTTCTGGATCGTCGAAGTTGGAAACGAGGTCGTCGCCACCGCGCGGGCGCAGCGCGTAGCGGAGTTGAAGGGTGTCTCCCGGGGCGACCGCGCGCATCGTCATGACGTTTTCGGCGCGGCCGGCTTGCCGTGCAGGCTGTCCCAGATCAGCAGGGCGGCACCGATGCTGATGGCGATGTCCGCCACGTTGAACGCGGGCCAGGCAAAGCTGCGGTAGTGGAAATACAGGAAATCCACCACATGCCCCAGCACCACGCGGTCGATGACATTGCCGAGCGCGCCGCCAAGTACCAGCGCCAGCGAAAAGGCCAGCCGTGTCTCGCTGGCATGGCGCCTCAGCAGGCGCACGATGATGACGGTGGCGACGATGCCGACTGCAATGAAAAACCAGCGCTGCCAGCCGCCGGCATCGGCCAGGAGGCTGAACGCCGCGCCGGTGTTGTGCACCCGCACCAGCGAAAAGAATGGCAGCACCGGGATGAATTCCTGATAGTCGAGCGTGGCCGAGATCCACCATTTGGTGAGGTGGTCGAGCACGATGACGGCGAGGGAAAGGCCCAGCCATTTGCGCATCATGGGATTGGCAAAATAGTTCATGGAGAAGGGGTTCATTTGGCGGTGGTGCTTCAGGGGTCCTCTAAGAACCCTTATTCTTGTCATTCCGGCGAAAGCCGGAATCCAGAAGGTTCAACAGGCTGGACACCGGCATACGCCGGTGTGACGGATTGGTGGAAGTGCCCTCATGCATGGCTGCGTGCCTCGCCTGCGCCGTGCAGATTGCTGACACAGCGCCCACACAGGCCGGGATGGTCGGCGTGCGTATCGACGTCGTCGCGGTAATGCCAGCAGCGCTCGCACTTTTTCGCCGCACTCGGGGTGACTTCCACCCGATCGGACTCGGCCGCGACCACGCGCGCCTGCGAGGTGATCAGCACGAAGCGCAGGTCGTCGCCCAGCGGCGCCAGAAGCGCCAGGGTGCCGGGGCTGGCGTGCAGGGTGACTTCGGCCTGCAGCGACGAGCCGATGCCGCCGGCGACGCGCACGGTTTCGAGTTCCTTCTGCACCTCGGCGCGCACCGCGCGGATGCGGGTCCAGCGCTCGAGCAGGTCGGCTTCACCGGCCTGTGCCGGCAGTTCGTGCCAGGTATGCAGGAACACCGAATCATCGTTGATCGGTTTGGGCCCAGCGTTCGCCCCCTCGCCCGATTGCGGGAGAGGGTTGGGGAGAGGGCTCGCCAGTTCTGCCCACACCTCCTCGCCGGTGAACGACAGGATCGGCGCCATCCAGCGCGTGAGTGCATGCGTCAGGTGGTGCAGCGCGTTTTGCGCGGCGCGGCGGGCGCGGCTGTCGGTGCCGCTGGTGTAGAGACGGTCCTTCAGGATATCGAGATAGAAGCCGCCGAGGTCTTCCGAGCAGAAGCCCTGCAGCTTCTGCACGATGAAGTGGAACTCGTAGGCATCGTAATGCGCCTGCAGTTCGCCCTGCAGCCGGCGCGTCATCGCCAGCGCGTAGCGGTCGATTTCCAGCCAGTTCTCGGCCGGCAGCGCGTGCGCCTTGGGGTCGAAATCCGACAGGTTGGCGAGCAGGAATTTCAGCGTGTTGCGGATGCGGCGATAGCCCTCCACCACGCGCTTCAGGATTTCGTCCGAGATGGTGAGCTCGCCGGAATAGTCGGTCGTCGCCACCCACAAGCGCAGGATGTCGGCGCCGTACTGGTCCATCACCTTCTGCGGCGACACCACGTTGCCCTTCGACTTGCTCATCTTGTGGCCACGGCCGTCGACCACGAAGCCGTGGGTCAGCAGGGCCTGGTAGGGCGCGCGGCCGTCGGTGGCGCAGCCGGTGAGCAGGGAAGACTGGAACCAGCCGCGATGCTGGTCCGAGCCTTCCAGATAGAGGTCGGCGGGATGCGCGAGTTCGGGGCGGCGCTTCAGCACGCAGGCATGGGTGACGCCAGAATCGAACCAGACGTCGAGCGTGTGGCCGGTCTTGTTGTACTGCGCAGCGTCGCCGCCCAGGAGTTCGGCCGGGTCGAGCGCGAACCAGGCTTCGATCCCGGCTTGCTCGACGCGCTTCGCCACGGTTTCCAGCAGCTCCGCGGTGCGCGGGTGCAGTTCGCCGGTTTCCTTGTGGGTGAAGAAGGGCATCGGCACGCCCCAGTTGCGCTGGCGCGAGACGCACCAGTCGGGGCGGTTTTTGATCATCGCCTCCAGCCGTGCACGGCCCCACGACGGGAAGAACTGCGTTGCCTCCACCGCCGCCATCGCCTGCTCGCGCAAGCTTTTCTGTCTGCTGTCTGCCGTCGTCCCCTGTCCGCTGGAATCCATCCCGATGAACCACTGCCGCGTCGCACGGAAAATGATCGGCGTCTTGTGGCGCCAGCAGTGCGGGTAGCTGTGCAGCAGCTTTTCGTGCGCCAGCAGGTTGCCGCTGGCTTGTAGGGTTTCCACGATCAGCGGGTTGGCCTGCCAGATGCTCATGCCGCCGACCAGCGGCACGCTGGCGTAAAAGCGACCGTCGTCGGCCACCGGGTTGTCGACTTTCAGGCCATAGCGGCTGCCCACCACGTAGTCGTCGAGACCGTGGCCGGGGGCGGTGTGCACGGCGCCGGTGCCGGCGTCTGCGGTGACATGGTCACCCACGATCACCGTTACCTGGCGATCCTGGAACGGATGCCACAGCAGCACCCCTTCGAGCATCTGGCCGGTGGTGTGTGCGATGACCTCGGCGCCGTCAGCGAGGCCGTAACGCGTCAACGCGGCGTCCGTCAGGCTGTCGGCCAGGATCAGCAGACCCTTGGCCGTGCGCACCAGCGCGTACTGGAAGTCGGGGTGCAGCGCCACTGCCTGGTTGGCCGGCAGCGTCCACGGCGTGGTGGTCCAGATGACGATCTGGATCGGCTCGTCGATGGTCGCAATGTCGAAGCGGCGCGCGAGGTCGGCGCGATCGGCCACGGCAAAGCCGACGTCGATTGCCGGCGAGGTCTTGTCCTCGTACTCGACTTCGGCCTCGGCCAGGGCCGAGCCGCAGTCGACGCACCAGTGCACCGGTTTCGCGCCCTGATACAGATAGCCCGCCTGCTGGATCTGCCCCAGCACACGCAGGGTGTCGGCCTCGAACTGGAAGTCCATGGTGCGGTAGGGATGGTCCCAGTCGCCCAAGACGCCCAAGCGGATGAAGTCGGCTTTCTGGCGCTCGATCTGCGCCGCGGCGTATTCGCGGCACAGCTCGCGGAATTTCGCCGGGGCAATGTTCTTGCCATGGGTCTTTTCGACCTGCAGCTCGATCGGCAGTCCGTGGCAGTCCCAGCCCGGCACGTAGGGCGCGTCGAAGCCGGAGAGCGTCCTCGCCTTGACGATGATGTCCTTGAGGATCTTGTTGACCGCGTGGCCGATGTGGATGTCGCCGTTGGCGTAGGGCGGGCCGTCGTGCAGGATGAATTTCGGCCGCCCGGCCGCGGCCTTGCGGATCGCTTCGTAGCGTTTCTTCTCCTGCCAGCTTTTCACCCAGCCGGGTTCGCGCTTGGCGAGGTCGCCGCGCATCGGGACAGGGGTGTCGGGCAGGTGGAGTGTGTGCTGGTCATCAGGCATGGCGTCTGGGTTTTATTTAATCTTGGCCAGGAAGTGTTTGGCGTTGTCGACGTCGCGGCGGATCTGCGCCACCAGGCTGTCGAGGTCGGGGTATTTTTCTTCGTCGCGCAGTTTGTGCAGGAAATCCACGCGCACGCGGCGGCCGTAGATTTCAGTATTGAAATCGAACAGGTGCACTTCGAGCACGGGAACGGCATCCGGGTTTTTCACCGTGGGCCGCTTGCCCAGGCTCGCCACGCCGGGAAGCGGCTCGCCGTTGAGGCCGCACACCTCGACCGCGAAGATGCCCATGAGCGGCGGCCGGTTGTGCTTGAGCTGGATGTTGGCGGTGGGATAGCCGATGTCGCGTCCCAGCTTGTCGCCGTGCACCACGCGTCCCGAGATGCTGTAGGGCCGGCCCAGCAACCGGGCGGCGTGCTCAAGTTCGCCTGCGGCAAGCGCCCGGCGAACTGCGGTCGACGAGGCGCGCTCGCCGGCGACTTCCACCGTCGGAAGGAATTCGGCGTCGAAGCCGAGCGACTCGCCAGCCTGTTTGAGCAAGGCAAAATCGCCCGCGCGCTTGGCGCCGTAGCGGAAATCGTCGCCCACCAGCACGTAGCGCGCCTGCAGGGTCTGGCCCAGCACCTGCTCGATAAAGGTTTTGGGCGACAGCGCCGAGAACGCGCGGTCGAAACGGAACACGTGAAACCGGTCGATCCCCATCTGCTGCAGGTATTCGGCCTTCTCGCGCAGGCTCGACAGGCGCGCGGGCGCCTGCTCGGGCGCGAAAAACTCGCGCGGGTGCGGCTCGAAGCTCAGCACGCAGCTCGGCAAGCCGCGTGTCCGCGCGACGTTCTGCAGACGCGTGAGCATGGCCTGGTGCCCGAGATGCAGACCGTCGAAGTTGCCGATGGTGACCGCGTGGGGCGTGCCGAGTGGACGAAAACCGTGGGTGATGCGCATTGCGGGCGAGGCGCCGAAAAGCGCTTATTCTAGCCGATTCAGCGCCTTATTCGGCCGCGCGGCGGGCGAACTGGCCTGGGCGGAAGCCCATCAGGCCGAGGGCCGCGAAATACAGCGCAATGCCGCCGCCGACCAGCAGCGACAGCCGGGTCACGCGGTCAAGGAAGCCCGCCGCCAGCCACCACTGCGATTCGCCCATGGCATAAAAGAGCATCGCCGCCATCAGCGACACCGCCAGCAGCACGCGCAGGAAATAGCCGGTCCAACCCGGCTGCGGCTGGTAGACCCGCTGCTTTTTCAGCAGATGCAGCAGCAGCCCGGCGTTGAGGCAGGCAGCCAGTCCGATCGACAGCGCGAGGCCCGCATGGCCCAGCGGGATGATGAAGGCCAGGTTCATCAACTGGGTGGCGACGAGGGTGAAGAGGGCAACCTTGACCGGGGTCTTGATGTTCTGCCGCGCATAGAACCCCGGCGCCAGTACCTTGACCAGGATCAGTCCGACCAGCCCCAGGCTATAGGCGACCAGCGCCTGCTGGGTCATGGTCACGTCGTGTGCATTGAACGCGCCGTAGTGAAACAGCGTGCTGATGAGGGGGACTGCCAGCACTGCCAGCGCGGCGGCGGCAGGCAGCGCGAGCAGCAGGGTCAGGCGCAGGCCCCAGTCGAGCAGCTTCGAGTAGTCGGCCGGGTTGTCGTCTGCGTAATGCTTGGCCAGGCTGGGCAAGAGGATGGTGCCGAGCGCCACCCCCAGCATGCCGGCGGGAAACTCCATCAGGCGGTCGGCATAATACAGCCACGACACGCTGCCGCTGGCAAGAAACGACGCGAAGATGGTGTTGATCAAGAGGCTGATCTGGGCGACCGAGACGCCCAGCGTGGCGGGCGCCATCAGCTTGAGGACGCGTTTGAGGCCAGGGTCGTCGAAGTGCCGGGTGGGGCGTGGCAGCATGCGGATCTTCAGCAGGTGCGGCAGCATCCACGCCAGCTGCAGCACGCCGCCCAGCGCCACGCCCCAGCCCAGCGCCAGCACCGGCGGGTCGAAATAGGGCGCTAGCCACAGCGTGGCTGCGATCATGGAAACGTTGAGCAGTACCGGGGCAAAGGCCGGCACCGAAAACTTGCTGTGGGTGTTGAGGATGCCCGCCGCCAGCGCTACCAGCGAAATGAAGATGATGTAGGGGAAGGTGATGCGCAGCAGGCTGACGGTGAGCTCGAATTTGTCCGGGTCGGCCCGGAAGCCTGGCGCGCTGACATAGGCTACCCACGGTGCGCCCACGACGCCCAGCAGGGCAATCCCGACCAGTGCCAGCGTGAGGACGGTGCCGACCTGGTTGACCAGGGTCTGGGTGGCGTCGTGGCCGCGGCGGTTTTTATACTCTGCGAGGATGGGCACGAAGGCCTGCGAGAACGCGCCCTCGGCGAACAGCCGCCGCAGCAGGTTGGGGATCTTGAAGGCGACGAAGAAGGCGTCGGTCAGCATTCCGGCGCCGAATACGCGGGCGATAATGGCGTCGCGCGCGAATCCCAGGATGCGGGAGAGCAGGGTCATGCTGCTGACCGCAGCGAGGGCTTTGAGAAGATTCATGGATGGCGGCGTTTTGCGCGCATTGTGCGGGGCGGGCGCGACGACTGCAACAACGCATAAACCGCTTGATTTGTCACCCGGGTTTCCCGTACAATCGCCGCCTTTGGTGAATCCGCCCGCTGGCAAGCCGGGCGCTTCAGATTAAATTTGCCGCGCCCGACCGAATCCATGGCGTGGTGCCTAGATTAATTTGCCCTGCTCATTGTGCAGGGCTTACAGGAGCAAATCTTTATGGCGAACTCCGCCCAGGCGCGCAAGCGCGCACGTCAAGCCAGCGCGCAGCGCGACAGCAACATGAGCCAGCGTTCGGAATTCCGCACTGCGATCAAGAAAGTTCGCAAGGCGATCGAAGCCGGCGACAAGGCCGCTGCCCAGCAGGTTTTCCAGGCGTCCATGAGCCTGATCGACAGCATCGCCGACAAGCAGATCGTTCACAAGAACAAGGCTGCGCGCCACAAGAGCCGTTTGTCCATGGCCGTTAAAAGCATGGCCTGAGCGCTGTCGCCGCTGCGTGAACGCACGCAACGCATAAAAAACGCCGCATTTGCGGCGTTTTTTATTTCCGTGCGGATCAGCCCGCGTTTTCGGTCTGCAGTTCATTGGTCTCTGCAAACGTCTGCAGAAAGCGGTAGGCGTTGGGGTCGATGGTTTTGAGCTTTTTGTCCACGATCACGCAGGGGATGCCGTCCAGTGCGGTGGGCTGCACATACGGCGAATAGTTGGTGCGGTTGTTGGGGTCGATCACCGCGAACGCGCCCGCCAGGCGATCGGCCCAGTCGCTCGGCCGGAACCGGGCGCCCTTGGTGGTGATGCCGCGAATGATGAAGGAGGCGTTGGCGGGTGCGTCATCCATAAGTGGGTGGGTGGCTGAAGGAGTTGGCGGATTTTAGCACGCGACTTGCGGGGCGAAGCGGGGATAGCGCTTGCACGATCATGACTTTTTGAAGATACTGGCCCCTGCTTTACCCGACCAAAGCGGTCAACAATTCGCTCAATAATTTCAAACCAAGGAGAGAAGCATGAAAAACCCGCTGGATTCGTTGTGGGGCACCGTCATCGCCGGCGTTGTGCTCACCGCTGTGTTGTACGTCTTTGCCAGAAACTTTTTGGGTTGAGGGGGAAAAGCCATGGAAAACATCGATATCGTCGCTGCACTGTCCCGCTGGATCCATTTCATGGCAGGCGTCATGTGGATCGGCCTGCTGTATTACTTCAATTTCGTGCAGGTGGCTGCGCTGAAAAACGCTGGCGCTGACGGCACCGCAGCGGGCATCACCAAGCATGTCGCGCCGCGCGCGCTGCTGTTCTTCCGCTGGGCCGCCGTGGTGACCTGGATTGCCGGTGCGGCGCTGCTGGGACCGCTGTTCGTCGACGCCTTCCTGCTGCGCAACGGCATGGGCCCGATCGGCATCGGCGCCTGGCTCGGCACCATCATGCTGTTCAACGTGTGGGTGCTGATCTGGCCGAACCAGAAGAAGATTCTGGGCATGACCCCGGCATCCGACGACGAGAAGAACAAGGCGCGCCGCGTCGCCTTCCTGGCATCCCGCACCAACACCATGCTGTCGGTCCCGATGCTGTTCTTCATGGCGGGCGGATGGTCGCATCGGGCGCTTTTCGGCCTATAATCAAGGCGCTGCATGACAAGCACGGCGGCTTAGGCCGCCGTTTTCTATTTTATGTACTGCTACTTTTGACAGCCTGAAGAGGACTGCCATGACAACACATTTGATGAACACCTATGCGCGCCAGCCGCTTGCCTTCGTGCGCGGCGAGGGCGCCTACCTGTGGGACGAAGCCGGCAAGCGCTATCTCGACGCGGTCGCCGGCGTGGCGGTGAACGGGCTGGGTCATGCCCACCCCAGGCTGGTGAAAGCGATTGCCGAGCAGGCCGCCACGCTGATCCATTCGTCCAACCTGTATCGGGTGCTGCGCCAGGAGGAACTGGCCGACCGCCTGTGCGCATTGTCGGGCATGGACAAGGCCTTCTTCTGCAACTCGGGCTGCGAGGCCAACGAGGCGGCGATCAAGCTGGCGCGCCTGTATGGCCATGGCAAGGGTATCGAGGTGCCGACCATTATCGTGATGGAAAAGGCCTTTCACGGCCGCACCATGGCGACGTTGACCGCGACTGGCAGCCGCAAGATCCAGGCGGGTTTCGAGCCGTTGCTGTCGGGCTTTGCGCGGGTGCCGTTCAACGACCTGGAGGCGATCCGCCATGTTGCCGAGCACAACAAGAGCGTGGTGGCGGTGCTGGCCGAAGTGGTGCAGGGTGAAGGCGGCATCAACCTGATGGCCCCGGATTTCCTGGCCGAATTGCGCGCGATCTGCGATGCCCACGGCTGGCTGCTGATGCTGGACGAGGTGCAGACCGGCATCGGCCGCACCGGCGCCTGGTTCGGTTTCCAGCATTCCGGCGTGATGCCGGACGTGATGGCGCTGGCCAAGGGTCTCGGCTCGGGCATGCCGATCGGCGCCTGCCTCGCGCGCGGCGCAGCGGCCGAGGTGTTCACCCCCGGCAGCCACGGTTCGACCTTCGGCGGCAATCCGCTGGCCTGCGCGGCGGCGCTGGCGACGCTCGACGCCATTGAAGAAGACAAGCTGCTCGACAATGCACGGGTGCGCGGTGAGGCGATCCGCAGCGGTCTGCGCGCGTCGCTCGCAGGCGTGCACGGCGTGGTCGACATCCGCGGCGAAGGCATGATGATCGGCATCGAGCTCGACCGCCCCTGCGCCGAGCTGGTGGCGGTGGCGCGCGACGCCGGCGTGCTGATCAACGTCACCGCCGACACCGTCGTCCGCCTGGTGCCGCCGCTGATCTACGGCGCGGCCGAGGTCGATGCGCTGGTCGCGGCGGTGTCCGGCATCGTCAGAAACTACCTGCAGCAGGCGGCGTGATGCTGAAGCACTTTCTGCAATTCAAGGATCTCACGCGCGACGAGCTGCTGTATCTGTTCGAGCGTGCGCGGGTGATCAAGAGCCGCTTCAAGCGCTATCAGCCCTATCACCCGCTGGTCGACCGCACGCTGGCGATGATTTTCGAGAAAAGCTCGACCCGCACCCGCCTCTCGTTCGAGGCGGGCATGCACCAGCTCGGCGGCTCGGCAATCTACCTCAACACGCGCGACACCCAGCTCGGGCGCGGCGAGCCGGTGGAGGACGCGGGCGAGGTGATCTCGCGCATGGTCGACCTCGTGATGATCCGCACCTTCGAGCAGGAGATCATCGAGCGCTTCGCCGCGCATTCGCGCGTGCCGGTGATCAATGGCCTGACCAACGAATACCACCCCTGCCAGATCCTGGCCGACATCTTCACCTTCATCGAGCATCGCGGCTCGATCCAGGGCAAGACGGTGGCGTGGATCGGCGACTCCAACAACATGTGCAACACCTGGCTGCAGGCGGCCGAGGTGCTCGGTTTCAACGTGCACGTGTCGACCCCGCCGGGTTACGAGGTCGAGCCCGAGCGCGCCAACCTCTACGGCACCGACCATTTCGAGAGCTTTGCCGACCCGATGGACGCCTGCCGCGGCGCCGATCTGGTGACCACCGACGTGTGGACCAGCATGGGCTGGGAAGCCGAAAACGAGGAGCGCCTGAAGGCCTTTGCCGACTGGCAGGTCGATGCCGAGATGATGGCAGTGGCGAAATCCGATGCCGTCTTCATGCACTGCCTGCCGGCGCACCGCGGCGAGGAAGTGACCGCGGAAGTCATCGACGGCCCGCAGTCGGTGGTGTGGGACGAGGCCGAGAACCGCCTGCACGTGCAGAAGGCGCTGATGGAATATCTACTCCTGGGAAAAATCGAATCATGAACATCGCCTACTTCAAGGACATGGATTCGCTCTATGTCGAAATCAGTCCCGAAAACCCCGTCCAGGCTTGGGAAGCGCACGAAGGCATCGTGCTCAACCTGTCGGAAGACGGCCGCGTGGTCGGCATCGAGATCGAGAAGGCCAGCCAGGCCACCAACCTCGACATCCTGAAAATCGGCGGCTTCCCCGGCCAGGTCGAGATCATCGACAAGAACACCTCCGGCTCCACCCACTGAATTCACACACCAATATGAGCGACATCAAGAAAGTTGTGCTGGCCTATTCCGGCGGCCTCGACACCTCGGTCATCCTGAAATGGCTGCAGGACACCTACCAGTGCGAGGTGGTCACCTTCACCGCCGACCTCGGACAGGGCGAGGAACTCGAACCGGCGCGCGCCAAGGCGCTGCAGTTCGGCATCAAGCCCGAGCAGATCTACATCGACGACCTGCGCGAGGAATTCGTGCGTGATTTCGTCTTCCCGATGTTCCGCGCCAATACGGTGTACGAGGGCGAATACCTGCTCGGCACCTCGATTGCGCGGCCGCTGATCGCCAAGCGCCTGATCGAGATCGTCAACGAAACCGGCGCCGACGCCATCTGCCACGGCGCCACCGGCAAGGGCAACGACCAGGTGCGCTTCGAGCTCGGCGCCTATGCGCTGAAGCCCGACGTCAAGGTGATCGCCCCCTGGCGCGAGTGGGACCTGTTGAGCCGCGAGAAACTGCTCGCCTACGCCGAAACCCACGGCATCCCCATCGACATGAAGCACCGCCAGGGGGGCTCGCCGTATTCGATGGACGCCAACCTGCTGCACATTTCCTACGAAGGCCGCCATCTGGAAGACCCCAATGCCGAGGCCGAGGAAGACATGTGGCGCTGGACCGTGTCGCCGGAAAAAGCGCCGGACCAGGCTGAGTACATTACACTCGACTACAAGCAGGGCGACGTGGTGGAGATCAATGGCCAGGCCATGAGGGCGCATGAAGTGCTGGCCAAGCTGAACGAGATCGGCGGCAAGCACGGCATCGGGCGGCTGGACCTGGTGGAAAACCGCTACGTCGGCATGAAGTCGCGCGGCTGCTACGAAACCCCCGGCGGCACCATCCTCTTGAAGGCCCACCGCGCGATCGAATCGATCACCCTGGACCGCGAAGTCGCACATCTTAAAGATGATCTGATGCCGCGCTACGCCAGCCTGATCTACAACGGCTACTGGTGGAGCCCTGAGCGGAAAGCGCTGCAGGTGCTGATCGACCACACCCAGCAGCACGTCAACGGCAGCGTGCGCTTGAAGCTCTACAAGGGCAACGTCATCGTCGCCGGCCGTGACTCGAAGAGCGATTCGCTGTTCGATTCGACCATCGCCACCTTCGAGGACGACGCCGGCGCCTACGACCAGAAGGATGCAGGCGGCTTCATCAAGCTCAACGCGCTGCGCATGCGCATCGCAGCGAAACTCGACGCCCGGAGAAAATAAACATGTCCCAGTTCGACAACATCAGCGTGATCAAGAAAGCCAACGTCTATTTCGACGGCAAGTGCGTGTCGCATACCGTGCAGTTCGCCGACGGCAGCAAAAAATCGGTCGGCGTGATCATGCCGGCCACGCTTACTTTCAATACCGGCGCACCGGAAATCATGGAAACCGTGGCGGGTGCATGCCGCGTCAAGCTGGCCGGCGAGAGCGAGTGGAAAGCCTATGGCGCCGGACAGTCGTTCAGCGTGCCGGGCAATTCCAGCTTCGACATCGAGGTCGCCGGCGAGCCGTACCACTACGTCTGCCATTTTGCCTAAGCCATGACCACCGTCACCGTCGTCAGGAAGGCGGGCCGCATCGCGATCGCGGCCGACACGCTGACGAAGTGGGGCGGCGGCAAGGAGTCCGCCGACTACGTGGCGAAC
>CAMTWC010000048.1:0-35557 GCA_947085345.1 uncultured Gammaproteobacteria bacterium | reverse complement strand
GGAATGACAAAAAATCAGAACAGGATGCATGATGGCTCTCAAGCAAAAAACAGGTGCGCTTTACCCGCTAGGGGCAGGCCGTGTTTGTAAAGCCGCTAAAGCGGCAACAATCACGCTCATCTTAACGGCAGGCGCGTTCGCCTGCACGATGGCATGGGCGACGAGCGTCTCGGTAGTGGGCCTCTTCAAGGACAAAGCCATCGTCAGCATCGACGGCGGCAAGCCGCGCACGCTGGGCGTGGGGCAGACGATGGGCGGGGTGAAACTGCTCGCCGCGGATTCGGACAGCGCCAGCTTCGACGTCGACGGCAAGCGCCGCACGCTGAGCATGGGGCAGTCGTTCGCCGGCGGGGCAGCGGCGGGCGAGCGCCAGAGCGTGACGCTCACCGCCGACGCGCGCGGACACTTTGCCGCCGCCGGGTCGCTCAACGGCTACCCGGTGAGCTTCCTTGTAGACACCGGCGCCACCAGCATCGCCATCAATGCGGCCGAAGCCAAACGCATCGGCCTCGACTACAGAGCGGGGCAGGCCGTCGGTGTCGGTACGGCAGCGGGCATGGTTCCCGCCTGGCGCGTCAAGTTCAATACCGTCAAGGTTGGCGGCATTACGCTCAACCAGGTGGACGGCTTGGTGGTGGAAACCGGCCTGGATGTGCCGCTGCTGGGGATGAGCTTTCTCAACCGGATGGAAATGCGGCGCGATGGGCAGACGATGACGCTGATCCAGCGCTACTGATTTGTGATTTGTGCTTTGTAGGGGCGGTTCTCGCTGGTTGAACGGGAGCAAGTTGTCTACAGCCGTTCGATCCAGTTTTCCAACCGAGCGGTTTCCCAGGTACTGCCACATCTTGTCAGCGGGTGACTGGAATACCGCCAGTATGTCCAGTCCCTGCGCGTGCCATCCGGGTTGTCTTTGCGCAAGTGCATACACCCTCAGGTTGCATAGGGGGCAGGAGGCGTAACGGTAGAACGAAAGCAGCAGCCAACCCCTACTGCTTGGTCTTGTCCCGCTCGATCAGCGCATATGCAGAGTGGTTGTGGATGGACTCGAAATTCTCGGCTTCAACCACATACGCATCGATCAGCGGCTCCGCGTTCATCGCGGCGGCGACGTCGCGCACGATGTCCTCGACGAATTTCGGGTTGTCGTAGGCGCGCTCGGTGACGTATTTCTCGTCCGGCCGCTTCAGCAGGCCGAAAAGCTCGCACGAAGCCTGGTCTTCCACCTTGCGCACCAGGTCCTCGATCCACAGGAAGCCGTTGGTCTTCGCGGTGACAGTGACGTGCGAGCGCTGGTTGTGCGCGCCGTAATCGGAGATTTTCTTCGAGCACGGGCACAGGCTGGTCACCGGCACCAGCACCTTGGTGGTATGGGTGTATTGGCCGTTCTCGATTGCACCGATGAAGGTGACTTCGTAATCGAGCAGGCTTTGCACGCCGGAAACGGGCGCGGACTTGTTGATGAAGTAGGGAAAGGTCATTTCGATGTAGCCCGATTCGGCTTCCAGGCGTTTGACCATCTGGCGCAGCATGTCTTCGAAGTTCTCGACCGAAATCTCGCGTTCGCGCGTGTTGAGGATTTCGAGGAAGCGCGACATGTGCGTGCCCTTGAAATTGTGCGGCAGGTACACGTACATGTTGAAGTTGGCGACGGTGTGCTGGACACCATCGTTCTTGTCCGCCACGCGAACCGGGTGCCGGATGCTCTTGATGCCGACCTTGTTGATGGCGATTTGTCGCGTGTCAGCCGAACTTTGCACGTCGGGCATGCAAACGGCGTTGTCGCAAATCTGGTTCATGGCTGGCTCCTGTGATGATGCAGTTTAGACTCAGTATAAACTGCCAGAATAGTTGAGTAAACTACTCGGGTAATAGGGTTATCCGCCGGCGCACGGCCGCCTCGATTCCCGCCGCGTCCAGCCCGCAGTCCGCCAGCATCTTCGCCGCGTCGCCATGTTCGATGAAGGTATCGGGCAGACCCAGGTGCAGCACCGGTACCGGCATGCCGAGTTCGGCCAGCGCTTCGGCCACCCCGGCGCCGGCGCCGCCCGCCACCGCGTTTTCCTCCAGCGTGACCAGCAGGCGGTGGCCTTGCGCCAGTTCGCGCAGCAGGTCGACGTCCAGCGGCTTCACGAAGCGCATGTCGGCCACGCTGGCGTCGAGCGCCTTGGCGGCGGCAAGCGCGGGTGCGACCAGGCTGCCGAAGGCGATCAGCGCCACGTCGCGGCCGCTGCGCCGCAGCACGCCCCTGCCGATTTCGACCGCTTCGAGGCCGGAGTCGATCGCGGCGCCGGCGCCGCTGCCGCGCGGATAGCGCACCGCCGAGGGGCCGTCGTGCAGGAAGGCGGTGGTCAAGAGGCGGCGGCACTCGTTCTCGTCCGAAGGCGCGGCGATCAGCAGGTTGGGAATGCAGCGCAGGAAAGAGAGGTCGAAGCTGCCGGCATGCGTCGGACCGTCGGCACCGACCAGGCCTGCGCGGTCGATCGCCAGCATCACCGGCAGACTCTGCAGGGCGATGTCGTGGATCAGCTGATCGTAGGCGCGCTGCAAAAAAGTGGAGTAAATCGCCACTACCGGCTTGATGCCTTCGCAGGCGAGTCCGGCGGCGAAGGTCAGCGCGTGCTGCTCGGCGATGCCGACGTCGAAATAGCGCTTGGGAAACTCCCGCGAGAAGCGCACCAGGCCGGAGCCTTCGCGCATCGCCGGGGTGATGCCGACCAGCCGCGTATCGGCGGCGGCCATGTCGCACAGCCAGTCGCCGAACACTTGGGTGTAGGTGGGCTTGCCGCCGGATTTTTCGGCCATCCCGGCGGCGGGGTCGAAGCGCGACACGCCGTGATACAGGCAGGGATTGGTTTCGGCGGGCTCGTAGCCCTTGCCCTTTTTGGTGACGACATGCAGGAACTGCGGGCCGCTCAACTGCTTGATGTTGGAGAGTGTGTCCAGCAGCACGTCGAGGTCGTGGCCGTCGATCGGGCCAATGTAGTTGAAGCCGAATTCCTCGAACAGCGTGCCCGGCGTCACCATGCCCTTCATGTGTTCCTCGGCGCGCTTGGCCAGTTCGCGGATTGGCGGCGCGACGGACAGCACTTTCTCGCCGGCGCGGCGGGCGGCGGCATAGAACTTGCCCGACATCAGGCGCGCCAGGTAGTTGTTGAGCGCACCGACGTTGGGCGAGATCGACATGTCGTTGTCGTTCAGCACCACCAGGAGCGGCAGGTCGGTGGCACCGGCGTTGTTCAGCGCCTCGAACGCCATGCCGGCGGTCATCGCGCCGTCGCCGATGACCGCCACCGCGCGCTGGTCGGAACCCAGCTGATGGAAGGCCTCGGCCATGCCGAGTGCTGTCGAGATCGAGGTGCTGGAATGACCGGTGCCGAAGGCGTCGAACTCGCTCTCGGCGCGGCGCGGGAAGCCGGCGATGCCGCCCGGCTGACGCAGGCCGGCCATCGCTGCACGGCGTCCGGTCAGGATCTTGTGCGCATAGGTCTGGTGGCCGACGTCCCACACGATGCGATCCGTCGGGGTATCAAACACATAATGCAGGGCGATGGTGAGTTCCACCGTGCCCAGGTTGGAGGCGAGGTGGCCGCCGGTCCGGGCGACCGATTCCACCAGGAATTCGCGCAGCTCGGCAGCGAGTTTTGGCAGGTCGTCAGGCGCGAGCGCCCGCAGGTCGGCGGGTGTATCGAGGGTGTCGAGCAGGGGTGTGGTCATGTCAGAACGTCCGCTCGATCACGAAGTCGGCCAGCTGGCGCAGCCGTGCGGCGGGCGCGCCGAGACCGGCCAGCGCGGCGTGGGCGTCGGCGCGCAGTTCCTGCGCCAGTTCGCGCGCGCGCGCCGCGCCGAGCAGGCTGACGTAGGTCGGCTTGTTGTTGGCGGCATCCTTGCCGGCAGTCTTGCCCAGCGTGGCGGTGGGCGCTTCGGCGTCGAGCACGTCGTCGACCACCTGGAAGGCCAGTCCGATGCACTTGGCGTAATGGTCGAGCGCCGCGGTCGTTGCTGCGGTCGGCGTGCCGCACTGCGCGCCCAGCAGCACCGAGGCGCGGATCAGCGCGCCGGTCTTGTGGATGTGCATGAATTCGAGTTCGGTGAGATCGAGCGGCTTGCCCACGCTGGCGAGATCGATCGCCTGGCCGCCGGCCATGCCGCGCGAGCCGGCCGCCTGCGCCAGCAGTTGCACCATGTTGAGTTGAGTTGCCGCATCGTTTGCCAGCGGCTGCGCGGCGAGGATGTCGAACGCCAGGCTTTGCAGCGCGTCGCCCACCAGCAGGGCGGTGGCTTCGTCGAATTCCATATGCACGGTGGGCTTGCCGCGCCGCAACGCATCGTTGTCCATCGCCGGCATGTCGTCGTGCACCAGCGAATAGGCGTGGATCAGTTCGACTGCGGCGGCGGCATGCTGCACGCGATCAGGGTCGGTACCCGTGACCTCGCCGGCGGCAAACGCCAGTAGCGGGCGCACGCGCTTGCCGCCGCCCAGCACTGCGTAGCGCATCGCTTCGTGCAGGCGCTGCGGGGCAATATTGGCAGGGGGAAGCCATTCGGCCAGCACGCTTTCCATGCGCGCCTGGCAGCCTTGCGTCCAGGCGGAAAAATCAGTCATCGGTGTTTTCGGTTTTGAAGGGCTGCAGGGCGCCGTTTTCCAGAATCTTCACCTGTTGCTCCGCATCGGCCAGTTGCTGACGGCAATACTGCAGCAGCTCGGCGCCGCGCTTATAGGCTGTCAGCGAAGCTTCCAGCGGCAGCTGGCCGGATTCCATTTCGGCCACAATGGCTTCCAGTTCGGCCAGTGCGGACTCGTAATCTTTGGGGAGTGTGGCGGCGCGGGACTTGGCCATGAAATCGAACCCGGCGGAGAAAGAGCGATACTTTAACAAATTCGGCGCAGAGGCGCCTCATCCGGGATGATTGCCTGTGCTAGAATTTCACGCTTTCCCTGCTTGTTTGCGGGGGTTCATCCGTTAATCCGGTGGGTCATCTTGCCGCTCCAGTGTCATTGCTGGAGGGGGCTTGGTTTTGAGTAGGGTACGCCATGAGCGATCTCGCCGAATCCAGCGCCTTGTCGCTAACTTCGCCTCAGTTGCCAGTTTCCTGGTACTTCGATCCAGCCATCTACGCGCTGGAACTGAAACACCTGTTCGAGCACGGTCCCGGCTATGCGGGCCACCAGTTGATGGTGCCCGAGCCGGGCGACTATCATGCGCTGGAAATGTTCGACGGCGCGAAAATGCTGGTCAACAGCGGGTCGGGCATCGAGCTGCTGTCGAACGTCTGCCGCCATCGCCAGGCGCTGATGCTGACCGGGCGCGGCAAACTGCCGTCCAACAACATCGTCTGCCCGATTCACCGCTGGACCTATGACAGCCAGGGCAGGCTGATGGGCGCACCGGAGTTTCCCGGCAATCCCTGCCTCAACCTCAACCGCACCGGCCTGCAGAACTGGCAGGGCCTTTTGTTCGCCGGCGAACGCGATGTGCAGGCCGATCTGGCCGGCATGCAGGCGGCGCGCGAACTGGAATTCTCAGGCTTCATGCTCGACCGCGTGCAGGTGACGCATTACGCCTGCAACTGGAAGACCTTCATCGAGGTGTATCTCGAGGACTATCACGTCGCGCCGTATCACCCCGGCCTCGGCCATTTCGTCACCTGCGACGACCTGAAGTGGGAATACGGCGACTGGTGGTCGGTGCAGACAGTAGGGGTCAATCGCGGCTTATCCAAGGCGGGCTCCCCGGTGTACCAGAAATGGCACGAGCAGGTGCTGGCGTACGACCAGGGCAAGGTGCCGGCGCACGGCTCGATCTGGCTGACCTACTACCCCGGCCTGATGGTCGAGTGGTATCCGCACGTTCTGGTGGTGTCGTCGATCGTGCCGACCGGAGTGGAGTCGTGCAGCAATATCGTCGAGTTCTATTACCCCGAGGACATCGCGCTGTTCGAGCGCGCCTTCATCGAGGCCGAGCAGGCGGCGTATCACGAGACCGCGGTGGAAGACGAGGACATCTGCGAGCGCATGCACAAGGGGCGACGTGCGCTCTATCAGCAGGGCATCTCGGAAACCGGCCCGTATCAGTCGCCGCTGGAAGACGGCATGATGCACTTCCATGCTTTCCTGCGGCGCGAGATCGAGCCGCACCTGAAATGAGCCTTTCTCAAATGCATCACGGGCGGTCGATACCGCCCGTTTTTTTCGATTGCCCCGAATGAAGTCGAGCTGGATGCTGGTGGCGGCAGCGCTGTTTGCGCTGATGAGCGTGCTGGTGAAGCACGCGTCCGCCACCTTTTCCCCGGCCGAGTTGGTGTTCTACCGCTCGGCGTTCGGCTTGCTTGCGATCTGGGGTGTGATTGCCCTTCACCAGCGCCGGCTGCTGGCGCCGCTTGCCACGCCTCATTTCAGAGCTCATTTCTGGCGCGGGCTGTCGGGCTTTGCCGCGCTGGTGCTGTTTTTCTACGCGCTGTCGCGGCTGCCGCTCGCCACCGCGGTCACCCTCAACTACACCGCGCCGCTGTTCCTCGCCGCGCTGTCTGCCTGGTGGCTGCGCGAACGCCACGGGCGGGGCATCGTCGGCGCGGTGTTGCTGGGCTTTTCCGGCATCGTGCTGCTGCTGCGGCCGCAGGTACAGGGCCAGGCCTGGCTGCCGGCGTTGGCCGGGCTGGCGTCGGGCATGCTGGCGGCGGTGGCCTATGTCAACGTCAAGAATCTGGGCAGGCTGGGCGAATCCGAATGGCGGGTGGTGTTCTATTTCACCCTGATCTCGACCGCGGGCGGCGCGACCTGGATGGTGGTGGCCGGATTCCACATTCCTCAAGCGGGCGACTGGCCATGGCTCGTCGGCATCGGCGTCACCGCCACGGTGGCGCAGCTGGCGCTGACGCGCGCCTACCATCGCGGCCGCACGCTGACCGTCGGCTCGCTGGCCTACACCACGGTCGGGTTTTCTGCCCTCTACGGCGTGCTGCTGTTCGGCGAGAGGCTGCCGCTCTTGGCCTGGATCGGCATGGCGCTGGTGGCGGCAGCCGGCGTGTGGGCGGTGCGCGCGTCCACCCCAACCCGGCCCGATTCGCTATAGTTGGAACACATTCCAGAGGAGCGCACCATGATCAGCCTGAACATCAAGGACAACCAGATTGCCGTCACCGTGATGGGCCAGTTCACGCTGGACGATTACCGCGAATTCGAACAGGCGGTGTGCTACGGCATCCAGTTTCAGGGCACGGTCAACCTGCTGTTCGACCTGCGCGACATGCTGTCATACAGCGTCGACGTGGCGTGGGAGGAACTGAAATTCTCGCGCGAGCACAGGAACGATTTCGGCCGCATTGCCATCCTGACCGGCGACCAGTGGGTGGCCTGGAGCATGTGGGTGAACCGCCTGTTCATGTCGGCGGACATCCGCCTGTTCGATGAGCTCGATCTGGCGCAGGCCTGGGTCGCCGGTGGCGAATTGCCCGCCATAGCAAGTTGATGCGGGCGCTGCTCGGCATGGCCGCTTGCCTGCTGGCCGCGTCGGGCTTGGCGAGCGAAACCTGGCAGGTGGCGCTTGAAACCCCCGCCGAAGTGGTCGCGATCGACCGTTCCAGCTTGCAGCGCAACAGCGATCGCGTCAGCTTCCGGGAGCGGCGCAGCTTGCGCGGCGGTCAAGTCGATGCGTACAGCCAGCGCCCGCTGCGCGAGGTGCTGGCAAGGCGCGTGATCGACTGCCGCAGCCGCCGCATCGCCACGCTGTCGCACGCCGTGTTTTCCGATGGCGACGCATTGATCGAACATCTGGCGGTGCGCCTGCGCGATGCCACCTGGCAGCCTATCAGGCAGGAGGATCCCGTGTTCAAGCAGGTGTGCGGGGGCTCATGAGGCCCTGACGCGAGCGGGGCGGAAAATCGACTCATCGGCGTAATAGGCGGCGCAGCCGTTGACCGCATCCCAGCCGGGTATGCCTTGTATCGGCAACGGCGCAAGCTGGCGCGGGGTGTCGGCGGTTCCGAGCGCGGCGGCAGCCCGCGCATCGGCGGCGTCGGGGTCGAGCGAATCCGACATCAGCGTCAGGCATTTGCCGGTCATAGCCGGGTAGGGCGCCAGCGTCTTTTCCAGCAGCGCATGGCCGACCACCACGAAGCGCATGTCTCTTTCCACGCGGGCGCGCGCTTCCCAGAACAGCGCCTGCCAAGCGCGCCCGGCCAGCCATTCGGGCAAGGCCGGGTCGCGGCTGATCACCCACACGCCGGACTCGTCCAGCACCGTCAGCGCGTCGCGCCGGCGCCCGCGCCGGGCGTCGGTCTCAAGCGCGATGGCCTCGCCGTGGGCCGCGTTCAGCGCCGCCTTGAAGCGCGGAAAGCGTAGCCACACCATCGCATTCAGCACGTCGTGCCAGGTGTCGGCGCGGGTCGGCACCTGGCCGGTGTGCAGGATATGGGTTTCGTAATCGCGCGCCGACAGGCGGCCGTTGGGGGCGAAAAAGCGCAGCGGCAGCCCGCGCGCCTGCGTCGTGCCGCGCGCGGCGGCCAGTGCGTTGAGTGCGTCCAGCGAAGGCCTCGCGCGCGTCAGATCCAGCGCGTCGATCAATTCCCGGTAGGGCGAAAAGGCCGGGTGATCGAAGCTCAATGCAGCGATTCGGACAAGGCCTGACGGTACTGCCGCGTCAGCGGATGTGCGCTGCCCAGCAGGTCGAACAGCGCCAGCAGGCTGGTGCGGGCGATGTCGTGGCGGAAGCCGCGATCGGTGCGGACGATGGCAAGCAGCTCGTCCATCGCGCCGGCAAAATCGTCCGCCGCCAGCAGCACGGCGGCGCGCTGGTAGCGGGCGTCGAGGTCGGCCGGGTTCCGCGCGATGCGGGTTTCCAGATCATCCAGCGGCGGCGCCAGGCGCGCGGTCTCGGCCAGATTCAGGTGGGCGTAAAGCGGTGCGATGGCGGCGTCGCTGCGTGCCTCGGGCGGCAGGCTGTCGAGCAGCCCCTGCGCCTGCTCGCCCTCGCCCTCGGCCCACAGCAGCTTGGCGAGGTCGCGCGGGATGGCGAGGTTGTCAGGCTCGGCCATCGCCGCATTGGCGAGCAGCATGCGTGCCTGCTGGATATTGCCCGACTGCCAGGCCGCCACGCCCAGCGCGTGGGCGCGGTTGGCGTCGCCGGCGATGAAGCGGTCGAGCACTGCGCGGAAGCCGCTGTCTGGGTCGGCGCCGTGGATGGTGTGGGCGACCTCGCCGCGCCAGAAGAACTTCACCGTCGGCACCGAATTCACGCTGAAGCGGCGCGCCAGTTCGGGCAGTTCGTCGGCGTTCAGCATCACCAGCAGGAACTTGCCGCCGTATTCGCTGGCGAGCTTGACCAGGCGCGGCATCAGGATGAAGCAGGGGCCGGCCTTGGGGGTCCAAAAGTGCACCAGCACAGGGCCCTTGTGCGAGTTTTCCAGCACCAGCCGGTTGAAGTTCTCCGCGCTGGCGTCGAATACGTAAGGCGACAGGCTCATCGGTCGAATGCTCCGGTTTCGGCGAAGCGGTCGCACGCGGCGACCAGTTCGCGACAGACGCCCGGCTCGAATGCCGAATGGCCGGCATCGGGCACGATGACATAGCGCGCCTCGGGCCAGGCGCGCGCCAGCTCGTCGGCCGACACGATGGGGCAGACGGCGTCGTAGCGTCCCTGCACGATCACGGCCGGAATGGTGCGGATGCACTCGACGTTGGCGAGCAGGCTGTTGTCGGGCAGGAAGATGTGGTTGACGAAATAGTGCGCCTCGATGCGCGACAGCGACAGCGCGGTCTTTTCGTCGCCGAACGCGGCGACCAGCTCGGGGCTGGGCAGCAGGGTCGAACAGGAGGCCTCGAAGGTGGCCCATCGATGGGCGGCCGGCCGGTGCACCGCCGGGTCGGGATCGACCAGGCGGCGGTGATAGGCGCCGAGCAGATCGTGGCGTTCGTCTAGCGGGATGAACTCCGCCAGCTGCCGCTGCGCCTCGGGGAAGAAGGCGCGGATCCCGTAGAGGAACCAGTCGATCTCGCTTGTGCGGCACAGGAAGATGCCGCGCAGCACCAGGCCTGAACAGCGCCCGGGGTGCGCCTCGGCGTAGGCGAGCGCCAGGGTCGAGCCCCACGAGCCGCCGAACACCAGCCAGCGTTCGATGCCGAGTTCGCGCCGCAGCGCTTCCATGTCGGCGATCAGATGCGGCGTGGTGTTGTCGGCGAGTTCTCCGTGCGGCGTCGAGCGGCCGCTTCCGCGCTGGTCGAACAGGACGATGCGGTAGCGTGCCGGATCGAAGAAGCGCCGCTGCTGGGGCGAGGTGCCGGAGCCGGGCCCGCCATGCACGAACAGCACCGGGATGCCCGCCGGATTGCCGGAGGTCTCCCAGTAGATGCGGTGGATGCCTGCCGTGTCCAGCATGCCGCTGGCGTAGGGGGAAATAGGCGGAAAGAGCGGATCGAGGTCGGGCATGGGTGCGTCAGGGGTTGCGAGCCCCCAATCATATCGTCTGGCCTGTCCGGGATGAACACGCAGATCCGTCAGGTTTGCCGGTATCGACAGGCGGCGGCAGGGTACGTATGCTTCCGGTGCGCCTGAAATTCGCCAGCGGGCGATCCCGCGATCCGGAGATTTTGCGCGCGAAAACGAAAAATCAACGGCTTCTGCCGTTTCCAACCATAAATCATAAGAGGAGTCGTTGCATGAGTCATGTTGTCAAAGTAGCCCTGCTGGGGCTGGGCGAGGTCGGGGAAAAGTTTGCGGAGCATTTTCTGGAAAAAATCCAGGAAGAGCACGTCAACGTCGAGATCGTTGCCGTCGCGCACCGTGATCTGGAGTCGCCGGTTGCGCTGGGTTTCCTTCACAGCAAGGTGCCGGTTTTCAAGGATGCGATGGAGGTGGTGACGCTCGGTTCGAAAGTCGACATCATTTTCGACCTGACCGGCGACCCCGAATTGCGCAGGAAATTGCGCGCGGCGCTTCAGGAAAGCCATAACCAGCACACCGTGATTGCGCCCGAGGTGGTGGCCCATCTGCTGTGGAACTTCTTTGGCGAGGGTGAACTGCCGCACAGCAGCCAGACGGGCTACTGATGTGATCCTATATTGATGCCGCGCCCATGAATTCCCCTTTCAAGTATGCCCACGCCGCAGATGCCGACTGGACCCATGCCGCCCAGGCCTGCATGAACCAGCTGGGCGCGATTCCGGCAGGGGCGACCCTGGGTTTTCTGTATGTGTCGGACGCCTTCGCCGGTGAACTCGACGCGATTCTGGCCTTTTTCAGAAGCGCGACCGGGGTGCCGCACTGGACCGGCAGTGTCGGCGTAGGAGTCTGTGCCACCGGCGCGGAGTACCTGGAAACACCGGCGATGGCCGTGATGCTGGGCGAATTCGAGCCTGCCGATTTCAGCATGCTGCCGGTGCTGCGTTTGCCGCAGGACATCGAGGCGCAGCCGTCGGACGCCTATTTCGCCATCGTCCATGGCGACCCGGCGAACAGCCGCATCCAGGAACTGATCGAGGGCCTCTCCGCGCACGTGACGAGCGGGTTCGTCGTCGGCGGGCTGTCGAGCTCGCGCGGCGAGACCGCGCAGATCAGCGACGACGTGGTGAGCGGCGGGCTGTCCGGCGTGCTGTTCGGCGAGCGGGTGAAACTGGCGACGCGGCTGACGCAGGGGATCTCGCCGCTGGGGCCGCGCCACCGCATCACCAGCGCCAACAAGAACATCATCGGCAGCCTCGATCACCGTCCGGCGCTGGACGTGATGAAGGAGGAAATCGGCGAAGTGCTGGCGCGCGACCTGCGGCGTGCTGCCGGCTATATTTTTGTCGGCCTGCCGGTGCGAGGCTCGGATACCGGCGATTACCTGGTGCGCAATATCCTGGGCGTCGACCCGCAGAACAACCTGGTTGCGATCGGCGAACACGTCGAGCTGGGAGACGAAGTGCTGTTCTGCAGGCGCGACCAGCAAAGCGCCGAAGACGACCTGCAACGGATGCTCGCCGCAATCGGAGCGCAACTGAACGCGCCGATCCGGGGCGGCGTGTATTATTCCTGCCTGGGGCGCGGCCAGCATATGTTCGGCGCACCCAATCGCGAACTTGGACTGATACGCGACACCCTGGGCGATTTCCCGCTGGTGGGTTTTTTTGCCAATGGCGAAATATCCCACAATCGTTTGTATGGCTACACCGGGGTATTAACCCTGTTCGGCTGACCGGAATCTAGGAGACACGCATGACCCTGCACGCCATGAAGGAAGATGAAGTCCGTCTATTGCGCGACGAAATCGAGATGTTGATGAGCGAGCGCCGCCAGTTGCTGCAGGTGACGGGCGCGGCGGCGGTGTTCGTCGCCAATCTCGACACCGACAGCCTGCCTGATGAAGCCGACACCATCGACGCGGCCGAAATGCTGGCCGAACAGCTCAACGGCCTGTCCGAGGAAACCCTCAAGGACGCCCTGGAGTCGGTGCGCGCCGAGCTCGATCCTTCGCCGTAAACGGTTTCCTCTTGGCCCGCTTGCCGCTGCCCGGTCCCGCCGCAATCCGGCGCTTTGCGCTGGTTACCGGGTTGACGGCTCTGGCGTATGCGCTGGCCGGCTGGCTCAGCCTCAAACTCTCGACCTATATTGCCGGTACGGTCGCCGCCGTCTGGCTGGCGGCGGGCGTCGGCGCGATGGCGAGCCTGCGTTTCGGTGCGTCAGGGGTGGTGGGCGTATTGCTGGGCTCGTTGATGATCAACAGCCAGATCATGCCGCTGGAAGACGCATTCCGTTTCGCACTCGGTGCGGCAGCCGGGGCATGGGTCATGGGCACCCTGCCGCGTTATCTTCAGCCCTTCAGTTCCGCCCTCGACTACGTATCCAGCGTGGCGAAGTTCGCCCTGGTCGCGGCCCCGCTTGGCTGCGCAGTGAGCGCGCTGACCGGCGTGTTCAGCCTGAATCTCTATGGCGACCTGCCTGCCGCGATGGTGTTGCGCGGGTTGTGGGTGTGGTGGCTGGGCGATTTGCTGGGGGTGTTCCTGATCGCGCCCCTGCTGCTGACGGCAGCGCGCTGGGACTTGCTGCCGACCAACCGGGCCGCGCGGCTGGAAGGTCTGGTGCTGATCCTCGGCATGCTGGCGTTGACGCTGGCGATGATGCATTACGCCGAGCCCCTGCGCCCCGCGGAGATCGTTCTGTTTGTGATGATGCCTGCGGTGCTGTGGGCAGCCCTGCGGTTTTCGGTGACTGGGGCAAGCCTGGCCATTTTCCTGGCGGCGCTCATCGTGATGGGTGTGACCTTCGTCTCGTATGGCGGGATCAACGGCGCCACGCCGCCGCGCGACGTGTTTGCGCTGCAGGTCAGCATGATCACCATGGCGCTGGGCGGCCTGTTCGTGGCGGCCGCCCTGACCGAGCGCCGTTATTCCGAAATGCGGCTGGACATGCTGGCCAACCACGACCCACTGACCGGATTGCCCAACCGCTCGTATTTCCAGGATTTCCTCGGCCATGCGCTGGCGCGCGCGCAGCGCGAGAAATCCCAGGTTTCATTGCTGTTCATCGACCTGGACCGATTCAAGCATATCAACGACTCGCAAGGGCACGAGGTGGGTGACCAGGTGCTGGGCATCGTGGCCCGGCGGCTGGACGAACAGTTGCGTGCCGATGATTTCGTCGCCCGTCTGGGTGGGGACGAATTTGCCGTCATCCTGAACCATCCGCCGGCCTCGCGCGTCGCCAGCCGGGTGGCGCGCAAGCTGAACCAGGCGCTGGTCGAACCCTTCAAGCTGGGGCAGCGACGTTATGCCATCGGCGCCAGCATCGGCATCAGCGTGTATCCGGACGATGGCCTGGACGCCAACACCCTGCTGCGCCAGGCCGACCTGGCGATGTATCAGGCCAAACAGCGACGCAGCGGGTTCGAGTATTTCAGCGACGAACTGAACACCGTTGCGCAGCAGCAGCTGACCCTGGAAACCGGCCTGCGCCAGGCGCTCGGGCGGAATGAGCTGGCGCTGATGTACCAGCCCAAGGTCGATCTTGCCAGCGGCAAGGTGGTGGGGCTGGAGGCGCTGATTCGCTGGCTGACCCGCTCGGGCGGCATCATCTGGCCCGACCAGTTCATCCCGGTGGCGGAAGAAACCGGCCTCATCGTTCCGATTGGTCGCTGGGCGACACGCGCTGCGTGCGTCCAGTGGGTCGCCTGGCGCGATGCCGGACTCAACCCGCCGCCGGTGGCGATCAACCTGTCGCCACACCAGCTTTCCGACGCGCGGCTGATTGAAGATTTTGACGCCATTCTGAAGGAAACGGGTATGGATACCGCGTACCTGCAACTGGAAGTGACCGAGAGCGCGGCGATGGAGAATCCTGCGCGAACGTTCGAAATCCTCGAAGGCCTGCGTCAGCGCGGCCTGCACATTTACATCGATGATTTTGGAACCGGGTACTCCAACCTGGGCCAGCTGAAGCGGATGCCGATCGACGCCCTGAAAATCGACAAGAGCTTTGTGGATGACGTGCTGACCGACAATGACGACGCCGAGATTGCCATCGCCATCATTCGCCTGTCGCATGCCCTGAATCTGCGTGTGGTGGCCGAGGGCGTGGAATCGATGGAGCAGGTTGCGTTCCTGAAGCAGAACGGCTGCGACGAAATCCAGGGTTATGTCGTCGCCAAACCCTTGACGCCGAGCAAGGTCAGCGAGCTGTTCTCACAAACCTTTGCCCATGCTTGAAAGGCCCGGCATCGCTGCGCTATCTGCAATGGGCGCTGGCGCACCATGGCGGCGACCGCAAATCGCTGGCCGATCAGCTGGGCATCAGCGAACGCACCCTTTATCGCAAACAAGCCAGGTAAACCTGGCCTGTTTTGTACTGCAGACGTTAGCGTCGCCGGTCAGTCCTGGCTGCGCCCGATGACAGGCAGGATGCCGCCGCATTCCTCAATGTCGGCCGGCAGTTTGTAGAACCACATTTGCCACATCGAGACGACCCACTGCACCGTGAATGAAAGGCCCATCAAAACGCCGCTGGCGATGATGAACCAGGCGAATCCCGGGATCCATTTGGTCAGGTACCAGGAGAAGATATCGGTGAGGATGGTCAGGAAGGGCAGCACGATGATCACGCATTTCAGCCACAGCGGACGCATGTAGGCGTGGGTGAAGATGCTGCTGACGATGAAGAAGATGAAGGTGATGCCGAACAGATGGATATGCGATACGCGAACCAGGGTGGGAATGGTCGCGCCGGTATCCCTGGCCACCATTTTCGACACTTCCTCGTAGCTGGTCAGGGTAGGCTGGTGCGGGTTGCTGCCGTCGTGGCAGGCCAGGCAGCGTTCGGCCAGAATCGGTTTCACCGCACTTTCAAAGACGTCCTGCTTGGCGCCCGAGTCCACCCACTTGAAAATCACCGCCCGCTCCGCTTCCGGCAGCATCCCCGCCATCGGGCCTTTCAGCGCGGTGACCAGACGCGTGTCGTTTTCGCTGCCGTGATAGGCGATGCGAATATCCTGGGCGGAAATGTTCTTGGGGTTGCCGTCCAGGCCTGCGTGGCTGAAAAACACCTGCAGCATGGCGAACAGATAACCCGTACCCAGCACCAGCAACGTCATGGTGTAGACCATGCGCGTCGACATCGGCAGGGCGCTGAAATGGAAAAAGCCGCGATTGCTCATTGGGGTTGCTCCGCGTGGGGAATTCAGTACTTCGCGCCTTGATCGATCCAGGCGGCGATGGTGGCTACGTCCGCATCGGGCAGTGCGGCCGAGCCGTGCGGCATGCGGATCGAGGGGTCGGCCTGGCCGGATACCAGGCGGTAGAGGGTGCTGCTCACGCTGGAACCGGGAACCACCACCGCACCGAACTTGGTCCCCTTCATCATCGCTTCATGGCTGTCCAGGCGCAGGCCGGATTTTTCGTAGCCGTCTCCGCCGGGTACGTGGCACGACACGCAGTTGGCATCGAGGATCGGCTTGATGTCGGCCTGGTAGGTCAAGGCCTTTTCGCCGCAGCCGGTCTGCAGTGCGGCAAGGGCCAGGGCGGACAAGGTAATCAATACAGTGCGTTTCGTCATGATGGGCTCCCGTGTAACGAGTATTTAAGACAATGCTAATGTATGGGCCGGATCAATACAAGAGTTAAAGATATTTTTAGTATCTTTAGCCTGCGCAATGTGGATTTCGAGCAACACGCGTCAGGCCGCGGATTTTTTTATTCGGCCCACCGGGCTAGTGTAGCAACGATGCGCCCCATCCCATGGATGGGGGCTGACCGTCCCGATCGATTCAGCTCAGCAGCTGCCCCAGCACGAAGGGCAGAATCCCGCCCTTGTTGTAATACTCGACCTCGATCGGCGTGTCGATGCGCAATTTCAGCGCGACGCGCTCCACGCTGCCACCGGCGCGGTGGATCACCAGCGTGACGTCCTGCTGCGGGGTGATGCCGGATTCGGTGCCTTCGAGGTCGAAGGTCTCGGAGCCGTCGAGCCTCAGGGAAACGGCATCGACGCTGTCCTTGAACTGGCAGGGCAACACACCCATGCCGGCCAGGTTGGCGCGGTGGATGCGCTCGAAGCTCTTGGCGACGACCGCCTTCACGCCCAGGAGCGTGGTGCCCTTGGCCGCCCAGTCGCGCGAGGAGCCGGTGCCGTATTCCTCGCCGGCGAAGATCATCAGCGGCGTACCGTCACGCTGGTACTGCATGGCGGCGTCGTAGATCGGCAGCTGTTCGCCGCCTTTCAGCGTGATGCCGCCCTCGCTTCCGGGGATCATCAGGTTCTTGATGCGCACGTTGGCGAAGGTGCCGCGCATCATCACCTCATGGTTGCCGCGGCGGGCGCCATAGCTGTTGAAATCGGCCTTCTGCACGCCATGCTCGCTGAGGTACAGGCCAGCCGGCGAGGTCGGCTTGATGCCGCCGGCGGGGCTGATGTGGTCGGTGGTCACCGAGTCGCCGAAAATCGCCAGCGCGCGCGCGCCCTGGATGGCGGGACTGGTGGTCTTGGCGCCGACAAAGAACGGCGGTTCCTGGATGTAGGTCGATTTCGCGTCCCACTGGTAGACCGCGCCGGCCGGCGCGGGCACGCCGTCCCACAGCGGGTTGCCGGCGCCGACGTTGGCATAGATGTCGCGGTAGATGCAGGCGTCGGTGGCGGCGCTCATCACCGCGGCGACGTCGGCATTGCTGGGCCACAGGTCGCGCAGGTAGACCGGCTGGCCGGCGCTGGAGGTGCCCAGCGGCTCGGTTTCGAAGTCGATGTTGACCCGGCCGGCCAGGGCAAACGCCACCACCAGCGGCGGGCTCATCAGGAAATTGGCCTTGACGGCCTGGTGCACGCGGGCCTCGAAGTTGCGGTTGCCGGACAGCACCGAGGCGACGACGAGATCATGGTCGGCGATGGTCTTCTCGATTTCGGGCTTGAGCGGGCCCGAGTTGCCGATGCAGGTGGTGCAGCCGTAGCCCACCACACTGAAGCCGACCTGTTCCAGGGCGTCCATCAACCCGGCTCTTTTCAGGTATTCGGTGACGGCGCGCGAGCCGGGGCCGAGCGAAGTCTTGACGTGCGCCGGCGGCTTCAGGCCCAGCGCGGCGGCTTTTTTCGCCAGCAGGCCGGCGGCCAGCATGACGCCGGGGTTGGAGGTGTTGGTGCACGAGGTGATGGCGGCGATCACGACGTCGCCGTGTCCCAGGCTGCCGTTACCCTGGCCGAAAAGGGTCGCGGGATCGGCCACGATGTGGTCGGGAGAGGGGTGGCTGTCGAGCATTTCCTCTTCCTGGGCCGCAACGGGGCGGGGCTCGTCCTGGCTGCCGCCGCCGGCCAGATCCATCACTTCGCGGCTTGATGCGGGCAGGGCGTGGCGCTGGCCCAGTTCCCCGGCCTTGCCGTAGCCGCCGTCGGCCGCAGCCTTGTCCATCAGGCCGGCGAAACCGGATTTCAGGGCGCTCAGTTCGATACGGTCCTGCGGACGCTTGGGGCCGGCCACCGAGGGCTCGACGCTGGAGAGATCGAGCGTGAGCGTTTGCGAGTAGTCGATCTCGCCCGCCTTGGGGATGCCGAACAGGCCTTGTGCCTGGTAATAGGCGCGGATCAGGTCGACCTGTGCAGCTGAGCGGCCGGTGGCGGAGAAATACTGGCAGGTGGCTTCGTCGACGGAGAAGAAGCCCATGGTCGCGCCGTATTCCGGCGCCATATTGGCAATCGTCGCGCGGTCGGTCACCGGCAGGGCGGCGGCGCCCTCGCCGAAGAATTCGACGAACTTGCCGACCACCTTGGCGCGGCGCAGCATCTCGGTGATGGTCAGCACCACGTCGGTGGCGGTGATGCCGGGCTTGACGTGACCGGTGAGGTTGACGCCGACGACGTCAGGGGTGAGGAAGTACACCGGCTGGCCCAGCATTGCTGCTTCCGCCTCGATGCCGCCAACGCCCCAGGCCACCACGCCCAGGCCGTTGATCATGGTGGTGTGGCTGTCGGTGCCGACCAGCGTATCCGGGTAGGCCATGCCGTCCTTTTCCATCACGCCGCGCGCCAGGTATTCCATGTTCACCTGGTGCACGATGCCGACGCCGGGCGGCACCACCTTGAAGGTATCGAACGCCTGCATGCCCCATTTGAGGAACTGGTAGCGCTCGAGGTTGCGCTCGAACTCGATCTTCATGTTGAGGTCGAGCGCATCCCTGCTGCCGTAGGCGTCGACCTGGATCGAGTGGTCGACCACCATGTCGACCGGCACCAGCGGCTCGATCTTCTTCGGGTCCTTGCCCATTTTCTGTGCAGCGGAGCGCATCGCGGCAAGGTCGGCCAGCAGCGGCACGCCGGTAAAGTCCTGCAGGATCACCCGCGCCACGGTGAAGGGGATTTCCTCGGTGCGCTCGGCGTTGGGCTTCCAGTTCGCCAGTTGCTTGACGTGTTCGGGCGTCACCTTCACACCGTCGCAGTTTCTGAGGACCGACTCCAGCACGATGCGGATCGACACCGGCAGCCGCGTTACCGACACGCCCAGCGCGGCCTCGAGTTTCTTCAGCGAGGCGAAGTGCGCCTTGCCGGTGGCGGTGGAAATGGAATCGTAGGTGTTGAAAGCGTCGGTCATGATAATGGTCTGGAAAACGGATGGCAGAAGAGGGGCGATTTTAGCGGAAGCCGGTCAGCCCTCGCGCCGCATCTGCGGGAACAGGATAACGTCGCGGATGCTCGGCGAATCGGTCAAGAGCATCACCAGGCGGTCGATGCCGATGCCGCAGCCGCCGGTGGGCGGCAGGCCGTGCTCCAGCGCGCGGATGAAGTCGGCGTCGTAGTGCATCGCTTCCTCGTCGCCGGCCTCCTTGTGCCGCACCTGTTCCATGAAGCGCTCGGCCTGGTCCTCGGCGTCGTTCAGCTCGGAGAAGCCGTTGGCCATTTCGCGCCCGGTGATGAAGAGCTCGAAGCGCTCGGTGATGTCGGGCTGGCTGTCGGAGCGGCGCGCCAGCGGCGAGACTTCGGCCGGGTAGTCGATGATGAAGGTGGGCTGGACCAGCAGCGCCTCGGTGGTTTCCTCGAAGAAGGAGAGCTGCAGGCCGCCGAGCCCGTCCTGCGGGCGGTACTTCGCCTTCATCGCGACGAACTGGCCGAGCAGCCACTCGCGGTCGTTGAGTTGCTCGACGGTGTAGTGCGGGTTGTACTTGCGGATCGCCTCGACGATGGTGAGGCGGTCGAACGGCGTGCCGAGCTCGATGGTGTGGCCTTGATAGGTGACCGTGGTCGAGCCGGTGGCGGCGACCGCGGTGTGGCGGATCAGCGCCTCGGTGAAGTCCATCAGGTAACCGTATTCGCGGTAGGCCTCATAGAACTCCATCATGGTGAACTCGGGGTTGTGCCGCGTCGAAAGGCCTTCGTTGCGGAAGTTGCGGTTGATCTCGAACACCTTCTCGAAGCCGCCGACCACCAGCCGCTTGAGATACAGCTCGGGCGCGATGCGCAGGAACAGTTCCATGTCGAGCGCGTTGTGATGCGTGGCAAAAGGTTTTGCCGCGGCGCCGCCGGGGATGGGGTGCATCATCGGCGTCTCGACTTCGAGGAAACCGTGGCCGCTCATGAACTCGCGGATGCTCTGGATGATTTTCGAACGGCGCATGAAGGTTTCTCGCGCGGCCTCGTTGGTGATGAGGTCGAGGTAGCGCTGGCGGTATTTCTGTTCCTGATCGGCCAGACCATGGAATTTTTCCGGCAGCGGGCGCAGCGCCTTGGAGAGCAGGCGGATCGATTTCGCCTGGATGGTCAGTTCGCCCTTGTTGGTCTTGAACAGGGTGCCGGAAACGCCGAGGAAATCGCCCAGGTCCCAGTGCTTGAACGCATCGTGCGCGTCGACCCCGGTGAGGTCGTTTGAGATGTAGACCTGGATGCGCCCGCTCATGTCCTGCAGGGTGGCGAAGCTGGCCTTGCCCATCACGCGCTTCAGCATCATGCGGCCGGCCAGCTGCACCTGGATGGCTTCGGCTTCAAGCGCTTCCTTGGTTTTGTCGCCGTGGGCGGCGGCCAGCTTGCCCGCGTAGTCGTGGCGCTCGAAATCGTTGGGGAAGGCGACGCCCGTCTCGCGGATTGCGGCGAGCTTTGCGCGGCGCTCCATGATGATCTGGTTCTCGTCGAGGGCGGGGGCGGTGGTTTCGTTGTTCATGGTAGGCAGGGTCATACGAAAAAAGAATTTACGGCTAGGTTCAGTCGGCCCGCGGCGTCGGTCATGACGCGGTCGGCGGTAGCCAGGCGGGTCACGCCTGCGTGGCGTGCAGCAGTCAGGTGAAGCGCATCGAGCGTACGCAAGGGGACCGGCCTGACGCTATCGAGCACATGCAGCGCATCGATCAATACGCTGTCGTCGAAGGGCACGATGCGGAAATAGTCTTCGGCCAGATGGCGGGTGAATTCGGTACGCGCCGTGTTCAGGTAATCCTCGGTAATCAGTCCTGTACGCAGGCGGCGCGACATGGCGCAATGCCATTCCAGCACGCTCAGACGGCTGATCACAAGCGCGTCGGCCTCTGCGACAAAGCTTTCAACCTCGGTTGAAAAGGCTTCCGGCACGTACAGCTTGATGAGCGCGCTGGTGTCGAGATAAACCTCAGTCACGGACGTTCAATCCCGGGCATCGCGATCTTCGCGGATCAGCAGTTCGCTCGGGATCTCCTGGAACGGAATCTGGTCGCGCAGCCATTTCAGCGAAGGGAGCTTGCGTGCAGGCGTCGAAGGCTTGACCGGCAGGATCCGCGCCACCGGTTCGCCGTGCCGTACCACCAGCACTTCGTCGCTGTCGGCGAACATCTGGTCGGGGTGCGACAGGCCTTCGCGGGCTTCGCGGATGGTCAGGGTTTTCATGGACAGCCTCCTGGCGGCAAAACGTGACACAATTATAGCCGATGTGACACACTGATTTCCCAGCCTGAAAACCAGAATCAACCCAGCCCGCCCAACGATTCTTACCCGCATGCCGCCTGATTCCGCTCTCGATCTCCTCAACCGTGTCTTCGGCTACCCCGCGTTCCGGGGCGAGCAGGCCGCCATCGTCGACACCGTCGCGGCGGGCGGCGACGCGCTGGTGCTGATGCCCACCGGCGGCGGCAAGTCGCTGTGTTTCCAGATTCCCGCCCTGCTGCGCGAGGGCTGCGCGGTGGTGGTGTCGCCGCTGATCGCGCTGATGCAGGACCAGGTCGCGGCCCTGCAGGAACTCGGCATCGCTGCCGCCTTTCTCAATTCCAGCCTCGACGGCGCAGCGGCGATGCAGGTCGAACGCGAATTCGTGGGCGGCAATCTGAAGCTGCTGTACGTGGCACCGGAACGCCTGCTCACGCCGCGTTTCCAGGGTCTGCTCGAGCAGGCCCGGGTCGCGCTGTTCGCCATCGACGAAGCGCACTGCGTGTCGCAATGGGGGCACGATTTCCGCCCGGAATACCTCGGCCTCTCCGCCCTGCACGAGCGTTTCCCCGCGGTGCCGCGCATCGCGCTCACCGCCACCGCCGACGCAGCGACGCGTGCCGAAATCCTCACCCGGCTCGATCTCGGCGCCGCGCGCGTGTTCGTCGCCAGTTTCGACCGCCCCAACATCCGCTACCGGATTGCAGAAAAATACGACCCGCGCCGCCAGTTGCTGGACTTCCTGGGCGAGCATAAAGGCGAGGCAGGGATTGTCTATTGCAGCACGCGCAAGAAGGTCGAAGAGACCGCCGATGCGCTCAAGCAGGCCGGCCTCACCGCGCTGGCCTATCACGGCGGCATGGACAACGACACGCGCCGCCGCCACCAGGAAAAATTTCTGCGCGAGGACGGCGTCGTCATGGTCGCCACCCTTGCGTTCGGCATGGGCATCGACAAGCCCGACGTGCGCTTCGTCGCGCACCTGGACCTGCCGCGCTCGGTCGAAGGCTATTACCAGGAAACCGGCCGCGCCGGGCGCGACGGCGAGCCCGCCGAGGCGTGGATGGCGTGGGGCTTGCAGGACGTCGTCACCCAGCGCCGCTTCATTGACGATGGCGACGCCGAAGACGCGCACAAGCGCATCGGCCACGCCAAGCTCGATGCCCTGGTCGGCCTGTGCGAAGCGGCAAGCTGCCGCCGCGTCGCGCTGTTGAGCTATTTCGGCGAGGCCTCGCACGCCTGCGGCAACTGCGACGTGTGCCTCAACCCGCCCACCCTGTGGGACGGCACCGAAGCCGCGCAAAAGCTGCTGTCGGCCGTCTACCGCACCGGCCAGCGCTTCGGCGCCGGCCACGTCATCGACGTGCTGCTTGGCAAGACGACCGAGAAAGTCGAGAAGTTCGGCCACGCCGCCTTGAGCGTGTTCGGTATCGGCGCTGCACACACCGACAAGGTCTGGCGTGCCGTCCTGCGGCAACTGGTGGTGCGCGGGCTGCTGGAGGTGGATCACACCGCCTACGGTGCGCTCAAACTCACCGCCGCCGCGCGGCCGGTGTTGAGGGGGGAGGAAACCGTCATGCTGCGCGCCATCGAAGTGCGACCTGCACGCAGCAAAAAATCGCGCTTCGCCCCCAGTTCCGGCGAAGGCGTCCACAACGACGAAGATCCGCTTTTCCTCGCCCTGCGCGCCTGGCGGCGTGAAACCGCCAACGAAAAAGGCGTCCCCGCCTACGTCATCCTGCACGACGCCACCCTGCGCGAAATCGCCGCGCGCCGCCCCGCCACCCTGGCGGAGCTGGGCGAGATTTCGGGACTGGGGACGAAAAAACGGGAAGCCTACGGCGAGGCGGTGCTGGCAGTGGTGGCGGAGGGCTGACTTAGCCCGTTGCCGCGGCCGACAGGAATAGCAGCAAGGGATTATCGGGCGACGCCAGGAAACCGAAGCGCCGGTAATAGCCCGCCGCCTGCTCATCAATCGCATCGACGAACAGCCCAATGCCGCCCGCCTCGGCGTAGAGGCGCTGCGCCCGAGTCAGGGCATCGATCAATAGCAACTCGCCGAGCCCCTTGCCCTGGTATTGCCCAGCGACGGCCAGGCGCCCCAAGCGCACCCCCGGAATACGGCGCGGCAGTTTCTTGCGCCAGGCTTCTGGTAGATGGCGATTTTCAAGCTCGGCGAGCGTGAGCGCGTAGTACCCGCAAATGCGATCAGGCGCTTCTTCAAGGGTGGCGACAAAGGTCTTCGACAACCCTTTGTCCTGATGCTGGCGGGCAACTTGCCGCAGCCAGTCGTTCAGTTCCGGGCGACTGCAGTCGAACCCCTGCCGGTCATGGCTTCCAGTTAAAGTACGTACCTGCATCGTCTTGCTGCGCTTTCTGGTAACGCTTCATGGCAGCCTTCAACCGGGCGTTGGGCTTGGGCGGGTTCTCCATCAGTTCGAGCAGCCAGTTCCAGTCGCGCGGCGACAGGCGGATGACTTCTTCGCGTTCGATAATGGCCTGGGCTTCCTTCAGCGCCGACTGCACCAGAAACTGATTGACCGTGGCGCCCGTCAGTTCGGCAGCCCGGCACAAGGTTTCATAGACATCGTGGGGGACGCGCGCGCCGATGCGGTCTTGTTTGGTAATGGCGGATTCCATCATCACCTCCTGCATTGAATGAGTTGTCAGTATGGCACTGTCGCCAAAATGACGCCACCATTCTTTTGCCGCGCCATCGTCTGCATCGCCTGCGTCATCCGCACCGTTTCCACGTTCACTGTGGTGACGCGCATCAGCAGGTCAATCACCTTTTCCTTGTAATCGGCAAAGCGGTAGGTGTCGAATTGCTTGCGAATGGTCGGATCCTTGGGCTTCTTCTGTGCAGCGCCATCAACGCCTCGCCCCAGGCTGCCCACTGCCAGAAATCCGTGTAGAACGGGATGCGCGGAAACCCGCGCTTCAGGTTCTGCGCGTACTTCTCGCGGTACAGCGGCACACCACGCCCAAGCGGTCGGCGGCCTTGGCGTTGTAGACCTTGTTGTGCTGGTGAAACTCGCTGTCGTCGAACACCTTGCCGCTTTTGAAGACGCGCGTGAGCATGGGGGAGTCCCCTCTTGTATATACAGGATTACGACCGGCGGGATCGGGTGCAAGCCATGGATGGCAGCGCGCTTTACAGCACGCCTTCCTGTTCGCCTTTGATGTTGTGTGCGTTCATGTAATCCAGCAATTTCGACAATACGTCGGGCAAGTCGCCTTGCGCAAGTTGGGCGATGCGCATCTGATCCCAGGCGGTCAGCGGGGCGTGGTGGGGGAGGTGTTGCAGGGTGGCGATATCCATGTGCCAGGGTTGCCAGTCGAGTCCCGCGGTTTGCCACAGGGCGCCGGCCTGCAGGGTGATGGCGACGCCGGCGGGGTCGGGGTCGCAGGCGATGGCGGCGGGTGCGGGGGCCAGGGCCAGCAAGCGCGCTACGGCTTCACGCCACCAACTGGGGGGAAACCCGGGCAGCCAGATGACACCCGCGTCGGGTGCGCGGTTGCGGGCGACGCGTTCGAAACTGGTGCGGTTTTCCACCAGTTGCCAGCGCACGGGGATATTGCGAGCGGATGTGGCGACGGTCAGGGTGGCGGGGGTGAGGGCGGCAAAGTCGGGGCAAGCGGCCAGGTTGAATTCGCCGCCGGGTAGTTGCAGGGCGATGGGTGCGGCCAGCAGCAACAGCGGGGTGTGGCGTTCGATGCCCCATTCGGCCAGGTCGATGGCGTCGTTGAGCCAGTTCCATTCGGCATCGGAGAGCGCCTTGGTGGCGCCGCGCGCAAACAAGGCGAAATCGCGCTGGGTGCCGCTGCGTTGTTCAAGCTGCCAACGGGCGAGCGCGGTGGCCAGATCGGCGCGCGTCAGCGCGGTTTTGGGCGGCAGCGTATCGAGCGCGTCGAGCAGTGGCGTATCCGGCGGCAGGGCGTTGCGAGCGGTTTGCCAGTTCGCGGCCGCTGCATCCGCATCCGGGATGCCGAGTGCTGCGCGCAGGGTCGCGCGTTCCAGGAATTGCACCCGGTACGGCCACCATTCCGCCCGCTCGAATTTTTCGGTCAGCGCCACCCAGCCGTTTTCCAGCAGCCAGTCGAGCAGCGCCTGCGCCAGGTTCTGCCGACCGACGCCCGCGTCGCCCTTGAGCGTTTCCCAGCGGCTGTCGCCGCCGCGCCTGATCCAGCGTTTCAGCAGGTTGCGCCAGTCGTCGGGCAGGGTGTCGAGCCCGCGCGGGGGCTGTTCGGACAGGCGCTGCCGCCGGGTTTTACTGAGCGAGGTGACGCGAAGCATGGTCCAGGCGTGCGGTATGGCGGGCAATCAGTGCGCGGGTTCGGTCTCGCGCATCAGTACCTTTACGCCCGGCGCCCAGGCCTCGCCTGGACGTTTCTTGAACGTCACCAGCGTCAGCGTCGCCGGGTCGTAGATATTGACGTTGTGCGTGACCGGCGTGGTGAGCAGGTATTGCGCGCGGGTGGCCTTGAGAAAACCCGACACGCGCTCGATGTTGACGATGTCCAGATGCGCGAAGGGTTCATCGATGAAAACAAAACCGCCGGGGCGCGACTCTTCCATCATCAGGGCCACCAGCAGGATCAGCGATTTCATGACCTGCTGGCCGCCGGAGGCATCGCCGTCGTTCATCCCCATGAAGCCCTTGGCGTCGAAGTCGAAGCGCACCGACAGTCCGGCTTGCGCAAGCGTGACGTCGTCGTTCCCGAGCGCCACCGCCTCGTGCTCGACCTTAATGCCGGCGACTTCGCCCAGGGTCTTGAGGTTTTTGGCGTAGCGTCCGACGGTATGGCGCAGCACGGCAATGTAGTTTTCGCGCGCGGCGCTGGTTTGGTCGATGGCGAGCTCGTTGTCGCGGCGGCGTGTGGCCAGATCGCGTTCCATTTGCTGGTAGTTGGCGGCGATCTTGTCGCGCAGGGCGACGACGGTGTCGTCGGTTTCCCAGCTTTCGTCGGCGAAACGGGCGTCGATTTCGGCCAGACGGCGGTCGACGTTGGTGGCGTCGCGCCATTTTTCCATCAGCTGCTGATTGGCTGCGGCGTCGCGCCAGATAGCGGGCATCTGGCGGCGGTCGCGCCGCAGTTTCAAACGGCGGCGGACTTGTTCGTCGCGCCCGCTGCGGTTTTCGCGTTCAGCGATGTCCTTGTCGAGCCGGGCAAGTTCGGCGTCGAGCCGGGTGCGGCGGCTGCGCGCGGCGGTGACGGCGTCGTCAGCAGCTTCGCGTTCCTGCTGCGCCGCCAGCACGCCGTTGTCGCGGCGCCGCAGCACCAGGGCTTCGTATTGCGTGTGCGCTTCGGCGAATTCGGCGGCACGCGCGGCCAGTTGCGCGGCGGCGGTTTCGCCGGTCAGTCGCGCTTTCATGCCGTTGATCCTGCTGGCGAGATCGGCCTGCTGCGTTTTGAGTGGGGCGAGTTGCTTGTCGAGCGCTGCGCGCTCGTCGCGCAGCGCGTCCAGCCGGGCGCGGCCGAAGCGTAATTGCTCGGGCGCCGCGTGGCGGCCACCGCGCCGTTCGCGCAGATAGCCGTTTCGTGTAATCCAGTCCTCGCCGCGCGGCAGCTTGCTGCCCGCTGCCACGTCCTCGACGCGGCGCGTGCGTTCCAGCGTGCGCAACAACCACTCGGGTACAGGGCTGGAAAAGCGCACCACTTCGAGTAGCGAACCCTGCGGCGGTAGACCTGCGCTCACGCACTCGGGGACGATGAAGTTGCGGTAGCGCTGTTTTTCGCCGAGTGCCATCGCGCGTTCGGCGTCGCGCGCGTGCTGCAGTAGCACGATGTGGGCGAAGGGCGCGAGCGCAGCTTCGACCGCCGGCTGCCAGTCCGCATCGACGATTTCGACGACGTCGGTGAGCAGGTGGTGGGCGATGTCTGCCTGAGATAAGGCTTGGCGGAAAGCCGCCACATCGTGCGGATCGGCGCGGCGTCCGGCGGCCAGGTTTTCCAGCATTTCGTCGAGCTGGCCCTGGCGCTGTTGCAGGCTGGCAATCTTGACCAGCAGATCGGCGCGTTGGGATTCCAGGCGCTCGATTTCGCGCGCGTCGGCGACCTGTCCGCCGGCGGCTTGCGCCTGCTCTTCCAGTCGCTGCTGTTGCTTGACGATCACTTCCCAGCCGCCAAGTTCTCGGTTGATGTCGTTCAGGGCTTCGTTCTGGATGCGCTCGTTTTCCGCTGCGGCTTCTTTTCGCAGCAGTGCCTGCGCGAGTGTGGCTGCGAGCGCGTCGGATTCGATTTGCAGCGCGGCGCGCTCGGCGCGTTTGGCGCGCCAGTCGCGGCGCTGGGCGAGCAGCGTGCGCGCGGCGTGGTCGGCCTCGCGTTGCAGCAGGCTGTGTTCGAGGCGCGGGCGGATTTCGCTGACGAGTTCGACGCGCTCCTGATTGAGGCGCTGCCATTCCCGGTAGCGATTGACCTTTTGCTCGTGTTTTTCGAGATTGTTGCCAAGCGCTTCGAGCTGGTTTTGTCCGGCGTCGAGTTCGCGTGTGGTGTGTTCCTGGTGGTGGCGCGCTTCCTGATAGCGGTCGAGCACGTCCTTGTCGCCGAACACCTGGAACACGAGGTCGAGCAGTTCGCGCGGGCTGAGTTCGCACAGCTTGTCGGTCTGACCCTGTTCGAGCGAGAGCACGCGGGCGATGGCGGGCGAGAGGCCGGCGCTGTGGAGGATGCGCTGGTAGTCGCGCACGCCGAATGCCTCGCCCTGCTGTTCGAGGTCGGCCAGTGCGACTTCGCCGTCGGCGATCCAGTATTTGCGCGTCCAGTCGCCGCCTTTTTTATCGATCCGGCAGGCCAGCGTGATGCGGTCGCTCTGGTAGGGCAGGCCGAAGGGGCGGCGGCTACTGCCCGGCGGGCGCTGATTGTCGATCACCCCGCGCAGCCAGCAGAAGTCTTCGCCGTTGCGGCGCACGTAGCGTTTGTAGTCGCGCTTTTTCGAGCAGTCGAGCGCGAGCAGGGTCCGCAGCGCATCGAGCAGCGTCGTCTTGCCCGAGCCGTTGGGGCCGGAAATGGTGACGATGGACGCGTCGAGCGGCAGCCGGAAACTGCGCCAGAAATCCCAATGGACGGTTTCAAGTTCAAGCAGGCGGAACATCAGGCGTTGTCCTCGGGCGCGGGGTTCGAATCGGGGTGCGCTTCGAGCATCGGGCTCAAAGGCGCGTGCTCTTCAAGCACGCCGCGTTGTTTGAGCAGGTCGGACAGCGCACCTTCGAGGATGCGTGGTGCGAATTCGGCGTAGTCGAAGGCGAGATCAAGCAGCGGGCCTTCGTGAATGACCTTGTTGCGGCGTTCGATGAAGCCCAAGCGCGACAGTTGCGGCAGCGCGAATTGCTGGAGCCGGGCGCGGCCGCCGAGCAGCTTGCCGTAGTCTTCCAGCAACACGTTCTCGGGAATGCCGCGCGAGGCATCGTGCGCGGCGGGCGTGAGCTTGACGGTCTCGAACAGCTCGTTTTGCGTGTCGGCCTGCGTCGATTCGCTCGCCAGCTGGCGCTCGCGCTTGGGCAGAATGATGAGCGCCCACAGGATCACCAGCAGCGCGGCGGCATCCTTTGGCAGGCCGATGTTCGACGCCTGCCAGGCGTCGTTCTGCTCGAACACGGCGGCCTCGTGTTCGCGGGCGAGCGCGACCGAGATGTGGGCGGCGAAGGGCTGGGCGAGCAGGCGCAGGCCGTTCGCGGCGAGCCGCGTTTCGACTTCGTCGCGGAAGCTTGCATCGACCAGCAGGCGGCGGACTTCGGTGTCTTCGCGCGGCAAATAGCGCAGCGCCAGCAGCCGGGCAATCAGGCGGGCGGCGGGGTCAGTGTTCATTGGGGGTCTCGTCTTCAGCTTGAGTTGAAGGAATAGATGGGAGGATGCGCCCGGCGCTGATGGCCGCCACTTCGCCGCGCCCGACCGGCTGCATGGCGTCATCCCATTCCAGCGTGATCGGCAGGTCGGCGAGCGGCGCGAGTTCGGGGCCGATGTTGGTTTCCCCGATCAGCGCGAGCAGCGACAGGCGGTACGACGCCGCGCCGAAGCGCCCGCCGACGACGGTATCGGCGATGCTTGCGGACGATGCCATCCCGGCGAGCATGCGGGTGAGTTCGAGCAGCTCGCGCGGCGGTTCCAGCGGCACGTCGCGGGTGTATTCGATTTTAGCGGGCGCGGGCATCGCCGAGGTTTTGCGGTTGGGCTGTTCGCGCGCGACGAATTCCTCGGTGTTGTCGAGCATCACGTCGGGCAGCACAAAGCTGCATTCCGGCGTGGTCGCCAGTTGCCCATCGGTAAAGGTGGCAAGGCTGTCGAGCGACTGGGTTTTAAGCCATGCCGCGAGTTCGGAGGTGGACAAGCCGCCCTGTGACAAATGCACCTGCTGGCGCGAAATTGCAGCCAGTTCGCGCTGGAACACCGACGCCATGCGCAACAGCCGAGACTGGCGCTGGCCGATGCTTTGCGCCAGCCGCCAACTGTCGTCGTCGAGGCCAGCGTCGCTGAGGTTTTTCATCACCGCGTTGGCGCGGTCGAGCCATTGCTGCACCGAGGCCAGTTTTGATTGCGCTGCACGCAGGCGGAATTCCGAACCGGAGGCCACTGCCTGCGCAAACTCTTCTTCCAGTTCACCCAGCCGCGCCAGAAGGTGGGACAAGGCCTCCGGCGCGAGCTTGCCTACCGCCGCCCCCGCTGCGACCTGCGCCGCCAGAAAGCCCAGTTCGCCGTCCTGTTCGGCGTTGAACGCCAGCAGATTCGACAGCGCAGACAGCACCATGCGCCCCTCGGTCGAGAGCTGATAAACGCGACGCTCGCTGTCCCACAACAGCAATGCATGTTCGCGCAGCCGCGCCAGCACGGTGTTGAGCTTGGTCTGCGACAGGTAAGCGAAATGCGATTCGAGCTCGCGCGGCGTCCATTCTGGCGCGTCGGCACGCAGACCGACTTCGCGCAGCACCATGAGGCGGATCAACACCTCCTCGTCACCGCCACGAAACAGCGCGATCAGTGCGCCGATCAGCGGGCGCGCTGCGAGCAGCGGAAACAGCGGCGGGATGTCTTCCGCGATCAGCCCCGGGGCGAGGAACTCCGACAGGGTTTCAGGAACGGTCCTGGCAGAGGGAATACCGGCAACCCCTGTCATGTGTTCTGAACCCAGTTTTCGACGACGAGTCCCGGGTAGTCCCTGAAATCCGCCTCGTTGTTGGTGATGAGCGTGAGACCCAGACTCGCTGCGTGCGCAGCAATCAGCCGGTCAAACGCATCGCGGCGGCGGTCGCGCACTGCTGCGGCGAAAACGCCGTGCTGAACCGCAACGGCGTTGTCGAGCGGCAGCACGGGAAGATAGGCCAACAAGGTATCCAGCGCGTGTTCGGCTTCGCTCTTGATGGCGGGGTTGCGTTCGACGCCATGCCGCAATTCGGCCAGCGTGACAACGGAGATAACCAGATCGCCGTAGTCGAATTCCTGAAAGCGGTGCAGCAGGTCGGGCGGATGGCGCTGGATGAGGTGAACGCAGATGTTGGTGTCGAGCAGGTAGCGCATGGGCTTACTTGTCGCCCGCCGGTTTGTAGTCCGGACTGTCCTGGTGAACCGCGGCGCTTTCGCCGAGGCCGCTCCAGTCACGCTCTTTCTGCTCATGGAATTCGCGGCCTTCTGCCATGAAACCCGGCGGGAAGGCGGCGAACGCTGCGGCCAGCCCGGTCAGTTTGCGTTTGACGACCGGGCGCAGCACCAGCGTGTCGCCGATTTTTTCGATCTCGACATCCTGGCTGGCCTCGACGATGGCGAGTTCCTTGGGGATGCGGACGGCCAATGAGTTGCCGCTTTTGAATACACGTGTGAGCATGGCTTGCCTCCTGTTGTATATACAGGATATACATCCGCTTTGGTGGGCGCAAGCCGCAGCTTACACGCCCTGTTTCAGGCTCGCCTCGATGAACATGTCGAGGTCGCCGTCCAGCACCTTCTGCGTGTTCGAGGCTTCGACGTTGGTGCGCAGATCCTTGATGCGCGACTGGTCGAGCACGTAGCTGCGGATCTGGTGGCCCCAGCCGACGTCGGCCTTGCCGGCTTCGAGCTTGTCCTGCTCGGCCTGGCGGCGGCGCAGCTCAGCTTCGTAGAGCTTCGATTTCAGCATCGACATCGCCTCGGCGCGGTTCTTGTGCTGCGAGCGGTCATTCTGGCACTGCACGACGATGCCCGTCGGCAGGTGCGTGATGCGCACCGCCGAGTCGGTCTTGTTGATGTGCTGGCCGCCGGCGCCGGACGCGCGATAGGTGTCGACGCGCAGGTCGGCAGGGTTGATGTCCACCTCGATCGAATCGTCGACTTCCGGGTAGACGAACACGCTGGCGAAGCTGGTGTGGCGCCCGCCGGACGAGTCGAAGGGCGATTTGCGCACCAGTCGGTGCACCCCGGTTTCGGTGCGCAGGGTGCCGTAGGCGTAGTCGCCCTCGACCTTGATGCTGGCGGATTTGATGCCGGCGACGTCGCCCTCGGATTCTTCCAGCAGCTCGGCCTTGAAGCCCTTGCGTTCGGCGTATTTCAGGTATTGCCGCAGCAGCATCGAAGCCCAGTCGCAGGCCTCGGTGCCGCCGGCGCCGGCCTGGATGTCGATGAAGCAGTTGCTGGGGTCGGCCGGGTTGTTGAACATGCGGCGGAACTCCAGCGTGGAGACGTCCTTCTCAAGGGCGGCGATGTCGGACTGCACGGCGGCGAGCGTCTCGTCGTCGTTTTCCTCGCGTGCCATCTCGAACAGTTCGCCCGCATCCTTCAGGCCCGACGCCACGCGGTCGAGCACCAGCACCACGTCTTCCAGCGACTTGCGCTCACGCCCCAGTTCCTGGGCGCGGGCGGCGTCGTTCCAGAAATCCGGCGCTTCGGACAGGCGGCTGACTTCTTCCAGGCGGTCTTTTTTTACCGCGTAGTCAAAGAAACCCCCTGAGTTGGGTGGCACGCTCGCCCAGGTCGGCGAGTTTGGATTCGATCAGGTTGAGGCTTTCGGCTTCCATGGCGGGCTTTTTAGTAGACGGAAAAGCCGCGAATTATAGCCCAGGCCACCACCAGTCCCAGCCCCATCGTTGCCATGCCCGCCATCGCATGGCGCGCCATTTGCCAGCCGCCGATGGCAAACGTCAACACCGATTTGAAGGCCAGATTGGCCAGCACCGCAAGCGTGATGACGTTGACCAGAATCGCCACCGGCAGCTTGTCCAGGTGGTAAAGGCGCAGGCTGGACAGGGTGATGGCGTCGACATCGGTCAGTCCCGACACCAGCGCCACCGCGTACAGCCCTCGCGTGCCCAGCCAGTCGGACAGCCACGCCGCGGCCAGCAGCACGATGGCGTACATCAGACCGAAACCCAGCGCCGGGCGCAGCTCGGTGGGGTTGCCCATTGCCAGCGGCGGCAATTCGCCCTGCGGCTGCAGCCGGTGCACCCCGTAGGCGGCGCCGAGCCCGCCGGCGACCAGTCCGCCGAGCAGCACCGGCAGCAGCTGCGTCAGCACCGCCGGCGCCAGCACCGTCGCCAGCACGCCCAGGCGCACCAGCACCACCAGGTTGGCGAGCACGATGACGATCACCGCGACCGGCGCCATTTCGCTGCTGGCGCGGGCGTGGCGGCTGAACGACAGCGTGGTGGCGGTGGACGATACCAGTCCGCCGAGCAGGCCCAGCATCACTGCGCCGCGCTGCTGTCCGATCAGCCGCAGCGCGGCATAGCCCGCCAAGCCCACGCCGACGATCAGCACCACCATCCACCAGATCTGATACGGATTGAGCGCGCCATAGGGGCCGTAATCCTGGTTTGGCAACAGCGGCAGAATAATCAGCGCCAGCACCGCAAACTGCAGGATCGACAGCAAGTCGTGGCGGCTCATGCGCTGGCTGAAGCCGCGCAGTTCGGGTTTGAAATACAGCAGCATCGTGGCCGCAATTCCCAGCATCACCGCCAGCTGGATTTCGTCGTGCCACACCAGCACGCCCAGGCCGTAGCACAGCATCAGCGCAGCTACCGTCGTCGTGCCGGGGTCGCCGTCCGGTGGCTGCGGCAAATGCAGGTAGGCCGCGATCATCATGCTGCCAACCAGAAACAGCCCGACCGCAATCAGCCACAGTTCGCCGAACTCGGTCGCCAGGTGCGCCGCCAGCACCCCCAGCAGCGCCGTCAGCGCAAAGGTGCGCAATCCCGCTTTCGCGGCCGGGTTGCGCTCGCGTTCCAGCCCCATCAAGAGGCCGATCGCCAGCGCCACCACGTAGCGTGGCAATGAGGCCAGTTCAGGGGGCAGCCAGGCGATCAGTTCATTCATCTCGGCTTGTCTTTGTGTCAACCATGGGGAATTGTGCCGTCAGTCTGCAATGAAAGCCGGTCCGGGTTCCTCATTATCCATCGTCTCCTCGGCGAGCGGATCGGGCCCGATCGGACGCGGGCTCATTCGTGGTATTCGATCACTTCGGCCAGCGGGCGGCGCGGCGCAGCGGGCGTCTCGCCCTCCGGATAGCCCAGCCGCAACAGCAGTTGCGGGAATCCATTGCCGACCGACTGGATGGCGCAGCGGGAGATCGTGGCGGCATTCGATGCGTGACTTGGGACTACGAGCCCTCGATCACCCGAGCCACGTCACCGTGGCATTCGGCGCACTTGCCGACCAGCAGCAAGTCGCCGCCCTTGATGGTGCCACTGAAGTTGGTGATCGTCACTTCGTGGCGGCAATGGGCGCACCAGACATTGGCCAGCAAGCGCTGGCGGATGTGGGCAGGAATAGACTCCCAACGCTGGCGAGCCGACCTGGTGAAGTTGGGGAGTGATTCAACGCCCATGGATCATTCCTCGAACGGGCTCGCGTTCGTGCTCACGCGGCCCTCATCATCATTCGCGCTTCTTCCATCGCCGCGCGGGTCTGAGCTTTGGGTTCCTTCTGTTCAGACGGGAAGGCTTGATTCGCCAGCATTTGCTCGGCGACACGGCAAGCACTGTTGAGTACGAAGGTTGACATTGATGTGCCAGTCACCTGAGCGGCTCGACGCAGCAACTCACGTTGTTCAGGTGTGACGCGCAGCTGAATCCGAATCACGCCATCACCATTTGGGTTCGTCGGCATCGGCATTCCATCATTCTGCTGTGGCCGCAAAACCACGAAGCCACTGCTCCAAGTGGGCGATGTCGAAGCTGCCCGACCCGAACATCTGGATCACCTCGGCGTGGATCTGCATCGGCGGTCGTTGCAACCGCCAGCCGTTGATGCGTACAAACACATCGGCGGCGGCGAAAGCAATGCGCTTGTTGCCGTCCACGAACGGGTGGTTAATGGCAAGGCTCTCCATCAGCGCAGCCGCCTCAGCCACGATGTCTTCGTAGTAACCCGTTTGGGGCCGGAACAGTGCTGCTTCCAACGCGCCAGGGTCACGCACGCCCAGCGCGCCGCCGTAACGCTGCATCAGCACGGTGTGCATCCCGAGCACATCGGCCACGGTCAGGTAATCGCGCGCCACGTCTTACTTCGCCAGCTCACGGTAGAGGCTGTCGAACTCATCGAGGCTGGATGCGAACGATGCCATCACGCGCCGGCGTGGTCTTTCCTTCTGCTGTCGGTCGATGTAATCCCGCAGGGCTTCGTCGAGTACAGCCTGGAACTGTCGGCCTTGCGATTCGGCCAGCTGACGCAGTGCCGCCAGCACTTCGGGGGCGGCTTGCGACGAGAATTTCTCGCGAACAACGGTGGTCATGGCTACCTCCATCATGATGAATCTTGATTCCTCATGATAAAGAAAGATGACCGGATGCGCCACTCTCTGGGTGGGTTTAAGGGGAAACTGCTGGCCTTGGTTGACACTGAACTGGCGCGCTTAGAACATTGATATTGTTAGCAAGCCATCTGCGACTACCCGCAGGCCAAACAGAGAAAATAGACGGCTCTGGGCGAGAAAGTCGCCATTTCGGGGACTTCTGGCAGTGCGCCACCCGAAGCACTGATGGCCGGAACCCCGCGTGGTGCGCGGATTTCAGGCAAGAAAAAGGGCCCGGAGAATATCCGAGCTCTTCAATTTGGTGGTGGGGTGGCAGACTGCACCAAACCACAGCCGCTCAACCTTGTCTGCTTGCCGGGGCCAGTTCAACCTGGAAACCGCAGTTGACCGCTTGCCCTCTTGATGAATACCGCATGAATACTGAGTTTTCTGTCTTCGATAGCGTTCACCGTTTGGGTGAGTCCGCTACGCACCCGCTGATACGCCTGGCCGCGTGCCTGCCTTGGTCGCTCCT
>CAMTWC010000047.1:0-21800 GCA_947085345.1 uncultured Gammaproteobacteria bacterium | reverse complement strand
TTCGTCATTCCCCCACCGAGGGGCCGGGGTATTTCACCACGTTTCTGGATCGCCACGGCATTCCCTGGAAACTGGTGCGCATCGATGCCGGCGACGCCGTGCCTGAAAACCTTAACGGCGTTTCCGGCGTCTGCTTGATGGGGGGGCCGATGAGCGTGAACGACGACCTGCCCTGGATTCCGCCGCTGCTGGCACTGATTTGCGAGGCCGTTGCGTCGGATATCCCGGTGATTGGCCACTGCCTAGGCGGTCAACTGATGGCCCGCGCGCTGGGCGGATCGGTCGGCGCCAACCCGGTCAAGGAAATCGGCTGGGGCGACGTCCGCATCACCGACGCCGACGCCGCCCGCCCCTGGGTGGGTAACGCCAATCAACCCATGCTGGCGTTTCACTGGCACGGCGAAACCTTCACTCTGCCGCCGGGCGCCACGCGCATCCTTGAAAGCGCGTATTGCGCCAACCAGGCCTATGTGCTGAACGACCGCCATATCGGCATGCAGTGCCATGTCGAAATGACGCCCGAACTCATCGCCAGCTGGTGCGACAGCGGCGCTGCCGAAATCGCCGCCAGCGACAGCCCGGGCGTCCAGCAGCCTGCCGCGATCCAGATGGACGTGGATGCCCGCACCGCCCAGCTGCACCAATTGGCAGACAAAATTTATTCCCGCTGGATTCAAGGGCTTAGGCAATAATCGCGCACCAGCCCCGAGAAGACGCTAGACAGCTGCATCGCGCGGCGTAGGATAGCCACTGGATTCACGTCCAGTTTCAAAAGCGCTATCAGACAACGGAGGCTTTATGCAAAACGTCGATTACACCAATTTCGATTTCGGCGAACGCCTGAATAGTTTCATTCAGGAAGTCATGAATTACGGCGGTGCGCCCCGCACCGAAGCCGATCTCACCGAAGGCCAGAAAGTCTTCGTGCGGGCGGTCAAGCGCGAAATGGTCAAATACGCCGACCCCAACCGCCAAGGCTATCCGCACAACCTGCTGGAGCAGATGGAATCCTTCACCCGCACCATCGGCGACCTGCACAACTCCTACTTCGATTCGGGCATGCGCAAGATCAGCGACTGTCTCTACAACCGCTGGAAAATGCTCTACGAAGAGACCAAAAAGCTGGCTGCAGCCGGGGCCGACACCAAACCCGCCTGGGTCGACGTGATCAAGACCGAGCAGACCGACATGCCCGCTTTCTTTGACGCGTAAAATATTGTTTTAAAATGAAAAAGCCCGGTCAACCCGGGCTTTTTCATTGCCGCGATTCAATATCAAACCCGCTTATCCTCAAATAAAAATAAAGGATTATTCAGGCGTCAGACCGGGTGCTATGCTGCCCCGACTGAATAACCCCATCAAGTCTGAGGAGACAGCATGTCCAAACTGGTACGCCCCCACGGTGGCGGTGAACTCAAACCCCTGCTGCTGACGGGCGACGCCCTGGCCGCCGAAAAAGCCCGCGCCGCCTCGCTGCCCAAGGTCAGGATGAGCTCGCGCGAAACCGGCGACCTCATCATGATGGGCATCGGCGGCTTCACTCCGCTGGACGGTTTCATGACCCATGCCGACTGGCAGGGCGTGTGCGACGGCTACAAGATGGCCAACGGCCTGTTCTGGCCGATCCCGGTAACCCTCTCCACCGACGAAATCACCAGCCAGAGCATCAAGGTCGGCGACGACATCGCGCTGGTCGACGGCGAAACCGGCGATATCATGGGCACCATGAAAATCACCGAGAAGTATTCCATCGACAAGGCGCACGAGTGCATGCAGGTCTACAAGACCACCGACCTCGCGCATCCTGGCGTGAAGATGGTGATGGACCAGGGCCCGGTCAACCTCGCCGGCCCGGTCAAGGTGCTGTCCACCGGCACGTTCAAGGAGGAATACGGCGACCAGTTCATGACCCCGGCTGAAACCCGTGCCGCCTTTGAAAAAATGGGCTGGTCCAAGGTGGCCGCGTTCCAGACCCGCAACCCGATGCACCGATCGCACGAATACCTGGCCAAGATCGCCATTGAAACCATGGACGGCGTGCTGATCCACTCGCTGCTCGGCGCACTCAAGCCGGGCGACATCCCCGCCGAAGTCCGCTCCGAGGCGATCGGCGTCCTGATCGACAACTACTTTGCTCCCAACACCGTGATCCAGGCTGGCTACCCGCTGGACATGCGCTATGCCGGTCCGCGCGAAGCGCTGCTGCACGCGCTGTTCCGCCAGAACTACGGCTGCTCGCACCTGATCGTCGGCCGCGACCACGCCGGCGTGGGCGACTACTACGGCCCCTTCGACGCACAGAAGATCTTCGACGAGATCCCCAAGGATGCGCTCGAAACCAAGAACATGAACATCGACTGGACCTTCTGGTGCAACAAGTGCGGCGGCATGGCCTCGCAGCGCACCTGCCCGCACACCAAGGACGACCGCATCCTGCTGTCCGGCACCAAGGTCCGCGCGATGCTCTCCGAAGGCCAGGATCTGCCGGTCGAATTCAGCCGTCCCGAAGTCGCCAAGGTGCTGCAGAAGTACTACGCCGGCCTCTCTGCGGAACAGAACGTCAAGGTCGAGTTGAAAGGCCACTCGGCAGCGTGATTTTCCATCCGGCAGGACTGCCGGATGGAACAAGGGTTTTAGGACACGAGCCTACCGGAAGCGGATTCGCGAGTCGCCCCGGCCAAGGACGGGTTCAGTTCTAATCGGACCGCGACGCACGCGGATTGTTAGCTAACTTTAGGAGACTGTAATGCCAACCTATGTTCGTACCGACAAGTGCGACGGCTGCAAGGGCCAGGACAAGACCGCTTGCATGTACATCTGCCCGCACGACCTGATGAAGCTGGACAAGGACGGTTCGGAAACCGGCCACGCCATGAAGGCGTTCAACCAGGAGCCCGAGCAGTGCTGGGAGTGCTATTCCTGCGTGAAGATCTGCCCGCAGCAGGCCATCGAAGCCCGCCACTACGCCGACGTCGTGCCGCTGGGCGGCATGGTGCAGCCGCTGCGTGGAAGCGACTCCATCATGTGGACCATCAAGTTCCGCAACGGCACGCTGAAGCGCTTCAAGTTCCCGATCCGCACCACGCCCGAAGGCTCGATCGATCCCTTCGGCGGCAAGCCGACCGCCAGCCTGGCCAACATCACCGCCACCGGTTTCTTCACCGGTTCGGCCGATGGCGGCGTCACCAAGGGCTACCGCGCCGGCAATCCTGCAGAACTGATCCGCAAGTAATCAAGAGAGGTAAACGAAATGGCTGGAGAATTTGGTAATCCCGAAGTTATCCAGGAGGAACTCGACATCCTCCTGATCGGCGGCGGCATGGCTTGCTGCGGCGCCGGTTACGAAGTCATGCGCTGGGCTGACGCCGCCAAGGCAGAACTGGGCATGGATCTCAAGATCAAGCTGGTCGACAAGGCCGCGATGGACCGTTCCGGCGCCGTGGCGCAGGGTCTGTCCGCGATCAACACCTACATCGGCCCCGAGCAGGATCCCGCCGACTACGCCCGCATGGTCTCCAACGACCTGATGGGCATCACCCGTGACGACCTGGCCTACGACCTCGGCCGCCACGTGGATGATTCCGTGCACCTGTTCGAAGAATGGGGCCTGCCGATCTGGAAAACCGACGAGAACGGCGAACGCCACGACGGCGCCCAGGGCCTGCCCGCGCTGAAGGATGGCGGCAAGCCCGTGCGTTCCGGCAAATGGCAGATCATGATCAACGGCGAATCCTACAAGTGGATCGTTGCCGAGGCCACCAAGAAGGCGCTCGGCATGGACCGCATCCAGGAACGCATCTTCATTGTCAAGCTGGTCAACGACAAGAACGACCCCAACCGCATCGCCGGTGCCGTCGGCTTCTCGACCCGTGACCACAAGGTCTACGTCTACAAGGCCAAGGCCATCCTGCTGGCCGCCGGTGGCTGCGTGAACATCTTCCGTCCGCGCTCCGTCGGTGAAGGCACTGGCCGTGCCTGGTACCCGGTGTGGAACGCCGGCTCGACCTACGCCATGGCTGCCGAAGCCGGCGCCGAGCTGACCATGATGGAAAACCGCTTCGTGCCCGCCCGCTTCAAGGACGGCTACGGCCCGGTCGGCGCCTGGTTCCTGCTGTTCAAGGCGCAAGCTGTGAACGCCTACGGCGAAGTCTACATGGTGAAGAACAAGGAACTGCTGAACGACTACCCACCCTATGGGCAGGCAGCCGTTCCCGCATCGTGTCTGCGTAACCACCTGATGCTGAAGGAAATGAAGGAAGGCCGCGGTCCCATTTACATGGACACCGTGACTGCACTCGCCAAACTGCGCGAGACCCTGACCCCGCGCGAAGTGAAGCATCTGGAAGCCGAAGCCTGGGAAGACTTCCTCGACATGTGCGTCGGCCAGTGCGGTATCTGGGTAGGCGAGAACATCGAGCCAGAGAAGAAAAACTCCGAACTCATGCCGACCGAGCCCTACCTGTTGGGTTCGCACTCCGGCTGCTGCGGCATCTGGGTGTCGGGTCCCGAGGATCTGGGTGCTCCGACCGACGAACTGCACGCCGATGCGGACAAGATCCCGGCTCACCTGCCCAAGGGTTGGAACTGGGGCTACCGCTCGATGACCACGGTCAAGGGTCTGTTCACCGCCGGCGACGGCGTGGGCGCCTCCGGCCACAAGTTCTCCTCCGGCTCCCACGCCGAAGGCCGCATGTGCGCCAAGTCCATGGTCAAGTACTGCATCGACAACAAGGACCTGAAGCCCGAGCTCGACACCTCCATCGAGCAGCTGGTGGAAGACATCTACAAGCCGGTGCGTACCTTCCTGGAGCACAAGGACTACACCACGGCGATCGACGTCAACCCCAACTACATCACGCCCAAGATGCTGCAGTTCCGCCTGCAGAAGATCATGGACGAGTATGTTGCCGGTGTCGCCACCTACTACACGACCAATGCCAACATGCTGGGCGTGGCGGAAGACAAGCTGAACATGCTGAAGGAAGACGCAGAGAAAATGCGTGCGAAGGACCTGCACGAACTGCTGCGCGCGTGGGAAAACTACCACCGCATCCTGACGGCGGAAGCCCACATGAAGCACATCCAGTTCCGTGAAGAAAGCCGTTACCCCGGCTTCTACTACCGCATGGACAAGAACTTTGTCGATGAGGAAAACTGGCACTGCTTCGTGAACTCGGTCTACGACAAGAACTCCAAACAGTGGAACTGCTTCAAGCGCGCCCACGTGGATCTGGTCGACAAGTCCAAGCTGTTCAAGCCCGCCGCTCACTGATTCATCAGCGAAGCAGCAAATCGGGCGCGCCACGTTAAACAAGGCGCCCCGGACAACCGGGCGCCTCAGGGCGCCCGGTTTTTTTCAGGCGCCTAGAACTGCAAGCCCGACAAGGTTTAGCATCCAGCCGAAAGCGCGTACCCTTGCGTTTTCGTGTGTGTGTTACAGATGTGGGGCTCGACCCCGAAAGGTAGTGTGAAATGAACGAAAACGAATTCAAGGATCTGATCGAGGACTCCCCCTTCGCAGGCAACCCGGTCAAACCCATCATGCTGGCGGAGAATGCGACGCTGCAATTCCGTTGCCACCGCAACGTCAAATGCTGGAACGCTTGCTGCAGCAACATCGACATTCCGCTAACGCCCTATGATGTGCTGCGCCTGAAAAAACGCCTGGACATGTCGTCGGGCGAATTCCTCAAGCGGTACTCGCTGCCGTTCGAGATGGACAAGGACGGCATGCCCGGCATCAAGCTGAACCCGGTCGAAGGCGGCACCGCCTGCCAGTTCATGACGCCCGAAGGCTGCGGCGTCTACGAAGACCGCCCGACCGCCTGCCGCTACTATCCCGTCGCCTTGCTGACGATGCGCCGTTCGGATGAATACATCGACCGCAGTGCCTATGCCCTGGTCAGGGAATCCCATTGTCTCGGCCATTTCGAGGACAAGACCCAGACCATCGAGGAATACCGCCACGAACAGGGTGTGGACGAATACGACCAGAAGGCGCACGCCTGGCGCCAACTGGTCGTCAAGCGCAAATCGGCCGGTCCCGCCATCGGAAAACCCACGCCGGTTTCCAACCAGCTGTTCTTCATGGCGAGCTACGATGTCGACCGTTTCCGCGCCTTCGTCATGAGCCCGAGCTTCAACGATACCTACGACATTCCGGTCGAGGTCATGGCGACTTTGATCGCCGACGATGAAGCCCTGCTCGATTTCGGCCTGAATTTCCTGCGCCACGCGCTGTTCGGCGAGAAATTCGTCGAAGAGCGTCCGGACGCTTACGAAAAGCGGCTGGCGCGCCGTCGCGCCCTGGCCGAGCAGGAGAAGGAAGCCGAATTCCAGAAAAAGATGGAACTGGAAGACGACAAGTATTCGGGTGAACACTGATAGCCATGCGGTTGCTTGCACTTATCCTGCTCGTGTTGCCGGCCCTGCTCCCGGCAGGTGCATCGGCGCAGGCCACGCTCAACAAGTGCATCGACGCAGAGGGCAGGGTCACCTATTCCAACCTGCCCTGCCGCAATGCGCGGGAAGCGCGCAAAGTGGAAATCGACCCTGCCCCTGATCCGGCGCGCGCGCAGCCGGTTCAGACGCAAGTCCCGCCAGCGCCGTCCACGCCAGCCGTCTCCAAAGCGGCAGACAGCGCCAATGAGCCTGCCCCCATTCGCCTCGAAACCCGGCGTGTCGCCGGCAAGCCCATTCCACAGGCCTCGGAGCGCCAATGCGATACGCTGACCGACAAGCTTGGACGCGTGTTCGACAAGATGGACCAGGCGCACCGCAAGGGCTATACGCAGGTGCAGATGGACAAGTGGAATCTTGAGGTCAAGGATCTCGAACGCAAAAAACAGCAATCCGGCTGCTTCTGAAAAACCATCCAGACCATGAACGCCCGCACCCTCGACCCCGCGCACCACCTGATCAAAAAAGAACCGTATTACGAAGCCGTCGGCGACGAAATCCAGCTGTTCGAAGCCGCGTACCGCCAGCAGATTCCGGTGCTGCTGAAAGGCCCTACCGGCTGCGGCAAGACGCGCTTCATGGAACACATGGCGTGGCGGCTGAAGCGTCCGCTGATCACGGTGTCGTGCCACGACGACCTCACCGCCTCCGACCTGGTCGGCCGCTATCTGGTCAAGGGCGGCGATACCGTGTGGGTCGACGGCCCGCTCACCCGCGCGGTGCGTTGCGGCGGCATCTGCTACCTGGACGAGATCGTCGAGGCGCGCAAGGACACCATGGTGGTGATCCATCCGCTGGCCGACGACCGCCGCACCCTGCCGATGGAAAAGCTCGGCCAGATGGTCGAAGCCCCGCCCGAATTCTGCCTGGCGATCTCCTACAACCCCGGCTACCAGAGCGTGCGCAAGGACTTGAAGCAGTCGACCCGCCAGCGCTTCGTCGCGCTCGAGTTCGACTATCCGTCGGCCGCACTCGAACGCCGCATCGTCGCCACCGAATCGGGCGTATCCAACGCTGTCGCCGACAACCTGGTGCGCTTCGCCCAGATGACGCGCAACCTCAAAGGCAGCGGGCTGGAGGAAGGCGCTTCCACGCGGCTGCTGGTGCATGCCGGCAAGCTGATCGCCGACGGCGTCAGCCCCGTCACCGCGTGCAAATCGGCGGTCGCGCAGGCGGTCACTGACGACGCCGACATGCTGAAAGCGATCCAGGAACTCTCCTCGTCCATCTTCTGATGGCACAACCGCCGTTATCAGCAGTCGAGATGGAGGCCAGCCTCCACGTCTGGCTGGAAACCGAATTCACCTATTTAAAAGTCGAGCAGCTCGCCGCCGAACTCACCGTGCTGACGCGCGACGAGCAGGACTTCATCCTCGGCTGGATCCGCCGCATCGCCTCCACCCACATCACGCTCGCCTGGCAGTTCGGCCGCCGTGCGCCGGCGCTGCTGCCGCGCATGGAACGGCGCCTGCTCGAAGCCTGGGCGGTGCACACCTGCGACATGTTCGACCGCACCGGCCTGCAGACCGCGCTCAGGGTGATGGAGCAGGTCGATACGTTCGACGACGCGCAGCATCAGCATGACGCAGCCGGTGCGCTGTTCGAGGACGTTGCGCCGGTGCTGGGCAATTTCGTCTGCGGCCTCTCCGGCCGGCGGCTGCGCATCGAGGAAGGCGACGCCGCCTGGACCGACGGCGAGCGCATCGTGCTGCCGCCGCTGATCGCCGCCCTGCCGAATCTCGACGACAACTTCCAGCTCGCCAAGGCCACCGTCGCGCTGCTGTGGGCGCAAACCCGCTTCGGCAGCCTGCGCATCGACCATGCCGGCATCGCCGCTGGCTACGCCGACCCCGAACGCGCCCTCACCCGCCTGCACGCACTGGAAACGCTGCGGCTTTCCGCGCGCATCGCGCGCGAGCTGCCGGGCCTGCACCGCCAGATGCAGCGTCTGCGCGCGCAGCTCGATCCCCCGCTGCCGCCAGGCTGGCAGCGTTTCGAGACGGCGCTGGCTTCCGACCAGGCCACGTCGGACGACAGCCTTGCCCTGCTCGGTGCCGCCTACGACGAGGCAGACTGCCCGCAGTGGAGCGATCAGGGCTGCCTGCGTCCTGAGGCGATTGCCGCTGCCCGCGCCGCCCGGCTGGACAAGGAAAAGGCGCGGCTGCGCATCCGGCTCGCAGAACTGCTGGAAGAACACCAGGCCGCGCAAGCCGACCCACTGGCCGCCTCCGAAGCCTCACCCGAGTTGGACATCGAGACGCGCGACGAAAACGGCAGGCTCGACTTCGAGGTCACCCTCGACGGCGCCCCGCTCGCGCCGCCCGACACCGTCAAGCAGTTGCTCACCTCGGTTTACCTCGACTTCGGCGAGATTCCCCCGGAATATCTCACCCCGGCGGGCGACGGCGAATACGACCCAAATCAGGTATTCGACCAGCCCGAGGACCCCGATGCCGTGTGGCACGGCACCTATCACGAAAAGGGCGCCGAGCTGTATCCCGAGTGGGACCATGGCCGCCAGCATTACCGCAAGAACTGGTGCGTGATGCGGGAAAAAACCGTCGCCCCGGTCCACGACAGCTTTTACCGCGACACGCTCGACAAATATACCGGGGTGGTCAAGCAACTGCGCCGGAAGTTCGAGGCCTTGCGCGACGAGAACCGTCTCGACAAGCGCCAGACCCAGGGCGACGAAATCGATCTCGACGCGCTGATCGAGGCGCTTGCCGATGCCCGCGACGGCCGCGAGATGAGCGACCGCCTGTTCGTTCGCCTGCACCGGGCCGAGCGCAACATCGCGGTGGCGTTTCTGGTCGACATGAGCGGCTCCACCAAGGGCTGGATCAACGAGGCCGAGCGCGAGGCGCTGATCCTCTTGTGCGAGGCGCTGGAACTCTTGGGCGACCGCTACGCAATCTACGGTTTTTCCGGCACCACCCGCAAGCGCTGCGAACTGTTCCGCATCAAGACCTTCGACGAATGCTACGGCGACGAGGTGAAGGCGCGCATCTCCGGCATCCGCCCGCAGGAATACACGCGCATGGGCTTTGCGCTGCGCCACATGACCAAGCTCTTGAATCAGGTCGAGGCCAAAACCCGCGTGCTGGTGACGCTGTCGGACGGCCGCCCGGACGATTATTTCGACGTCTACCGCGGCCAGTACGGCGTCGAGGACACGCGCATGGCGCTGCTGGAAGCGGCACGCACCGGCATCCACCCCTTCTGCGTCACCCTCGATCGCGACGCGCGCAACTACCTGCCGCACATGTACGGCGCGGCACGTTACATCATCCTGGATGACGTGCGACAATTGCCGGTGAAAGTCACCGACATTTACCGACGCATCACGACATGAGCCTGGACGAACTGAAAGTAGGGTATTTCTACAGCAATGGCGCCTACGGCCGCACCTGGGGGGTGCGACAGCTCGCCGAAATCACGACCATCGCCGAAACCGGCGAGACGGTGGTGCACTTCAAGGGGATTGCCGGAACCTGCCGCCGCAAGAAGGGATATTGCAGCCCGGCCGAATTCGCCCGCTGGGCCAGGTACCAGGTGGCGCTGCTGGAAAACGACTGGAAGCGGGTCGGCGGCGACGCGCCACCGGCCGAATCGCAGGCGGCTTAATCGGCGGCAGGCAAACCCGCCACAGGCTCATCCTCAACGGGCCTGGCCTGCGTGTCCAGATAGTCCATGACCGCATAGGTCAGTGCAGTGCAACCCGTGCCGTCGAGCGCCGAAATCGCGAACACCGGCCCCGTCCATTCGTAGTCCGCCACGAACTTCGCCACCACGGCATCGCGTTCGGTCTCGTCCACCATGTCGATCTTGTTCAGCACCAGCCAGCGCGGCTTGTCGTAGAGTTTCTGGTCGTACTTGCGCAGTTCCTCGACGATGGCGCGTGCCTCGTGCACCGGGTCGCCGGCCTCCCAGCGCGGCGAGATGTCGACCAGATGCAGCAGCAGCCGCGTGCGCTGCAGATGCCGCAGGAACTGGTGCCCCAGCCCCGCGCCTTCGGCCGCCCCCTCGATCAGTCCCGGAATGTCGGCGATGACGAAGCTGCGTTCGCTGTCTACCCGCACCACGCCCAGATTGGGGGCCAGCGTGGTGAAGGGATAATCAGCCACCTTGGGGCGCGCCGCCGACACCGCGCGGATAAAGGTCGACTTGCCCGCATTGGGCATGCCCAAGAGGCCGACGTCGGCCAGAATCTTCAGTTCCAGCGCCAGCTCCCATTCCTCGCCCGGCTCGCCCAGCGTGTGCTGGCGCGGCGCGCGGTTGGTGCTCGACTTGAAATGCAGGTTGCCCAGACCACCCTTGCCGCCCTTGGCGAGGCACACCGTCTGCCCGTCCGCCGCCAGGTCGGCCACCACTTCGCCGCTGTTGATGTCGGTGAACACGGTGCCCACCGGCACGCGGACGATGAGGTCTTCGCCGCCCTTGCCGTAGCATTGCGCGCCGCGTCCGTTTTCACCTTTTTCCGCCTTGAAGACGCGCGCGAAGCGAAACTCGACCAGGGTATTGATGTTGCGGTCGGCCACCGCGATCACGCTGCCGCCGCGACCACCATCGCCGCCATCCGGCCCGCCCTTGGGAATGTTCTTCTCGCGGCGGAACGAAGCGCTGCCGTCCCCGCCCTTGCCGGCGATGACCTGAATTTTGGCTTCGTCGATAAATTTCATAGGAGCATATCCATAAACAAAAAAGCCCTATCCAGCGGACAGGGCTTTTTTCGTCGGGTGGGGTGAATCAGGCCGCAACCGGCTCGATGCGTACCGTCCGGCGGCGGGCAGCGCCCTTGATCTCGAACTTGACCGTGCCGTCAGCCTTGGCGAACAGGGTGTGGTCCTTGCCGATGCCGACGTTGTCGCCGGGGTGGAACTGGGTACCGCGCTGGCGCACGATGATGTTGCCCGCCAGAACCAGCTCGCCGCCGTAGCGTTTCACGCCCAGACGTTTCGACTCCGAATCGCGACCGTTACGCGAACTGCCGCCTGCTTTCTTGTGTGCCATGGTATGTGCTCCTTATGCGGTGATGCCGCCGATTTGCACTTCGGTGAAGTACTGGCGATGGCCCTGGCTCTTGCGATAGTGCTTGCGGCGGCGCATCTTGAAAATCTTGATCTTGTCGCCGCGTGCCTGGTTCAGCACCGTGGCCGTCACCGTGGCGCCGCGCAGCATGGGCGCGCCCATCTTGATGTCGGCGCCATCGCCCACCATCAGCACCTGATCAAAGGTGATCTCGCTGCCGACCTCGGCTTCGAGCTTTTCAATTTTAAGTTTGTCGCCGGCGCTCACGCGATATTGCTTGCCGCCGGTTTTGATGACTGCGTACATGGGGGGTCTCCAACCAATACGAACCCAGGAAAGCGCGAGATTCTATCGGTGTTGCCAAAACAAGTCAAACCATTCGACAGACTATTTCAAGGCACACATGGCAGTGAAAAAGCCCGGCGGGGCTGCTACCATTGCGGGCTTACCAATAACAAGCCCGAATCGTGTCCCTGGAGAGCCTGCAATCCTACCTGGCCGACGACATGCGCGCCGTCGATCATGTCATCCGCCAAAGCCTGTATTCCGACGTGGTGCTCATCCGTCAGGTCTCCGAATACATCATCAACAGCGGCGGCAAGCGGCTGCGCCCGGCCCTGGTTCTGCTGTCGGCCGGCTGCTTCAATTATCAGGGACGCGCCCATCACGAACTCGCCGCGGTGGTCGAATTCATCCATACCGCCACGTTGCTGCACGACGACGTCGTCGACGAATCCGAGCTGCGGCGCGGCCGCAAGACCGCCAACGCCCTGTTCGGCAACGCCGCCAGCGTGCTAGTCGGCGACTTCCTCTATTCGCGCGCCTTCCAGATGATGGTCGCGGTCGACAACATGGAAGTCATGCGCATCCTGTCCGACGCCACCAACACCATCGCCGAAGGCGAAGTGCTACAGCTCCTCAACTGCCATGACCCCGACATCGACGAAGAAAACTACCTGCGCGTCATCCGCTACAAGACCGCCAAGCTGTTCGAGGCCGCGGGCCGGCTCGGCGCGGTCATCGGCGGCGGCACCGAGGAAGAGAAGGATGCGCTGGCGCGCTACGGCATGCACCTCGGCACCGCCTTCCAGCTGATCGACGACGTGCTCGACTACTCGGGCGACTTCCTCAAGACCGGCAAGAACATCGGCGACGACCTCGCCGAAGGCAAGCCCACCCTGCCCCTGCTGTATGCGATGAAGCACGGCACCGCCGAGCAGGCCGCCAGCATCCGCCAGGCGATCGAGCACGGCGGCCTCACCGAATTCCAGAGCGTGCTCGCCGCAATCAAGGATACGCGCGCCCTGCACTACACCCGCGAAGTCGCGCAGCGCGAAGTTCAGACCGCCAACGCAGCAATTTCTTGCTTACCTGATTCAAATTCCAAATCAGCTTTGCTACAATTAGCGGCTTTCGCGGTTGACCGTAGTTTTTGACCGCGCTGTTTCGGTAGTTTCCCGTTAGTGTTCCAAACAGGGTTCGGCACATCACTGAACCCGCCATCTGCCTCGGGGCGTAGCTCAGCCTGGTAGAGTACTGCGTTCGGGACGCAGGAGTCGGAGGTTCGAATCCTCTCGCCCCGACCATCATTCTTGTCTGTTCAACTCAAGCCTCGTCATTTCACTGCCAACACGGCAGCCGAAAGCCCGGTTCCTTGCTGCAGATCTGCTGCACCCATCCTCCCCGCCCCAGGAGAAACAGGCGCCCGATTGATCCGGCGCACCTGTGCTTTTTCGCCGCACAGCGAAGGCTTGGGCCTTTGACTTACGCCCAGTACTTCGCCTTGTCCGGCAGCACCCATCGCACCCCGCCGCGCGGGTCTTCCTTGTCGCCCCGATAGCGGGGGATCAAATGAATATGCAAATGCGGCACGCTCTGACCGCCGGCCTGGCCATGGTTGATGCCGATGTTGTATCCGTCCGGCTGGTGGTATTTGTCGAGAATATCCTTGGCATGCGCCAGTGCCTTGAATAGCGCGGCCTGCTCGGCTTCGGTGGCGCCGAACAGGGTGGCGAAGTGGCGGCGCGGGATGATGACGCAGTGGCCAAGCGAAACGGGAAAGCCATCGCGGTAGACGACGGTGAGTTCGTCCTCGGCCATGATGCGGTTGGGGTCGAGGCGGCAAAAGGGGCAGGGTTTGTCGGTGGATGCGGTCATGCCTTGAGTGTGCTCGTGTGGTTTTCGGAATATCGGTGACGCTCCGGCAATCCGGGCGTGCGCGTCGTCTTGAAGTGGCGGACGGACTCGTTCCATCTGGTGGCGATGTGTTGCTGCTGTATATCCTGGGGTCTCATGCTGCGCTCCCCCCTTGTGATTGAACCGAGTTTAACGTATGCCGCGGGCGGGATTTCGGGTTGCGGGTGCATGCCCGCATCCGTCGCGACGGTGAATCAGGGCAATTCGCGCGAAGGCGGAAAAGCCCGAAGGTCGCGGCATACGGTACCGCATGGCCATCGGCCTACGGGGAGGGGGGCTTTCCGGTTGCCTGACAAGCCACTGATTAATCAAGCGTTATTGACTGATTCGCTGTGCCCGTCCTGACGTTCGATGAGTTGTTTCCCCTCCGCCAGGGGCAGGATTCGGGTAAGGTGTCACTGCCCAGCATCGACAAAATTGGGTACATGCCCTGAAGGCACAGAAATTGGGGCATTGCCAGCAGGTGGTTTCTTCAACAATAATCCGAACCGGGCTTTCCCCACATTCACCAAGGAGCTTTAAAACATGAACAGAAAAGAACTCGTCGACGCACTGGCCGCCAAAACCGAATCCACCAAGGCGGATGCCGAACGTGCTGTCGGCGCACTGATCGATATCATCTCGGGCACCCTGAAAAAAGGCGACTCGCTGACGCTGGTCGGCTTTGGCACGTTCGAAGTGCGCAAGCGCGCTGCGCGCACCGGCCGCAACCCCAAGACCGGCGAAGAGCTGAAGATCAAGGCCGCCAAGGTACCCGCTTTCAAGGCCGGCGCAACGCTGAAGGCCCTGGTGAACGGCACCAAGAAGTAAATCTGTATCGAGTTTCCCGTAGCAACGGGAAAACCTCGCTGGGCACTGCCTGCACACGGCAGTGCCCACGCCCCCCCCTCCAGATCACCTATCCACACAGCCTCGATGTTGGGCGATTCGATCACGCCTTCAACAATTGTTCGTACCGCTGCGCCCATGGCGTGGATCCCGTCTGAATTGACACAAAAATCGTACGGATTTCAAGGCGCTCGATGCGGCTAGAATGGCGTTTTTCACGTAGGAGCCTCGCATGTCCGATCCCGTTGTGTACGACCGCAATCCCGCCGAACTTGAACTCGAACCCGGTGAATACTGGTGGTGTTCATGCGGCCGCTCGATGACGCAACCGTTTTGCGACGGCTCGCACGAAGGCACCGAGCTGGAGCCGCTGCCGTTCGTCATCAAGGAAAAGACCACGGTGTGGCTGTGCAACTGCAAGCACACGCAGGACAAGCCGTTCTGCGACGGCAGCCACGACAACCTGCCCGACGACATTTTCTGAGTCGTCCATGTCCGCCCTGCCTGCCCCGCCCAAAAGCGTACTCGACTTCTGGTTCGGCGCGCCGGGCAGCGCGACCGAGATTGCCGGCCGTCAAAGCAAGCTATGGTTCGGAAATTCGCCCGCCAACGATCAGGCGATGACCGGCCAATTTGCAGACGCACTCGCTGCAGCAACAGCAGGACAACTCGACCACTGGGCCGATACGCCGCGCGGCAGGCTGGCACTGCTGATCGTGTTCGACCAGTTTCCGCATCACATCCATCGCAACCAACCGCTGGCTTTTGCTACGGACCCGCAGGCTCTGGCCTTGTGTCTGGACGCACTCACGGCGGGCGAAGACCAGCAACTGACACCGATAGAACGGGTATTTCTCTATCTGCCGCTGGAACATGCCGAATCGAATGCAATGCAGCGGTAATGGGCGAGTTCGCGGTTCTCCTGCCGGATGGCGATGAGTTGGCCCTGGGCGTTCCAGACATATTCGCGGTCAAGCGCCGGAGCGGTCATGGCGTTGCTGGCGGGGTTGTAACTGGCTTTGCGCGGTTGGCCCAGTTCGGCGACGGGGACGTTTTCCTGTGCGAGGTCGCGGTTGCCGTTGCGGTCGTAGTGGTAGCGCCAGACCACGGGGCTATCTGGGGTTGAAGCTTTGATTGAGGTGGACGGACTGGCGGATTGCGCGGCGATCAGTTGCGATTGCCTGTCGTAGGCGTAGGCCTGGGTGTGTTGCAGGCCCTGGCCTTTGGAGGGCTATTTTTCCGGAAACCATACGCCCGGATTGCGCCAATCGATGTCCTTTCGCCACGCAACATCTTCAGGGCTGCATTGGCCACCTGACATGATGGTGCTACGACCTCGATAGTCACCTTCACGCGTGGCTATCCCCCAGCAAAGCAGCACGGGCTGCTTGCCCACGGAAAATTGAATCCCCAAGTTATAACCATCCCGCCTTGCCAGTTGCAGCGCTTCCTGAGGAATACGCGAACGCACCAGTACCCGATATGGTCCCATGAGTTCACCTGTGTAGGGCTGACCACCGGGCGGCGGCATCTTGCGCCAGGTGATTTCCATTTCTTCGGGTATCTTATGGCCGGTATCGGAAAAGTATCGAGCTCCGCCCCCAAAACCAAGGATGGGTTGACCAAGTGGAACGTATCGCCTTACCGGTTCAGACCTTGAGGCGCCAGTAAGCTCTCTCTTGGAATCAAGATAAATACCCACAATCTTGACCGCCTCAAGCGTCTCATCCGAGTTGTTCCAGAATGAGTAGCCCGCATTCTCGCCCTGACTGAACAGCCCGGCAGAAACACAACCAGATAGGCACACCAAACTGAACCCCATGATTCCGCCCCATTTCTTGATCATTTAGCCTCCAACTATTGAAGAGTTATGTCGTAATTCGCCTTGAGCCATGCTCCATAAGCCGTCATGTCCACCACCCCTTCGCGACTGCCCGTCGGGTTTACGTCTGAAGTGATCCAGGTCAGGCTGTCTGTATAGGTCATGCCCTCTATCGGCGCTCCGCGCTGCTTGGGCAAGGGATTGGGCGCATCTGAAGCAACCGGATAGCGCACCTCCCGATCCTGACCAGCGCCCCCAAGGTTGAACGGAAAGGTGCGGGTTTCATTGTGCAAAATGGGATTCGTGATTGTCTGTAAATCGGCAGGGAGTGGGGCCATTGTCACGCCAGCGCGCTTGGCTTCTGCCACCATCCAGTTCAACGCAACATCAGACAAATCGCCGCCGTCACACCCACCAGCGGCACCACCTGTGCAGTTATAGCCACCGCCGATATCCGAATGCGCACCCACGAAGCCGCGCTCTGTCCGGTTGGATGTCAAGCCTCTGTCGGTGTAACTCGGCTCGATCGATTCCAGCGGGAAATCGCGACGGTACTCATTTACCGCCACCGCTTGCGAGACATACTCCACCGCTGCCGGAATCCCCATATTGAACGACCCCACGGCATAGCTGAGCACGGTATCGAACAGCCCCATAAATCGGATATTCACCTGAACGCAGGCACCGTTCACGCCTTCAAGATTACGGTAATAGCCACTATTAGCCCTGGCGACAACGGTGTTGGCGAAGTCACGCGCCGAGGCTGCACCGCGCGAGAAACCCACGATGTCGAGCGTAATGGTCAGCGGTTTGGCCGAGCTGATTTCTTCGTATTTGACGTTGAGGACGTTGTCCACTTTGGCCTTGACATACTTGTCCAAGGTGGATAGCTGCTCATTAATGCGGCTGCGCAGGGTGAAGGCTATGCCGGCATCGAGTTTGGGGAGGATGGAACCTGTACCGACACCTTCAATGTAGTAGGGTCTATCTGCTTGGATCGAAGCGAGTTCCGGGTCGTTATCCTGGTAGTTTTGCATAAAGTGAAGCACATTCGTCCGCGACTCTGGAGTATTCCTCGTCCCATCAAACGCAAACAGGATCAACCCCCACGGATCGATATAGCTCAGCGGGTTGTTGTTGACGTAGGCGAAGGTATTGGGGCTGCCGAGCGCTTCGGCCAGCCTTCCCAGCGGGTCGGGGCTGATGTAGCGGCCGGACTGCGGGTCGTAGTAGCGGAAGTCGTTGTAGTAGAGGCCGCTCTCGCTGTCCTCCCACTGGCCGGGCAGGCGCAGAGCCAGTGTGTAGGCGGCCTTGCGATTTGTACTGACCCGAATCAGTTGCCCATACGGCGCATAGTCGGCCTGCCATAGGGTTTGTCCTTGGCGGTCGGTGGCGGCTATCGGCGCGCCCAGATGATTGACATGCACGAAGGCGAGGCGGTCTGTTTTGCCGGATGCGCTGCTCCACAGGGCTTGTGCGGTTTGGGTCAACTCCTGCCAGAAGCCTTCAGCCGACGCTTGCATTGTCTTGGGCTGCCGGGCATCGAGGGTGGCAATCAGGTGATCGCCCAGCCACAGGTATTGGCGGGTGATCTTGCCCTCTGCGTCGAGGTCGGCAATGCGCTGGCGCTGCGCGTTGTACAGGGTGTGAGTGGATTCGGTTCCCACCTGTTTGCTGATGCGCAGGCCGAGGTGGTTGTAGCGGTAGTGGGCGAGTTCCCTGTTCTCCTGCCGGATGGCGATGAGCTGGCCCTGGGCGTTCCAGACATATTCGCGGTCAAGCGCCGGGGCGGTCATGGCGTTGCTGACGGGGTTGTAACTGGCTTTGCGGGTGTGGCCCAGTTCGGCGACGGGGACGTTTTCCTGGGCGAGCACGCGGTTGCCGTTGCGGTCGTAGTGGTAGCGCCAGACGCTGGGGCTGGCTGCGGTGCTCGTTGCTGTCACGGGGGATGACGGGCTGGCGGATTGGGCGGCGATCAGTTGGGATTGCCGGTCGTAGGCGTAGGCCTGGGTGTGTTGCAGGCCCTGGCCTTGTTGTTGTTGCAGCAGCACGTTGCCGGCGCCGTCGTAGAGCAGGCGGGCGTCGAACAAGGCCTGCGGATTGGCGGGGAGGCCGAGCGCGCCGGGTAGTTTGCTGGGGGTGGCTGGCGGCGTTTGTGCATGGGCCGCTGGCAGGAGCTTGCCGAGGATGCTGCCAACGCTGGCTTGTCTGACGGCTGCTTGCGAGGCGGCGACAACGCTCGACGGGTTCGCCGCCCTGCCCTCGGGCTGGGCATACACCACGCGCGCCAGCACGCCTTGTTTGCTGCGCTGCCATTGGCCCTGGATGCCGTTGCCGTAGGTGACATGACGCAGGCCGATCAGGTCGCGCTCCAGGTCTTTGACGAGGGCGGTCTTGCCCCAACCGAAGAAGGTCCACGGGCTGGTTTGCCGGCTGACGGCCACGACCTGGCCCTGGCCCTGGCCGTTGCGCTCGTAGAGGATTTTGGTGCCGTCGGGCAGGCTCTGGCTTTGCAGGCTGCCGTCTGCGGTGTAGGCGTACCGGGTGATGTGGGTCGCGTCGCTGCCGTTGGCGAGTTTGAGGGTGATGGTCTTGCTGGCGGGCTGGCCACGCTCGTTGTAGGTGAGGCGCTCGGACTGGTTGGGATGAACGACTTCAACCAGGCGGCTTTGTTCGTAGCGCCAGGTTGTAGTTTGCGGTTCGCCTACTTTAGGAATAAGACTGAGGCGAATGCGCTGTCCTGTCAGATCGTAGGCGTAGGTTTGTATGTCGCCCTTGTCGTTGCGCTGCTGAATGAGTTGGTTGGCGGCGTTGTATAGCTTGATGGTGCTGCCATGGCTGGCGCTGGCGATCATGACCTCGCGGCCGAAGTCGTCCTTGAGCGCTTGGAAAGCCGACTGTCTGCGCGGATGTTGGGATTTTTGATTTTTTCCGTAAACGATATTGCGCACGCTGCCGGTGCTGTCCGCCACCTGGATCAGGCGGTTGAATGCGTCGTAGCGGTACTGTTCGGTTTGCTCGAAGCTACGCGTTTGCACGGTGCTGCTGAGCAGATTGCCTTCGGTGTCGTAGCGGGCGCGCTTGAGGATGCCCAGCGCCTCGGCCTGCCACAGCAGGCGGCCGGCCACGTCGTAGGCTTGCCGGGTTTGGGGGCGATAGGGTTCGTCGCCGATGCCGCCCGAGCCTGACTCGATCCGGTTGCCCAGTGCGTCGTAGCGGTAGCTTTGCACCACGGGCTTGATACCGGCCTGCTCCCAGTTCTGCGCGCTGCTGGCTGTCTGGATCAGCCGGCTTCCGGCATCGTAGGTAAAGGTGGTCTTGAAGTTCTCGGCATTGCTGACTTCAACGATGCGGCCAGCCGCATCGTATTGCACCGTGTTCGCGTAGCCACCCGGTGGCGTCATCGCCACGACCGCGCTGCCCCGCCCATCCCACTCAAGCTGCGTGATATCCGAATCCGCCGGTGAGTTCGTCTTGCCATTAGGCAACGGTCCATCGATGGCGGCCAGCACGCTGCGGCCGTTGATGCTGCGGTAGCCGTAGGTGGTGGTGCGGACAATCGGGGTGGCGGCGGTCTGCCCGTTGCCGTCCAGCGGGCTGAAGCCGGACTCGGTGACACTCAGCGGTTGACCGTATGCGTTGTAGGCAATGCGGGTGACGGCTTCGCGGCCGGGGATGACGCTGGGCCGGGCGATGAGGCTGGGTTGTGGGGACGGGCCGGCGTATTCGTAGCGAACCTGCAGGCGGGCGGGCAGCGCACGGCCCTGGTGATACCCCGCGGTGTGGATGCGGAGAGGCCGGCCGAGGCTGTCGCGCTCGGTGCGGGTGGTGGCGAGCGGCTGGCCTTCTGGGCTGAGTCGGGTTTCTTCGGTCAGCCGGCCGAGCTTGTCGTAGCCGTATCTGATGTTGGTTTCGCCGCAGCTGGCGCAGCCGGCGCCCCGCACGTCCAGCAAGCGGTATTCGTTGCCGACGATGGCGTGGGTGTAGGTGGTGGTTTGATTGAGGCTGTTGGTGAGGCGAGTTTTGCCGGGGGCATAGTCGAGGTTGACCTGTTCGATGCCTGTCCTGAGTGCAGTCGAAGGGCCGGTGCCGGGAACCGGCTTGCCGTCCTTGCCGAGGCGTTTGGGCTCGCCCCTGACGCTGAGGATGCCGCGGCCCTGGGGGTCGTAGGCCCAGGTGTTGAGGCGCTGGCCGACGACCTTGCCGTCGCTGCCCTGCCCTGCCACGCTCAGCCCGGTGAGGAGAGTCGGGTGGGCCGGGTCTTCGTAGTGGTAATGGCGCTGGCTGCCGTCGGGCAGGTCGACGCGGACGAGGTTGGCGAGAAGCGCGCGCGGGTTGCCGCTGTAGCCTTTGGGCGTGGCAGCGCCGTAGGCATAGGCAAAGCGCCCGACCGGGCTGTCGATATGGGTGACGCCGTTGAAGCGGTCGGGGCTTTTGCGCTGCGGGTAGCCCAGCACCAGGCTTCGGCCCTGCGGGTCGGTGACCTTGACCAGCACACCGGCGGTGTCGCGGGTGAGGCTGACGAATTCGCCGCCGGGAGCCTTGATCTGGGTGAGCCTGCCCTGGGTGTTGAAACTCAGGGTGCGGCCGTTGGTCCAGGTCCATACATATTCCTCGCCGCGCGGAGTCTTGTGAATGCGGAGCGTGCCGTGGGCGGGGTTGTTGCTGGCGCACAGGCTGGGGTTGTTGCGGTCGCGCACGAAGATGATGCGGGTGCCGTCGGCCTGAACGATCTGCAGGGTGTTGCCGATGGGGTAGAGGTCGGTTTCGTAGCTGAGCTTCCAGCCGCGGCCCGTGATGCCGTTGGGGGCGCGTTCGTCGGAGTGGGCGCTGTTGTAGTGGCGGACGATTTCCAGACCCAGCACGCCGGGCAGCGCGGGCAGGTCGACTTCCTGCTGGTATTTGTTGCCGGTGATAACGTTGATGGGGTTGCCGGCGCCCTGGTTGGTGGCGGAGCTGTTGCCCTGGCTGGCGGGGCCGGATCCGTCGCAGGGGGCGCCGCCGGGGCCGGGGCCGCATTGGGTGGGGGTGACGCTCTCGGTTGGCGCTGCGTGGGCGGTGTGAGCGGCAGCGCCGAGGAGCAGCAGGGCGGCAAGGAAGGCATTCAGGCGCATGGGCTAGCGGTTTCCATTAATCGAAGGGAGGCCAGGACCCTGTGTTGAAGTGACCGGGCTGCCATCGGGGTTGATCAGGCCCGCGTCCAGCAGGCAGCAGTAATCCTTGCCGCAACCGGGGTCGCAGCGGGCGTCGCCCTGTTCGCAGCCGGGCGGTCGGCAGCCGTCGGGGTCGGTGCTGGGGTCGCACGCGGGCTTGGGCTCGGACATGCACGCCGGATCGGTGACGGGGCACTTCGGCAATTGCCCGTCTCCCGGCCCGGGTCCTGGCCCCGGGCCGGGGTCTTTCGGCTTGCCGCCATTGCCCGGGCCGGGACTGCTGGCGTTGGCGTTCTCATAGGCCGGGCTTT
>CAMTWC010000046.1:0-11570 GCA_947085345.1 uncultured Gammaproteobacteria bacterium | reverse complement strand
GGTACAAGCTGATGACCTGGCCGCGCTGGAACTTGATCAAGAGTGGTTTCGGGCGAAGTTGCGGCTGGCCATGGATATCAATAGCCGGGATGGGATCATCGATCTCGGGGCCGACGTTTGGCATCTGGGTGACGCACGAAGCGCTCCGGTAGTGCTGGCGCGCAGCCTGATGAAGATCTGGCGCGAGCCGACGATCCTGGACCGGGTTCGGGTGAAGGATGGAAACATCCGCGTCATTGCACCTCGGCACAGGGAAGCGCGGGGAGAGCCACTTGGGCATGGCGCGCAGTGGTTGTCGCTGGAGGAAAGATTCGCTTTCTATGGGGGCGGGATCACCTACACCCCGGTGGCCGAGACAGCCGGCATGTCAGTGGTGGCTGACCCGACGACACCTGTCTTTGGTCCGTTCTCGGCAGATTTCCGGTGGGTCACGTTGGATAGCTGGTCGGATGGAGCCATCCACTGCACGCCGGGCCAGGCTGCCGTATTCAAGGCGCTATGGGAATTCAAGGGTGAATGGCGTCGAGGGGAGCAGGTAATGCTGCGCGCCAAACTCAACAGCACGAAGCCGAGTGACGTCTTCAAGGCGGCGCGATACGAGGGGCCTCGTCACGCCTACCAAACTCTCGTGGATACGCAGGAACGCGAAGGGCTGTATGCAATGCCGTGTGCGGCCAAGCGGTGAAGGGTATTCGTGACATGCACCGCCTATCCAAGTCAGCCGGAAAACCTTGTAAGCTGGCACGCACATAAGCTATTGCAACAAAGGTCAATGTGCGTGTGCCACGGCGAAAGAGTTGGTGGAGATTTTGAGAGAACAGAGGGCAAAAGAGAGTCGAACCGACTGCTCTGCGGCCCAGACCGTGCATACCCATGGCACACGCAGAATGGGCGCGAACCGCGCGTGGTTTGCGGGAAGTAGAAATGGAAACGCCCAACTGAGAACAGTTGGGCGCTAAATACTGGTGGCCAGTCTCGGAATCGAACCAAGGACACGCGGATTTTCAATCCGCTGCTCTACCAACTGAGCTAACTGGCCAAAAGAGGCGGCAATTTAACCGGTTTGCCCCATTCAAGTCAAGATGAAACCGCGTGAATCCGACTCAGCACGCCAGGCCATGCAGGCCGCACAGGTGCCGTTTGACGAATGCCAGCACGATCCACAGCCAGAACAGCAGGAAGAAGGTGAGCATCGGAATGTGGGCGTTGAGAATGAGGCGTGGGGTGATGAAACGCACGGCGCGCACCACCGGGCCGGTGACGGTGCGCAGCACGCGATAAAAGATGTTCTGCTCGCGGTATTTGCCGGCCAGCAGCGCCAGCGCGCCCTGCCCGAGGAGGGCGAAGCCGGCAACTTCAACCAGGGTGCGCAGAATGGAAACCAGCAGAATATCGAGCGGCATGGCGAGCGTTCCTGGGACGAATGGATGATTTTAACGCAGCTTGTCAGGCTGTCGCCTGGCCGTGACAATGGGTGCTGACCCCACTCTGTTTGATACCACGATGAATTACGACCGTGTACGGCATGGTTTGCGGGGCATGTTCCTCAACATGCTGGGCCAGCGTGAACGCGCGCTGGCAGCCTACCGTGACAGTCATCTGGCCGACCCGAATCATGCGGCCACGCTGCGCACCCTGGGTTGGCTGGAAGCACAGCAGGAACGCTGGGCCGCGGCGGAAGCCTGGTTGGCGCGCGCAGCCGAGATTGAGCCGGGCGACGCACACACCTGGTTCAACCTCGCCTATGTGCGCGACAAGGGCGGCATGGGCGACGTCGCGATCGCGGCTTTCCGGCGGGCGACCGAATTGAATCCAAACAACGATCGCGCCTGGTATGGGCTGGGCATGCTGCACGCGCGGCATGGCCGCCATGCGGATGCGGCGGCGGCGCTGACCGAGGCAGGCCGCCTGCAGCCGATGAACGGCCTGGCCTGGTATGCGCTTGGGATGGCGTGGCAGCACTGCAATCAGCCGGACAAGGTGGCAGCGGTGATCGAGCACACGCTGACGCACGATCCGCAGACCGCGCAGCGGTTGATCCGCGACACCGGACGCAGCGACTACGCCCATCGATTGGGTTGAGTGTCGGGGGCGTAAAAGAGCCAGCCTCGCGAGGCTGGCTTTTTCGTCGCGCGCACGTTGGCGCGCGGTTGATGCAGCGATCAGGTCGCGCGGGTTTCGATGTCGCTTTCCAGGCTCGGGTAGCGAACGTGGTCGACCAGTTGCTGGATCTCGGTGCTGGGTGCACGCGTGAGCAGCGAACCGACGATCACGCCGAGGAAGCCGATCGGCATGCCGAACACGCCGGCGGCGATTGGCTTGATTGCGAACCATTCGTTGGCGGGCACGCCGCCGAAGAACGGATAGGTCATGGCCATGTAGTACATGCACACACCCAGGCCGGCGAGCATGCCGACGACCGCACCGGTGTAGTTCGCGCGCTTCCAGAACACGCCGAGCACCAGTGCCGGGAAGAACGCCGAGGCTGCCAGCGAGAACGCCGCGCCGACCAGGAACAGGATGTCACCTGGTTTCAGCGACGCGGTGTACGCGGCCACCAGGGCGACCACCAGCAGCAGGCCCTTGGAGATGGCCAGGCGGCGCACCGTGGAGGCATGCGGGTCGATCATCTTGTAGTACACGTCGTGCGACAGCGCGTTGGCGATGGTCAGCAGCAGGCCGTCGGCAGTCGACAGCGCCGCAGCCAGACCGCCCGCCGCCACCATGCCCGAGATGACATAGGGCAGGCCGGCGATTTCCGGCGTCGCCAGCACGATGAGGTCGCCGCCGATGGTGATTTCGGCGAGCTGCACGATGCCGTCCATGTTGACGTCGACGATCTTCATCAGCGTGGCGTCCACCGCCGACCAGTTGGCCACCCAGGCGGGTAGCGACGCGAACGACGAGCCGACCAGGTTGGTGTAGACATCGAACTTGACCAGCACCGCCAGTGCGGGCGCGGTGAAGTACAGCAGGAAGATGAAGAACAGCGACCAGAACACCGACTTGCGTGCTTCACGCACCGAGGGGGTGGTGTAGTAGCGCATCAGGATGTGCGGCAGCGAGGCGGTGCCGACCATCAGGCACAGCACCAGCGCGATGAAGTTGCGACGCTTCTCGTTGGAAGCCTTTTCGTCTTCCGCACGGGCGGCGGCGATTTCGGCTTCGGTGGCGTTGGGATTCTCCTTCAGCAACTTGGCTTCGGCACCCTTGCCGGAGAAGGCGACGGCGTGCGCCGCAACCGGGCCGGCCGCTTTCTTGGCACCGTCGGCGCCCTTCTTCCACTGCTCCTTCAAGGCATCGAGGTTGGCCGGGAAGTCGGCGGGATTGCCGGCTTCGGCGCGCTGTGCCTCGTAGAAGGCTGCGCCGGTACCGGCAGCGACGGCTTCGTCGAGCGCGGCGATCTTGGCTTCGAGTGCATCGGCCTTGGCCTTGTGCGCCGCACGGGCGGAGGCTTCGGCCGCACCGAGCGTGGTCTCGGGGTTGTTGAACTCCTTCTCCTTCTCGCCGACCTTCTGTAGCACCTGGCCGTAGGCAATCTGCGGAATCGGGTTGCCGGTATGGTTGATCGACAGCCACACCACCGGAATCATGTAGGCGAGGATCAGGATGATGTACTGCGCCACCTGGGTCCAGGTCACCGCGCGCATGCCGCCGAGGAAGGAACACACCAGGATGCCGGCCAGACCGACGAATACGCCGATCTGGAATTCCAGGCCGGTGAGGCGGGCGGTGATGATGCCCACACCATAAATCTGCGCGACGACGTAGACGAACGAGCAGATGATGGCGGCGACGACACCGATGGTGCGCGGCAGGTTGCCGCCGTAGCGCGAACCGAGGAAGTCGGGGATGGTGAACTGGCCGAACTTGCGCAGGTAGGGCGCGAGGAACAGCGCCACCAGCACGTAGCCGCCAGTCCAGCCCATGATGAAGGCGAGACCGTCATAGCCGGTCAGATAGAGGGTGCCGGCCATGCCGATGAAGGACGCGGCCGACATCCAGTCGGCGCCGGTCGCCATGCCGTTGAACAGCGCCGGCACGCGCCGTCCGGCGACGTAGTATTCAGACACGTCGGCGGTCTTCGACATGATGCCGATGCCCGCATACAGGGCGATGGTGGCGGCGAGGAAGATGTAGCCGATATATTTCGGCTCCAGCCCCATCTGCTCCAGGATGGCCAGCACGATGACGAAGGCGATGAAGCCGCCGGTGTAGAAGCTGTAGTACTTCTTGAGCTGCTGGTAGAACTGGCTCTGTGTGAGTGCGGTCATGTTATTCCTCCCCCTCGTGGACGCCGTATTCCTTGTCCAGCTGGTTCATGCGATGGGCGTAGAACCAGATGATCAGGACGTAGATGATCAGAGATCCCTGGGCGCCCATATAGAAAGCGAAGGGGAAACCCATGATGACGATTTCATTCAGCTGGGGGGCAAAGAAAATGACGACGAACGTCACCACGAACCAGATGGCGAGCAAGATCGCGGTGATCCGCAAATTCTTGCGCCAGTACTCCAGATGTCTCTCCGACAACTGCATGGCAATTCCTCCTTAGAGCGTGACAGGGAACGCGCTTTATTAATAGAAGTCGCGCGTGAGCGGAGTCTATGTATATGTGGCGCAGCCCACAAACAGATTAGTAGGCGCTAATATGCTGATAGCCAGCGGCGGGCGCGCATCAGTCCGCGCAGTTGATGCGCGGTGGAGAGGTTTTCGCGCTGCGCGGCCTGCAGCAGCACCAGCCACAGTTCGGCGGTGGCATAGGCGTCGGCCAGCGCACCATGGCGTGCGTACGCGGCAATGCCGAAATGCGCCAGCCAGTCGTCAAGGTGGCGGCACTGCGGTGCGGCATCGGGGAACAGCAGCGGCGCAACCACCGCCGCGTCGAACCACGGTGCGGTGATCGACAGACCCAGGTGCTCGCGTTCGGCGCGCTGCAAGACCGCCTGGTCGAATGCGGCATGAAAGGCCACCCGCGGCGCGCCACGGGCAAATTCCAGCCAGGCAAGCAGTGCCTCGTGCGGCAGTTGGCCGGCGCGCTGTTCGCTGCCGCTGATGCCGTGGATCAGGATGTTGGCGGCAGCGGTCGATTGCGCCTGCGCGAGCCCGACTTCCAGGCCGGCGTCGAGCGCAATGCGCCCATGCTCGATCGCCACCGCACCGATCGCCAGCAGCGGATCGCGTTGCGCATCGAGCCCGCCGGTCTCCACGTCGACCACGCACCAGCGCATCTGGGCAAGCGGCTGCTTCAGATCAATGGCTTGCCGCCGGCCCAGCGCACCGCGCCGCGCGCTGCTGGCGGCATCCAGCGGCGGCAGCGCAGGCCGGGTAAACGGCCAGATCACAGCTTGTAATCCATCGCCAGCCGCGCCTGCACCTTGCGCGCCTGGCGCAGGGCTTCTTTCAGGATGCGGCGGTCGAGCGGATTCAGCGTGTCGGGATCGATGTGGTTGTCCGGCGTTTGGCCGGCGCGCTGCTGCCCATGCTGGTGACGCAGCCGCAACAGCTGCAGGAAGTGGAACGCGCGGTTCCAGTCGGCCAATTCGCTGTCGGGAATATGCAGCGCATGCGCGGCTTCGCGCAGCCGCTTGGCGGTATTGGTTTGTGGACTTCCGGCCGCCAGCGCAAAAATACGCGCGGCATCGACGAACGGCGTGGCGCCGTTGAGCTTAAGGTCGATCGTGTGCGGGTGGGCATCGCTGTCGGACAGCACGAAGTCGCGCACCACCCCCAGCGGCGGGCGGTTGCGCAGGGCGTTGCCGGCCATCTGGTGCAGGAAGCGCGGGTTTTTTTGCGCAGCGCGATTGAGCCAGGCGCGCAGGTCGAGCGCCAGCGCGGCATCGCCGGTCAGCGCGCGAAAGTCGAAAAAGATGCTGGCGTGCAGCAGCGCTTCGGGGCTGCCGTGATCGATCCACTGGGTGAACTGCTGCTGCCAGCCGGTCAGCGACAGGCAGCATTCCGGATTGCTCGCCATGATGCCGCCGCGGCACAGCGGAAACCCGCAGGCGTCGAGCCGGTGGTTCACCCGCAGCGCCATGGCCAGCAGCGCATCGCGCTGGGCGTCGTCCGCCGCCGCAAAGATCAGCGCATTGTCCTGGTCGGTGGCGAGCGTCTGTTCCATGCGGCCTTCCGATCCCAGCGCCAGCCAGCACCAGCGCAACCCGATCAGCGCATCATCGGTTTCGCATTCCAGCGTGATGAGGCGTTCGGTGAGGCGGTCGTTCAGGCTGGAAATGATGGCAGTGAGGTTTTCCGCATCCATCCCCTGCGCCAGCAGGCTGTGCGCCAGATCGCCGATGTCGCGTGCCAGCGCAGGCAGGCGGTCAGGGTCTTCGCAGCGCGAAATCGCTGCGGTGATGCCTTCCACCGACAGGCGGCGCAGCGCAAAGATATCCTTCTCCGACACTACCCCGGCCAGCCGCCCGTCACGGACCAGCGGGATGTGATGGATGCCCTGGCGCGCCATCAACACCAGCGCGTCTGCCACCGGCGCATCGGCAGGGAGGGTCGCCGGCGCCGGGGTCATCACGGCAGAAATGGGCGTGGCGAGCGGCACCCCGGCCAGGGTCACGCGTGCCAGCACATCCTTCAGGGTGAGAATGCCGAGCGGTTGTCCGGCTTCGTCGGTCACCACCACCGATCCCACCTGTGTGGCTTCCATCGCCGCCAGGGCGTCGGCCAGCGGGGTGGCAGCCAGCGTGCTCAAGGGCGCGCGCCGGATCAGGCTGGCAAGCGGGCGCGCAAACCGGCTTTCGTCGTCGAGCGCCAGCGCGTATTCCGATTGCACCGCGCGCTGCGATTCTTCCAGCAGGCTGGCAATGCGGCGCGTGCAGAAATCGTGGAATTCCGCGCTTCTGGCCAGCAGCGCATGGAAATCGACAGCAGCCAGCATGTAGCAAAAGGTGTCGGTCGCCGCGACATAGCGGTTGGCCGCGCCGCGGCCCGCCAGCAGCGCCCCCAGCGGAAACATTTCGCCCGCGGCCAGCTGCAGCACCGTCTGGCCTTCGGCGGTGGCGCCTGCCACGGTGCCCTGCTTGATGATGAACAGGGCATCGGGGGGGGCGGCGGAAGGTTCCAGCAGCACCGCGTCACGCGCGAAATAGCTCACCGACAAATGTCGAACCAGCCATGACAATTCGTCTTCCGCCATCGCGGAAAACGGCGCCTGCCGCCGCAGCGCATCGAGGGTGGCGCGCTGCAGGCTGTTGCCAAGCGGGAGCGAGGGACTCATGCGGCAACGTTAGTGTTTCGCGGATTGTTTGGCAACAGCAAGCCCCGGAATCCTGCGGACGCCCACAAACGCATGGAAGCCGTTCTCACCAAGGAACAGCAGGAAAAGTCGTGGCGTTTCTGGCGCAACGGGTGGCTGCCAGCGAGACGCCCGTGATCCGCATCCGCCACATGAAAAAGCCCCGCCGAAGCGGGGCTTTTGAACTACCAGACCGGGCTGCCGTTCTTACATCATGCCCATTCCGCCCATGCCACCCATGTCGCCGCCACCCATCGGGGCAGACGACTTGTCTTCCGGCAGGTCGGCAACCATGCAGTCGGTGGTCAGCATCAGGCTGGCGATCGACGCGGCGTTCTGCAGCGCGGTGCGGGTGACCTTGGTGGGGTCGAGCACGCCCATCGTCACCATGTCGCCGTACTCGCCGGTCTGCGCGTTGTAGCCGAAGTTGCCCTTGCCTTCCAGCACCTTGTTGACCACGACCGAGGGTTCTTCGCCGCAGTTCTTGACGATCTGGCGCAGCGGCTCCTCGATGGCGCGCAGCACGATCTTCACGCCGGCGTCCTGGTCGTGGTTGTCGCCCTTGATCGCCGCCGCCACGGCCTTGGCGCGCAGCAGCGCGACGCCGCCGCCGGGGACGATGCCTTCTTCAACGGCGGCCCGGGTGGCATGCAGCGCGTCTTCGACGCGGGCCTTCTTCTCTTTCATTTCGACTTCGGTGGCGGCACCGACCTTGATCAGCGCAACACCGCCGGCCAGCTTGGCCACGCGCTCCTGCAGCTTTTCCTTGTCGTAGTCGCTGGTCACTTCGTCGATCTGCTTGTTGATCTGGGCGATGCGGCCCTTGATCGCGTTGGCATCGCCGGCGCCGTCGATGATGGTGGTGTTTTCCTTGCCGATCTCGATGCGCTTGGCGCGGCCCAGATCCTGCAGAGTGGCTTTTTCCAGGCTCAAACCGACTTCCTCGGCGATCACGGTGCCGCCGGTGAGGATGGCCATATCTTCCAGCATCGCCTTGCGACGGTCACCGAAGCCCGGGGCCTTGACGGCACAGGTCTTGAGGATGCCGCGGATGTTGTTGACCACCAGGGTGGCGAGCGCTTCGCCGTCGACGTCTTCGGCGACGATCATCAGCGGCTTGCCGGCCTTGGCCACCTGCTCCAGGATGGGCAGCAGGTCGCGGATGTTGGAGATCTTCTTGTCGAACAGCAGGATGAAGGGATCTTCCATGATCGCCATCTGCTTGTCAGGGTTGTTGATGAAGTAGGGCGACAGGTAGCCGCGGTCGAACTGCATGCCTTCGACGACGTCGAGCTCGTTTTCCAGGCCGGAGCTGTCTTCTACCGTGATGACGCCTTCCTTGCCGACCTTGTCCATGGCGGCGGCGATGATGTCGCCGATCGAGGCGTCGGAGTTGGCGGAGATCGAGCCGACCTGGGCGATTTCCTTGCTGCTGGCGCAGGGCACGGAGATTTTTTTCAGTTCGCCAACAATGGCGATCACGGCCTTGTCGATGCCGCGTTTGAGGTCCATCGGGTTCATCCCCGCGGCCACGTACTTCATGCCTTCGTTGACGATGGATTGCGCCAGCACGGTCGCCGTGGTGGTGCCGTCACCGGCGACGTCGGAGGTTTTGGAAGCGACTTCCTTGACCATCTGCGCGCCCATGTTTTCCAGCTTGTCCTTCAGCTCGATTTCCTTGGCGACCGACACGCCGTCCTTGGTCACGGTGGGGGCGCCGAAGGAACGGTCGAGCACCACGTTGCGGCCTTTCGGGCCCAGGGTCACCTTGACGGCATCAGCCAGGATGTTGACGCCAGCCACCATGCGGTGACGCGCGGAATCGCCAAAACGTACGTCTTTTGCAGCCATAATTTACTCCTTCAGATCTACTTTGAATTCGTCACTCCGGCGAAAGCCGGAATCCAGTTTGATTGGGCTGGTTCCCGGCGTCCGCCGGGATGACGCAGCTGTTCCCGCGCTGAAGCGCGGACATCTGCGTCACTGCTCGACCACGCCCATGATGTCTTCTTCGCGCATCACCAGCAGCTCTTCGCCCTCGACCTTGACGGTCTGGCCGGCGTACTTGCCGAACAGCACGCGGTCGCCCACTTTCACGTCGAGCGGAATCAGCTTGCCCTGGTCGTCTTTCTTGCCTGCGCCGACGGCGATGATTTCGCCCTGATCGGGCTTTTCGGCGGCGGTGTCGGGGATCACGATGCCGGAAGCGGTCTTGCGCTCTTCTTCCATGCGTTTGACAATCACACGGTCGTGCAGAGGACGGATTTTCATTGCAAAGTCTCCATTGCGGTAGCGTTGATAATTGGCAGCCTCGGCTGCCCGAAAATAGGAAGCGGCGAACGTGTTGTTAGCACTCGCCGCCATCGAGTGCTAATAATAGGGGTGTCCTGTGACAATTTCAAGTCCGGGGGTGAACGAAAGCTGCAGACCGTCACCCACCCGCACGGGAAAATCGGCCGTCAATGCAGGCCAGTGGAAGCCGGAAAGACAGCCCGAATGCCGCTGGGCGCCTTGTGGACGGTCCGTCGGGATTCATGCGAGACTGGCGACAAGCATGAAATCTGAATTGATCGTTGGGCGGCCACGGGATACGCGAGACCATGACACACCGGTTCTACATAGTTGATGTCTTTGCAGAGCAGCCCTACTCGGGGAATCAGCTGGCGGTCGTGGTCGGCGAGGACGCCCTGCCCGACGAAACGATGCAAAAGCTGGCGGCGGAGACGAATTATTCAGAAACGACCTTTGTGACGCCCGCGCCCGAAGCGGATGGCGGGTTCCGGGTGCGGATATTTACGCCGGCGCGGGAGATCGCCTTTGCCGGCCATCCAATCCTCGGCACCGCGTGGGTGCTCCGCCGCCAGGTCTTGCCCGATGCCTCCGGGCCGGTGAGGTTGAACCTCGCGCTGGGGCAGGTTCCCGTCACGCTCGAGGTTTCCGCCGAAGGGAAAGAGGTGGCGTGGTTTCTTGCGCCGCCAGTGACGCCGGGAAAAACCTGCGCGCCCGAACGGATGGCCGTGGCAGTGGGCGTGTCGCCGGACGACATTGACGCCGACTTTCCCGTGCAGCAGTTCTCCGCCGGCACATCGGCCATGATCGTCCCGCTGCGCAGCCTCGACGCGCTCCGCCGCAGCCAGCTCGACCTCGACGCGTTCGCCGCGCTGGCGGCCGAGGGCTTCCCGTCCCTCGTTTATCTGTTCTGCCGCCAGACGCACCACCCGGGGAACGACCTGTGCGCGCGGTTTTTCTTTGATGCGCACGGCGTGCGCGAGGATCCGGCCACCGGCAATGGCGCGGCCTTCCTCGGCGCCTACCTGCTGGAGCACCAGTTCTTTCCCGAATCCGAATTTTCAATTCGGATCGAGCAGGGCTACGAGGTACGCCGGCCGTCCCTGGTCATGCTGCGCGCACGCATGGTCGACGGATCACGCGAGGTGAGCGTCGGCGGTTATGTCATGCCCACGGTGCGGGGGGAGCTGGCGTGAATCCTAGGTTAAAAGCGTAAAGCCAAACCCGCAAGCCAGGCATGGTCATCGGCCGGCTCGGTGAGGCCTTTGCGATAGCCGAAGTCGAAATCGAGATCCGGCGTCAGCGAAACCACCAACCCGATCACCATGGAGCCCACGCCGGGGTGGCCCGAGCGCTCGCCATTGCGCTCGATGCTCGCGTCACCCACCAGTCGCAGCGATTCATTCACGCTGTATTCGGCGGCAACGGAGGCGTGATAAATGTGGTGGCGCTCATCCGGTCCGGGAAGGCGCTTGTAGGTGTAACCGACATGCAGATGAAACGCCCAGTTGTCGCGGGCATAGGTCGATACGGCGAACAGGCTGGGGGTGACGTGGCCCGCACCCAAGCCCTTGCCTTCATTCCCGGTCGGCAATCCGAGACCGGGGCGCAGCGCGAAGCTCAGTCCGCCCGCCTCGTAGAACCGCCACTTGGCCGCGATTTCCATGTCGGCATAACCCGTCATCGTGGTTTTGGTCGCGTCCGCCCGCTCGGTCAGGCGCTCGTGCGGCAGGGCGATGATGAAATCGAGCGCGTCCATGAGGCCGGCCGAAAAGACGGCATTGATGTTCCGGGTGCGGGTCTGGGTGTCCGCATTGCGGTCGGTGCTCAGGTCGTGCGTCAACTCCAGCTGGTAGTTTCCGGCCCCTTGGGTACCCGTGTCCTCCGTGAGCAGGGGATGGGCCGCAACCGTCGCTGGCCATAGTGCGGAAAACAGCAGGGCAAGGCCCCCTGCGAAAATCGATTTTTTCATCGGAGATCTTTAATCCTTTATAAGGAACTCGGGCAGGCAGGCGGACGGGGTACCCCCAAG
>CAMTWC010000045.1:0-47547 GCA_947085345.1 uncultured Gammaproteobacteria bacterium | reverse complement strand
CGGCTTCCGAAGGCACCGGGATTATCGCCGGCGGTCCCATGCGCGCCGTGTTCGAGGTGATGGGCGTGCACAACATCCTGGCCAAGTGCATTGGTTCGACCAACCCCTACAATGTCGTGCGTGCAACCATTAATGGCCTGATGCAAGTCAATTCGCCTTCGGAGATTGCCGCCAAGCGCGGCAAGTCTGTCGAAGAGATCATGGAGTAAGTGATGACCGCTACTGCCAAAACCATCAAGGTGACGCTGGTCAAAAGCCTGATCGGTACCAAGCAATCTCACCGCGCCTGCGTCAGGGGACTGGGTCTGCGCCGCGAAACGCCGATCGACGTGCGCATCGTCGCCGCCACCAACCTCGACCTGCAACAGCAGGTCGCCGCCGGCCGTTTCCGCCTCGACCTCTACTACCGCCTCAACATCATTCCGATCCGCCTGCCGGCGCTGCGCGAGCGGCGCGAGGACATCCGCCCGCTGGTGCGCCACCAGCTCAACCTGATCAGCCAGAGCTACCAGCGCAACGTGGGCCTCACCCCGGAGGCGATGGAGCGGCTGGCCGCCTACCCATGGCCTGGCAACATCCGCCAGCTGCGCAACGTGCTGGAACGCCTGGTGTTGCTGGCCGAGGGCGCGACGGTTTCGGCGCGCGAGGTGGAACACGTCATCCGCAGCGAGGCTGCCGGTGCGCCCAATATGCCGCCGCTGATTACCGCGCCGGCAACGGGCATGGTGCGGCCCTATCTGCCTGCGCAATCGCACGACCGCCAGCAGATCGAACAGGCGCTGGCGCAGACCCACGGCAACAAGTCGCGCGCCGCGCAACTGCTAGGGCTGACATTGCGCCAGCTGAACTACCGCATGAAGCGCCTGGAAGCAGCCTGACAATGGTTGACAATTTGTTAGCGCAGAAACCAGTGGGCAAACATGCATTGAGCGATATTCATTGATGAATCAATTGGTTGACATTGTTTGACTGAGTTGGCACGGGAATCGCAATACAGGGCATGTCGGTTCCCCGATCAATCCAACCCAAGGAGTCGTGCCATGTCTGAAGTCGTCGCCCTGAAAACCCAAACTGTGCTTGAGCCCATCGATGCCGAAGGCCTCGCCGCCCTCGCCACCAAGGGCAAGTCCAATCCGCAGTCGGTCGTCACGCTGAAGGCGAAGACCGTGTGCGAGAGCAAATTCCGCAACCTCACTTACGTGCGCAACCTGGAAGCGCACGTGATCGACGAGCCGCCGCACCTGCTGGGCGACGATACCGCGCCGAATCCCTCCGAGGCCGCGCTCGCCACGCTCGGATCCTGCCTGTCGGTCGGTCTGCACGCCAACGCGGTGGCACGCGGCATCACCCTGACAAAGCTCGAGCTCGAACTCGAAGGCGACATCAACGTGACCGCGGTGTGGGGCGTCGGCGATCTCGATCCGCTGAAGAAGCTGGGCTTCACCGACGTGCGCGTGAAGGTGCACCTGGAAGGCGATGCCTCTGACACCGAACTGAAGGATCTGGTCGCCCATTCCAACGCCTGGTCGCCGGTCGCCAACACACTGCGCAATCCGGTGAACGTCAGCGTCGAACTGGCCTGAGCCGTCCGACTTTTTCTGGAGCGCATCATGCCTGCAACCGCACTTGCCACTGCCCTCCCGGAGACGACCGCCGAGGTGTTGCCGGGACTGGCCGAACTGATTGCTGTGGAACTCACGCCCAAGGTGGTCGACATCGACCTCAAGGGCGTCTACCCCGGCGAATTTCTCAAACAGTTGGGCGCGATCGGCGGCCTCGGCAGCTTGACGCCCGCCGCACACGGCGGCTCGGCACGCGGCCTCCGGCACGCGATCCAGGTGATCGAGGAAGCGTCGAAGGAATGCGTGTCGACCGGATTTCTGCTGTGGGCGCAATACGCGCTGCAGTGGTATGTGGTCAACAGCTCCAACCAGACGCTCGCCGCCGAGATGTTGCCCAGAATGGCCAGCGGCGAAGTGCTCGGCGGCACCGCGCAGTCGAACAGCATGAAGTCCTGCGCCGGCATCGAGGAGGCGCGACTGAAGGCGAGGCGGGTGGACGGCGGCTACGTCATCAACGGCGTGCTGCCGTGGGTGTCGAACATCGGTCTCGAGCACTGGTTCCACATGGGCGCCACGCTGCCCGACACGCCGGGGCTGGTGATCGGCCTGGTGCACGGCAGCACGTCCGGCCTCACGCTGACGCAGAACGCGCACTTCATCGGCATGGAAGGCACCAACACCTTCGCCTGCCAGTTTCGCGACGTGTTCCTCCCCGACAGCCGCGTGGTCTGCCACACCGACGAATTCAATGCCTTCCGCGACCGCACCAAGTCGGCCTTCATCCTGCTGCAGATGGGCATGGGTCTCGGCCTCATTGACGCCTGCGTGGCGATGATGAAGCGCTCCGACCGCACCCACGGCCACGTCAACCGCTTTCTCGACGTGCAGGCCGACGCGCTGGAGGCCGAGCTCGGCGCCGCGCGCACCGCCACCTACGCGCTGGCGGAAGCCATCGAGCGCGACGGCAGCGCGCCGCACGTGAAGGAAACCCTGCAACTGCGGCTGGCCGGCAGCGAACTGAGCCTGAAGGCGGCCAACGCGGCGATGCTGCATCTGGGCGCCAAGGGCTACCTGTCGAACAACGCGGCACAAAGAAGATTGCGCGAGGCCTACTTCATCGCCATCGTCACCCCTGCGATCAAGCACCTGCGCAAGGAACTGCACGAGTTCGACACTGCCGCCTGCGCGCTGGCCCAGCCCGAACTGGAGGTCGCATGATCCGTTTCGCGGTTTCCCTCAGCGTCGACGAGGCGGCGGAAAAACTCATCGCCGCCATCGCGGCCTACCCGATGGGGCTGGTGGCGCACACCAACGGCCAGGCCAATTGCGCCAGGAAAGGCATCACGGTGCCGGCCGACCAGGTGCTCGAGATGTTCCGCCCCGACTATGCGGTCAAGGTATGGGCGGCGGACAAGGCGGCTGGCATCGACATCCCGCTGCGCATCCATCTGTACGAAGCCGATGACAAGACGTGGATTGCGTACCGCCCCGCCACCGAGATATTCAAGCCTTACGTCAACCCGCAGCTCGACGTGCTGGGCGGCGAGCTCGACGTCATCCTCAATCAACTGCTGGCCACGCTCGATCCGTGGAAATTACCATGATGAATCTCTCTGCTGCTGTCTCTGCCCCCGAGTCTGCCCCCACCTTCCGCAAATGGACCTGCGCCGTCTGCGACTACGTCTACGATGAAGCGGCGGGCGACCCCGGCCACGGCCTCGCGCCCGGCACCCACTTTGATGCCATCCCCGACGACTGGAGCTGCCCCGACTGCGGCGTGACCAAGGCCGACCTCTACTGCTTCGACGACTAGCCATTTCTGATATCCTGGCCACCCCGGTAAAATCCGGGGATGATTGTCTATCTCCACGGCTTCAACTCCTCCCCCGCCTCCGGCAAGGCCAGGCAGCTCGGCGAGCACATGGCCAGCATCGGCCGCCTGGCGGACTACTTCTGCCCGGCGCTGCCCAACAGCCCGCTCGAAGCCATCGCGCACGTTGAGGCCGAACTGGAACACCGCCGCCCCGAATCGGTCACTCTGGTCGGCAGCTCGCTGGGCGGCTTCTACGCGACCCATCTGGCAGAAAAACACGGCTGGAAGGCCGTGCTGGTGAACCCGGCTGTACACGCCCACAAACGCCTGCGCAGCGCACTCGGCCCGCAGACCAACTGGCACAGCGGCGAGAAGTGGGAACTTACCGAGGCGCATCTGGCCGAACTCGCGGCACTGAATGTCGATTCCATCACCCTGCCAAAGCGTTATCTTTTACTGGCGCAGACCGGCGACGAGGTGCTCGATTACCGCGATGCGGTGGCCTACTATGCCGGGGCCGCGCAGATCATCGAAGACGGCGGCGACCACGGCTTTTCCGGGTTCGAGCGCCACTACCAAACCATTCTGGATTTCTGATTTTCATGTACCTCATCTTTGAAGAGGACGGCCATTTCAAGGCCGGTTCCATCCTGTCCGAAACCGACGCCACGGCACAGGTGGAAACCGCCTCGGGCAAGCGCAGCAAGATCAAGACAGCGAACATCCTGCTGCGCTTTGCCGCGCCTGCGCCCTATGAGGTGATGGCCGAGGCCGAGACGCTGACCGCGGACCTCGACGCCGATTTTCTGTGGGAAGCGGCAGGAACCGACGAATTCGGCTTCGAGCAGCTGGCGCAGGAGTATTACGGCCACGCGCCGCGTCCGGCCGAGTCGGTCGCGCTGCTGCTGAAGCTGCATGCCTCGCCGATCTATTTCCACAAAAAGGGCAAGGGACGCTACCGCCCTGCCCCGGCCGAAACGCTGGCGGCGGCCAAGGCCGGGCTGGAGAAGAAGCGGCTGGCGGCAGAAAAACAGGCGCATCTGGCGGGGGAGCTCGCAAGTTTCAAACTGCCGGAGGAATACGTGTCGCTGATTCCGCGCATCCTCATCGCGCCGGACAAGAACACGCTGGAATACAAGGCGCTGGAAGACGCGGCGACGGCCACCGGGCTATCGCAACTCAGGCTCATCGAGCGCTGCGGCGCGATCCCGTCGACGCTCGATTTCCACCTGGCGACCTTTCTGCTGGAATGGTTTCCACGCGGCACCGGGTTTGCCGACGTCACGGAACCCATTGATCCGCCGGAACTGCCGAGAAGCAGCGTGCGCGCCTTCTCGATGGACGACGAGGCGACCACCGAGATCGACGACGCGCTGTCGGTCGCGTGGCGCGACGACGGCAGCGTCCGCGTCGGCATCCACATCGCTGCGCCGGCGCTCGGCATTGCGCCCGGCTCGGAACTCGACCGCGTCGCGCGCGAGCGGCTGTCGACCGTGTACTACCCCGGCGACAAGATCACCATGCTGCCGGAGGCGCTGATCCACCACTACACCCTGGGCGAAACCCACGACTGCCCGGCGCTGTCGCTGTATGTCGATGTGGCGCCCGACCTGCGCGTGCTCGACACCGAAACCCGGCTCGAAATGGTGCACATCGCCGACAACCTGCGCCACGAGACGCTGGAACTGCTCTTCAACGACGCCTCCCTCGGCAACCCCGACGTGCCCGATTACCCCTATCGCCGCGAGCTCGAATGGCTGCGCGACTTCGCCGCCGTGCTGGAAGCCGGGCGCGGCAAGGCCGACACGATCGACCGCGTCGACTACAACTTCAAGCTCGACCATGATCGCATCCGCATCGTGCCGCGCAAGCGCGGCAGCCCGATCGACAAGGTGGTGTCGGAGCTGATGATTTTCGCCAACGCGCACTGGGGCGGCTGGCTGGCGGAAAAGCGCGTGCCGGGCATCTACCGCGCGCAGTCGAACGGCAAGACGCGCATGACCACCGCGCCTGATCCGCACGTCGGACTCGGCGTCGATCAGTACGCGTGGTCGTCGTCGCCCCTGCGGCGCTATGTCGACCTGGTCAACCAGCGCCAGCTCATCAGCCTGGTGCAGGGCACCGACCCGGTGTATCCGCCGCGCAGCGAAACGCTGTTTTCGGTAGTGCGCGACTTCGAACTGGCGTACGACGCCTACAACGAGTTCCAGCGCCGGCTGGAGCGCTACTGGATGCTGCGCTGGCTGATCCAGGAAAACGTCCACGAAGTCACCGCCAGCGTGATCCGCGAAGACCTGGTGCGCTTCGACAGCCTGCCGCTGGTGACGCGCGCGCCGTCGGTGATGGGAGTGGCGCCGGGATCGAAGGTGCGGCTGGCGATTTCCGGCATCGATCTGCTCGACATCCAGTTCCACGCCGAGTACCTGGAAACCGTGGCGCCGCCGCCTGACAGCAGCGCTGCCCTTCCGTAAAATCAGGCTGGCCTCCACTTCCGTCCCTATGGTGTCTGCCCCGCCGCTTCCTCTCGCCGAACCGTCCAAACAGGGCACGCGCATGGCGCTGGCCCTGCTGGCCTCGGCCGCGGTGCACGGCATGGTGCTGTCGACCCAGTTCGTGCAGATCAACCCGCGCCTGTTCGAGGACCCCAGCCTGCCGATGGAGGTGGTACTGGTCAACGCCAAAAGCGCGGATTCGCCGCTCAACCCCGACGCGCTGGCGCAGGTGAACCTGGCCGGCGGCGGCAACACCGACGAGGACCGGCGGCTGAAAAGCCCGTTGCCGGCCAGCCTGAAAACGCAGACCGGCAGCGAGGAAGAGGCCCTGCAGGCGCGCGTGGCCGAACTGGAACGACGTGCAAAAGCCCTGTTGAGCCAGTTGAAGCCCGACGCCCAGTTGCAGGAGCGGCCGCCCGAACCCAGCGCCGACGCCAGCCAGCTCAACCAGCAGGCGCGCGAAATGGCGCAGCTGCAGGCGCGTGAAATGGCGCAGCTGCAGGCGAGCATCTCGCAGCAGTGGGACGAGTACCAGAAACGCCCCAAGCGCGCCTTCATTGGCGCCAATACGCGTGAGTATGCGTTTGCGCGCTACGTCGAGGACTGGGTCACCAAGGTCGAGCGCATCGGCAACGTCAATTACCCGGAAGCCGCGCGCCGCCAGGGTATCTACGGCAGCCTCAGGCTCACCGTCTCGATCTACGCCGATGGCCGCATCGAGGCGGTCGAGGTCGACCGCTCGTCCGGTTCCCGGATCCTCGACGCCGCCGCGATCAGGATCGTCGAACTCGCCGCGCCCTATGCGCCTTTCCCCGACGACATGCGGAAAAAGGCCGACATTTTGTCTATCACGCGAACCTGGACCTTTACCCGCTCCGACAAGCTGGTGGGTACGGACTGAGCGTGGTTGTTGCCGCATACGACTCCACACGTGCTTCAGCGCGTCGTGGATCGGAGTCCTTCAGGGATTTATCGGCTTGACAACCACGGCCTGCCCCTTGCGGGTAGAGCTCCCCATCCCGGCCCGCCCCCCGCACAGGGCGGGCTGCAGCCGTCATGTATAATATTCGGATTTTCTTATATTTCCTGACCTTCTCGGAGTCCCACCATGCACACCGGTACCACTCTTACCCAGTTCATCATTGAAGAACAGCGCCGCACCGCCGGCGCCACCGGCGATTTCACCTCGCTCTTGAACGACGTTGTCACCGCCTGCAAGGCGATTTCCAACGCCGTCAACAAGGGCGCGCTGCTGGGCGTGATGGGCTCGCTGGATTCGGAAAACGTGCAGGGCGAAACGCAGAAGAAGCTCGACGTCATCACCAATGAGATCATGATCCGCTCCAACGAGTGGGCAGGCCACCTGGCCGGCATGGCATCGGAAGAGATGGACGAACCCTACGCGATTCCCGGCCAGTATCCGCTCGGCAAGTACCTGCTGGTGTTCGATCCGCTCGACGGCTCGTCGAACGTCGACGTCAACATCTCGGTCGGCACCATCTTCTCGATCCTGAAGGCCCCGGTCGCCGGCCGCGCCGCCAAGACCGAGGACTTCCTGCAGCCCGGCGCCCAGCAGGTGTGCGCCGGCTATGCGATCTACGGTTCGTCGACCATGCTGGTGCTGACCTTCGGCCACGGCACCAACGGCTTCACGCTCGACCGCGACGTCGGCGAATTCGTGCTGACCCACCCCAACATGACCATCCCCGCCGAAACCCGCGAGTTCGCGATCAACGCGTCCAACATGCGTTTCTGGGAAAAGCCGGTGCAGCGCTACGTCGACGAGTGCCTGGCCGGCAAGACCGGTCCGCGCGGCAAGGACTTCAACATGCGCTGGGTCGCCTCGATGGTGGCCGAAGTGCACCGCATCCTCACCCGCGGCGGTATCTTCATGTATCCCAAGGACACCAAGGACCCCGCCAAGGCCGGCAAGCTGCGCCTACTGTATGAAGCCAACCCGATGGCCTTCATCGTCGAGCAGGCCGGCGGCGCCGCCACCACCGGCCGCGAGCGCATCCTCGACCTCAGCCCCGAAGGCCTGCACCAGCGCGTGCCGGTGATCCTCGGTTCCAAGAACGAAGTCGACACCGTGACCGGCTACCACCACGAAAAGGCCGCGTGAGCCGTATCGCACCACAGCCAATCAAGCCGGGCGGCAATGCCCGGGTTTCTTATTGGGGATAACGGGGCTTACGCCGCCGCCCGGTGCAGACCCTCGCGCATCAGCTTGACGCATTCGCCCGGCGGCAGCGGACGGCTGAACAGAAAGCCCTGCCGACGCCAGGTTGTCCATGATCGACGATTCGGCCGGGGCGGCCAGCGCATCCAGGATTTCACGGCGAAGATTGCAGACCACCTGGCGCGCATGGTAGAGGGCAGCCTGGTCGAAGTCGCGCAGATCGCGGCGAAACCAGACGAGGGGCATGCGGGTCGCTATAGTGGAGACGGGTGGCAAAAAGAGGTGTGTGGGGCTTGTGAACACTCATTTCGCACCTGCGTTGCCGCGAGAAAGCGGTGGATGCAAGGCGCAGTGCGCCGGCAAGGGCCATCCCTTGCCAAGCGGCGCAACGCCGCAGACGCGCTTTCTCGCGGCCACCCGAAGGGGTGGGTCGATTCGGGCGCATCCCTCTTGTCGCGAACCGCTTGCAGTGAATGCCACTGCGGCGCGTTTCGCTTCGCGGCCTGCCTCCCGAATCGGCCTCGTCGCAGGTGCGAAATGAGTGTTCACAAGCCCTAACTGATTTGAGGCAGATTACAATGGGAGGGCAATCATGGATACCGTCAACCTCACCCACCATTTTCTGATCGCCATGCCGGGCATGGTCGATCCCAATTTCCACGGCTCGCTGACCTATATCTGCGACCACAGCGAGCAAGGTGCGCTGGGGGTGGTCGTCAACCGGCCAATCGATCTGGGCTTGTCGACGCTATTCGACCAGATTGGGCTGACCCTGCCCGAGCGCCTGCACAACAACATCGTATATTTCGGCGGCCCGGTCCAGACCGAACGCGGCTTTGTATTGCATACGCCACCGCTCACCTTCAGTTCCACCCTCACCGTCAAGGACGCGATCAGCCTCACCACCTCGAAAGACGTGCTGGAAGCGGTCAGCCAGGATGCCGGGCCTGAAAAATTCATGGTCTCGCTGGGCTACGCGGGTTGGGCCGCCGGCCAGCTGGAAGAGGAAATCAAACAGAATGCCTGGCTGTCGGTGGCGGCCGACCCGCAGGTCATCTTCGACCTGACGCCTGAAGAACGCCTGCCTGCCGCGATGAAGCTGCTCGGCATCGACTTCGCCAGCCTGTCAGACGAAGCCGGGCACGCTTGAAACCGGCAGACACCCACGGCACGGTGCTGGCCTTCGACCTTGGCCTGAAGCGCACCGGGGTTGCCTCGGGCGAATTGTCGATCGGAATCGCGCATCCGCTTTCCGTCATCCAGGCCGGCTCCAACGATGAACGGCTCGCCGCCATCGCCAGGCTGGTCGCCGAATGGCAGCCGGCGCTGCTGGTGCTGGGCCTGCCCACCCACGCCGACGGTAGCGAGCATGAAATGACCCGGGTGGCCAGAAACTTCGCGCGCAAATTAGAATCGCGTTTCAATCTGCCGGTGTTTCTGGTGGACGAACGTCACACCAGTACGGCGGCCGAATCCGAACTCCATGAACGCGGAATCCACGGCAAGAAAAACAGGGCGCTGACGGATGCTGTCGCTGCGAAACTCATACTCCAAGGATTTTTTAATGCCCGCCTCACTGCCTGACGCCCACACCCTGATTGCGCGACTGGCCGACGCCATCGCCCCGACCCTCACGCCGGATACCGTCATCGTCGGCATCCACACCGGCGGCGTGTGGGTGGCCGAGCGCCTGCACGCGCTGCTCGCCTGCGCCCTGCCGCTCGGCACGCTCGACATCTCCTTCTACCGCGACGACTTTTCGCGCATCGGCCTGCACCCGCAGGTGAAGCCATCCAGCCTGCCGTTCGACCTGGAAGGCCGCGACATCCTGCTGGTCGACGACGTGCTGCACAGCGGGCGCACGGTGCGCGCGGCGATGAACGAGCTGTTCGACTACGGCCGCCCGGCCTCGATCCGGCTGGCGGTGCTGGTCGACCGCGGCGGCCACGAGCTGCCGATCCGCCCCGATTTCGCCGGTCTCAGCTTGTCTGTGCCCGATCACCAGAACATCAACCTTTCGCGGCTGGACGACGGCCATTTGACCCTCACCCTTGCATGAACCTACAACTGACCCCTGACGGCAGGCTGCGCCACCTGCTCACGCTCGACGGCCTGCCGCGCGCCATCCTGACACAGATACTCGACACCGCCGAATCCTTCATGGACGTCGGCGAGCGCGAAGTGAAGAAGGTTCCGCTGCTGCGCGGCAAGTCGATCTTCAACCTGTTCTTCGAGCCGTCGACGCGCACCCGCACCACCTTCGAGATCGCAGCCAAGCGGCTCTCCGCCGACGTCGTCAACCTCAACATCGCCACCTCCAGCCAGACCAAGGGCGAGGCGATCCTCGACACCGTCGACAACCTCGCCGCGATGCACGCCGACATGTTCATCGTGCGCCATTCTCAGTCGGGCGCGGCGCACTTCATCGCGCGCCACGTGGCGCCGCACATCTCGGTGGTCAACGCCGGCGACGGCCGCCACGCGCACCCGACCCAGGGTCTGCTGGACATGTTCACCATCCGCCGCTACAAGGGTGAGTTCCACAACCTGACGGTGGCCATCGTCGGCGACGTGCTGCATTCGCGGGTGGCGCGCTCGCAGATCCACGCGCTGACCACGCTGGGGGTGCCTGAAGTGCGCGTGATCGGCCCGAAAACCCTGCTCCCCACCGGCGTCGAGCAGATGGGCGTCAGGGTGTTCCACGACATGGAAGCGGGCCTCGCCGGCTGTGATGTCGTTATCATGCTGCGCCTGCAGAACGAGCGCATGAAAGGCGCGCGGCTGCCTTCCGCGCAGGAATACTTCAAGTTTTTCGGCCTGACCCCGGCAAAACTCGCGCTCGCCAAACCGGATGCCATCGTGATGCACCCCGGCCCGATGAACCGCGGGGTGGAAATCGACTCCGAAGTGGCCGACGGCCCGCAGTCGGTGATCCTGCCGCAGGTGACCTACGGCATTGCGGTGCGGATGGCGGTGATGGCCTTGCTGGCGGGGACGGGGAACGCATGAAAATCCATATCAAAAACGGCCGCGTGATCGACCCGATGAGCGCGCGCGACGAAGTCGCCGACGTGTTCGTGGCGGCAGGCAAGATTGTCGGCAACGGCCATGCGCCTGCCGATTTCCACGCCAATCGCACGATCGACGCGACCGGCCTCATCGTTTGCCCCGGCCTGGTCGACCTGTCGGTGCGGCTGCGCGAACCCGGCTTCGAATACCGCGCCACGCTGGAATCCGAAATGCTCGCCGCCGCCGCCGGCGGCATCACTTCGCTCGCCTGTCCGCCCGACACCGATCCGCCACTGGACGAGCCGGGGCTGGTGGAAATGCTGAAATTCCGCGCCAGGAATCTGCCGGGGCCGCGCGTCTACCCGATCGGTGCGATGACGCAAAAGCTCGAAGGCAAAATGCTGACCGAGATGGCCGAGCTGACCGAGGCAGGCTGCCGCGCCTTCACCCAGGCCGATGCCCTGCCGGCCGACACCCAGGTCCTGCTGCGCGCCATGGAATACGCGGCCACCTTCGGCTTCAGCCTGTGGCTGCGGCCGCAGGATGTGTCGCTGGCGCGCGGCGGCGTGGCGCATGACGGCGCCGTTGCTTCGCGGCTGGGACTGCCCGGCATTCCGGCGCTGGCCGAAACGGTGGCGCTGGCGACCATCCTGCAACTGGCGCGCGAAACCGGCGCCCGCGTGCATCTGGCGCGGCTGTCGACACAGGAGGGCATTGCCATGCTGCGCACGGCCAAGGCGCAGGGACTGGCGGTCACCTGCGATGTCGCCAGCACCCACGTGCACCTGTCGGAAAACGACCTCGTCAGCTTCGATTCGCACCTGCATCTGGTGCCCCCGCTGAGGAGCCTGCGCGACCGCGACGCCATCCGCGAGGCTTTGCGCGACGGCTCCATCGACGCGCTGTGCTCCGATCACACGCCGGTCGACGAGGACGTGAAGCAGGTGCCGTTCGGGGAATCGGCCCCCGGCGCCTCCGGGGTCGAGCTGCTGCTGCCGCTGACACTGAAATGGGCACGCGAAATGGGCGTGCCGCTGCTGCAGGCGATCGACCTGATTTCCTGGAAACCGGCGCAGATCCTCGGCGTGCCCGGCGGCAACCTGGCGGTCGGCAGTTGCGCCGACATCTGCATTTTCGACGAGACGGCGGAGTGGGTCGTCACCCAGAAAACGCTGGCCAGCCAGGGCGACAACACGCCCTTCCTTCACCATCCCATGCAGGGCCGGGTGCGCTACACGCTGATCGACGGCCATATCGATTTTGAAGCCCCGCATTGAGCGTCGCACTGTCACGCATGGCGGATAGATTCTCCGTCATGCGCCTCGCGTCCTTTCCTGCGCTGCTGCTCAGCCTGGTGGCCGGGATCCTTGCCGTCGGCGGCTTCGCCCCGCTCGGCCTCTGGCCCTTGCCGGTGTTGAGCCTCGCCCTGCTGTTCGCGCTGCTGGCGCGCACGGCTTCCCTGCGCGCCGGCTTTGCCATCGGCCTGGTCTGGGGATTGGGGTTTTTCATTGCCGGCGTGAGCTGGGTATTCGTCAGCCTGTCGGTTTACGGCGGCATGTCGGCATGGCTGGCCGCGCTCGCGACCTTCCTGTTTTGCGCGGTGCTGGCGCTGTTTCCGGCCGCGGTCGGGGCGCTGCAGGCACGCTGGCCGGTCTCGCCCACACTGCGCCTGCTGCTGTTGATACCGCTCGCCTGGGGCGTGACGGAATGGGTGCGCGGCTGGCTTTTCACCGGCTTCCCGTGGTTGGCGATGGGCTACTCGCAGGTGCCGGCCAGCCCGCTGGCGGGCTATGCGCCGCTGGTCGGCGTCTACGGCGTGTCGTTCCTGCTGGCGCTGGTCGCGGCGCTGCTGGCATGGAGCGTGACGACGCGCGGTCCGCTGGCGCGGCGCGCCTGGGCCGCGGTGGCGATCGTGGCGCTGGGGGTCGGCGGCCAGGCCTTGCGTGGCGTCGCCTGGACCACGCCGAACGGCGCGCCGACCACGGTCGCGCTGCTGCAGGGCAACGTCCCGCAGGAGATGAAATGGCGGCCGGAAAAAACGCTGGCCACGCTGGAAAGCTACGCGCGCATGGCCGCCGCTTCGCCCGCACAACTGATCGTGTTGCCGGAAACCGCGCTGCCGCTGTTCGAATCCGATCTCCCCGACGCGTATCGCGACGGGCTGATTTCCCTCGGCCGGCGAAACGGCGGCGACGTGCTGGCCGGCCTGCCCACCGGTTCGCCGCAGGGGGCGTACTACAACAGCGTGGTCAGCCTCGGCAGCGCGCCCAGCCAGCGCTATCACAAGGTCCATCTGGTGCCGTTCGGCGAATATATTCCGTTGAAGGCGGTGTGGGGCTGGGTGATCGAGGTGCTGCACATTCCGCTGTCGGATTTTGCGCGCGGCGCCATCGACCAGCGCCCGCTCGCCATCGGCGGCCAGCGGGTGGCGGCCAATATCTGTTACGAGGATGCCTTCGGCGAGGAAATCATCCGCCAGTTGCCCGAGGCGAGCGTGCTGGTGAATGTCAGCAATCTGGCGTGGTTCGGCGATTCGTTCGCGCCCTGGCAACACGCCCAGATGTCGCAGATGCGCGCGCTGGAAACCGGGCGCATGATGCTGCGCGCCACCAATACCGGCGTGACCGCGATCATCGATGCGCGCGGCCGTGTCCTTGCGAGTTTGCCGCTTTTCACCACCGGCAGTCTCTCAGGCGAAATCCAGGGCTATGCCGGGAGCACGCCCTATGTGCGCTGGGGCAATGTGCCGGTGCTGGCGTCGTGGGGTGTGCTGGGAATCGTCCTGCTGGCGACCGCGATCAGGCGGCGGCCCTGATCCGCGTGGTGTTGCGGCCACCGCGCTTGGCTTCCAGCAGGGCGGCGTCGGCACGCGCCAGCGCTTCGTTTTCTTCCTTGTCCTCGCGACTGTATTCGGACAGGCCGCCGCTCCATGACAGCTTTTGCGTCACACCGGGAATGAGCTCCACGCTTTCCGGCATACAGGTGCGCAGGCGGCCGGCCAGTTCCTGCGCCCGGTCCAGCGGAGTGAAGGGAAACAGCACGCAGAATTCGTCGCCACCCAGACGGGCAATGAAATCGCTGTTGCGCAGGCAGGCCTTCAAGGCATTGCCGAACTTGATGATGAGCTGATCGCCCGCCTCGTGGCCGAAGGTGTCGTTGACCTGCTTGAAGTTGTCGATATCCATGATCAGCAAACTGTGCGACCAGCCGTCTTTCAGGCTGGCGAACAGTTCCTTCTGCTTTTCATCGAAGCTGCGCCGGTTGTTGACCTGCGACAGGTGATCGAGCCGCGCCTGCGACGATACTTCCTTCTGTCGTCCCAGCATGACCTTGCCGAGCTTCAGCATGGTATCGAGTGGTGCCTGGAACTCCGCGAGGCTGACCGGGTAATCGGCACGCAAGCGCTGCTGGCGCAGATCGTTGGTGAGCTTCACCAGCGTGCGCAGGTTGTCGGTCACCCGGTTGCGCACCGCCAGGATGGTGGCCGCCACCAGAATGGCGATGATCAGACTGGCCACCAGCCAGCCCAGCAGGTAGGGCGCCACACTCTCCACCACCGGCGTGACCGGGCGCCATACGGCAATCTGCCAGGGCGTGCCGGCCAGCGCGATCAGGGTGGGGCGGGTATGGCGCTTGATCGCCTGGTTGCCGCGCCGCATCAGCACCACGGCGGCATCACCCGTCTGGCGTTGCTGCAACTCGGCATAGGCGGCCGCGTCCGGCAGCGGCAGGGTGTCGAACAGCGCCTGCAACTGCGGCACGCTCTGCTCGACAATGACAAAGCCCAGCCGTTTGCCGTCGCCGCCCACCACCGGGTGCGACAAGGACAGATTGAAGGTGGCGCTGGCAGACGCACCCGCGCGGCCTGCAGTGGCCAGCAGCCGCCGGGTGTCGCCCGGCAGGAAACCCGGCAGCAGCTGGCGCTGGCCATCGGCGACGAACAGCACGGTCGCGTCCTGATTCAAGGCGTACAGGTTGGCAGCCTGCGCCTGGCACACATCCGGCGCGGCGCTGGCGAAACACGCCAGCGTCTGCGGGTGCGCGGCAATCCGTGCGGCGGTGCGCTGCATGGCATCGGCCAGGAATTCGATCTGCGTGGCCATCACCGGCTTGTCCAGTTCTTCCGGCGCGGGCTGGACCTGCGGCCGCGACAGGTAAATCGAGGACGTGACAAGCCCTGCCAGCAGCATCAGGGCTGCGGCCAGGACCAGGCCAAACCGCGATATGGACGTATGGGGCATGACTGCGCCTGCCGGTTCTCCAACCTCTTATATTTATGGTTCTCCGCAATGACAGGCCTCCCCTGCTTCAGGCAGCCTGCCGACATGGCGCTAACTGCAGCAAATTCCATGCCCTGACGCACACACACCCGACAGGTCAGTCCGCCGGGTTCGGCTGTTACTCAAATGTAAAAATTTCCGACACTACTGCCGGCCAGTGCTGCCGAATCCCCCTTCGCCGCGTTCGCTTGCCCCGAACTCATCCACCACGTTGAATTCGGCCCGCACCACCGGCACGATGACAAGCTGCGCCAGCCGCTCCATTGGCGCGAGCTCGAACGCCTGTTGCCCGCGGTTCCAGGCGGACACCATGAGCTGGCCCTGATAATCCGAATCGATCAGCCCCACCAGATTGCCCAGCACGATGCCGTGTTTATGGCCGAGGCCGGAACGCGGCAGGATCAGCGCGGCATAGCCGGGGTCGGCCAGATGGATGGCCAGCCCGGTCGGAATCAGCCGGGTTTCGCCCGGCTCTAGTACGACCGGACCATCGATGCAGGCGCGCAGATCAAGCCCGGCGGCGCCCGCGGTGGCGTAATGCGGCGGTTGATCGCGCAGGCGGGCGTCGAGAATCTTCACATCCATTTTCATTTTCGTCGGGATTTCGTCAGTTCAGGTGATTAACAAGGTGGTGGATCAAGGTTCGCGCCTGGGTGAGCTTGTCGGCACGCGGCAACGGGTGCTGACCCAGGTCGTCGAACAGCACCAGTTCGGCCGTGTCCTCTCCCAGCGTGTCCTGCGCCAGGTTGCCGACCAGCAGCGGCAGTTTCTTCTTCAGGCGCTTGGCTTCGGCATGCTCGGCCAGGCGCTCGGTCTCGGCGGCAAACCCCACGCAAAACGGCGCGTCGGGCAAGGCGGCCACCTCGGCCAGAATGTCGGGGTTGGCGACCAGATTCAGGGTGAGGCCAGCATCGCTTTTCTTGATCTTCTGCGTCGCCGCCGCCTCCACCCGGTAATCGGCCACCGCCGCCACCGCAATGAACACATCGCTTGGCAGCTCACGCAGCACCGCGTCGCGCATCTCGGCTGCGCTTTGGACGTCGATGCGGCGCACGCCCGCCGGTACGGCAAGGCAGGTCGGCCCCGACACCAGGCACACCTCGGCGCCCGCCTCGGATGCCGCCTGCGCCACCGCATAGCCCATCTTGCCCGAGCTGCGGTTGGTCAGCCCGCGCACCGGATCGATCGCCTCGAAGGTCGGCCCGGCGGTGATCAGGACGCGCTTGCCCGCCAGCGGGCCGGCGCCCAGCACGCCCGGCAGGGCAGCCAGGATCTCGACCGGCTCCAGCATCCGCCCAAGTCCGGTTTCGCCGCAGGCCTGCTCGCCCGCGGCCGGCCCCAGGAGGCTCACGCCGTCTGCACGCAGCTGTTCCAGGTTGCGCCGGGTCGGCGCGGCCGCCCACATTTCACGGTTCATCGCAGGGGCGATGGCGAGCGCGCAGGTACGCGCGAGGCACAGGGTCGACAGCAGATCGTCGGCTCGGCCGTGGACAAGTTTGGCCAGAAAGTCGGCCGAGGCCGGTGCCACCAGCACCAGATCGGCATCGCGCGACAGGTGAATGTGTTCCATGCCGTCGCCGCGGGCGGCGTCCCACAGGGACGTCAGCGCGAGCTTGCCGGACAGGGCCTGAAACGTCAGCGGGGTAACGAACTGCTGCGCGGCTGCGGTCATCACCACCCGCACGTCGGCCCCGGCCTTGACCAGCAGGCGGCACAGTTCCGCCGCCTTGTAGGCGGCGATCCCCCCGGTCACCCCCAGGATGATTTTTTTGTTTGCCAGCGTCACGGTTCGATTCCCGGCGCACTTTCCATGAATAATGGCAACATTCTACGGGAGGGAGGTCAAGTGTCGTGAATCAGAAATATCGAAACATAAAACGGCGTCTTTTGCCGCATGGCGGCGTTGCTCGTCGTTGCCATAGACTGAACGATGCTGCCTCCTCGCGCCTTGCCCTGCGTAAAAATCCATCCGTTTTATCCTGTTCCGCCATTTCTGATTCACGACACTAGCATGGCGATCCGCGACTGGCCGGAGGACGCGCGACCGCGCGAGAAGCTCCTGAAGCAGGGGGCGGCCGCGCTGTCCGACGCCGAACTGGTCGCGGTGTTCCTGCGCACCGGCATGGTCGGCAAAAGCGCGGTCGATCTGGGTCGCGAACTGATCGAGCGCTTTGGCGGCCTGGGCGGCTTGTGCCGCGCCGACCAGAAAGCCGCCTGCGCCGCGCCCGGGGTGGGCGAAGCCAAATACGCGCTGCTGCAGGCAGTGATGGAAATGGCGCGGCGCACGCTGGCCGAGGACATGCAGGCGGGCGACGCGCTGACGTCCCCCACCGCGGTGCGCGACTACCTGCGGCTGATCCTGCGCGACAAGGAATACGAGGTGTTCTGCTGCGTGTTTCTCGACGCGCAGAACCGGGTGCTTGCGGTGGAGGAGTTGTTTCGCGGCACGCTGACGCAAACCAGCGTCTATCCGCGCGAGATCATCAAGCGCGCGCTGGCGCACAATGCCGCCGCGCTGATCCTCGCCCACAACCACCCCAGCGGAGTGGCGGAGCCCAGCCAGGCCGACCGCAGCCTCACCCGCAAACTGGCGGATGCGCTGGCGCTGGTGGACGTGCGCGTGCTCGACCATTTCATCGTCGCGGGCGCCTCCTCGCTGTCATTCATGGAATCCGGACAACTCTGAGCGTTTGCCCAATTCAATTTTCAAATCAGGGGCATCTCGAAGGCGAGCCGCAGACAGTGCACGGTACGCGGCAAGGCAATTCCGGCAAGGGAACCCTAGGTTCTGGAATGGGGTGACTTGCCTCGCGCTTGCAAGCTGTGATATAAATCGCGGTTCTCGGGTTAACCCCAATACGTTAACCCTCAATGGTTAACCCTCAATTTTGGAGCAGCGTCATGGCTCGCGTATGTGTCGTTACGGGCAAGAAGCCCATGGTCGGAAACAACGTTTCCCACGCCAACAATAGAACCAAGCGTCGTTTTCTGCCCAACCTGCAGTACCGCCGGTTCTGGGTCGAGAGCGAAAACCGCTGGATCCGTCTGCGTTTGTCCACGGCTGCCCTGCGCACCATCGACAAGAACGGTATCGATTCCGTTCTGGCCGACCTGCGCGCCCGCGGCGAAGCGGTTTAAGGAGAAGCACCATGGCTAAAGGCGGACGCGAAAAGATCAAGCTGGAGTCCACTGCGGGCACCGGCCACTTCTACACCACCACCAAGAACAAGAAGACCATGCCCGAGAAGATGGAGATCAGCAAGTTCGATCCCAAAGCTCGCAAGCATGTGATGTACAAGGAAACCAAGCTGAAGTAATCCAGCTGGTTACCAATAAAAAAACCCGCCTTCAGGCGGGTTTTTTTATTGGTTCGGGCGGCCCGCAGGCCGCCCATCAACCGGTCAGGCGTAGCTTCGCAGGCGCACCGAGAACTCCCTCAGCGATTGGATGCCGCTGTCTTCGGCACGCTTGCACCAGGCCTGCAACTGCTCCAGCAGCTGCTCGCGGCTGGCGGTGGAGCGGCTCCAGATGGCAGCCAGTTCCTGACGCATCCGATAGACGGTTTGCAGGCGCTCGCTCTTGCCCAGGAGGGTGTCGAGCTCGGCCTTGTCGGCGGCGGCGAGCTCGGCGGGCTCCTTGTGCAGCCAGCGGCGGAAGCTGTCGAAGTTCCAGTTCTGCGGCAGGCTCGCGCTCGCCTTCAGCTTGGCGATCTCGGCTGCGCTGTCCGCGCGCACGCTCTTTACGAAGCGCGTCATCACGTCATAGCGATGGGTGATGACGGCCTGCAGAGTATCGAGGTCGCACAGCGGCTTGGCCGGCTGCCATTTCACCGTGGGCGCCACCTTGCGAATGGTGGCGAGGCCGACATAGGACATCAGCTTGATGTAGAGCCAGCCGATGTCGAACTCGTACCACTTGTTCGACAGCCGCGCCGAGGTGCCGTAGGCGTGGTGGTTGTTGTGCAGCTCTTCGCCGCCGATCAGGATGCCCCACGGCAGGATGTTGGTGCTGGCATCCTCGCTGGCGAAGTTGCGGTAGCCCCAGTAGTGGCCGATGCCGTTGATGATGCCGGCTGCGGTGACCGGAATCCATGCCATTTGCACCGCCCAGATGGTCAGGCCGAGGGGGCCGAACAGGGCGAGGTTGATCGCCATCATCAGCACGATGCCCTTGGCCGAATGGCGGCTGTAGACATTGCGTTCCATCCAGTCGTCGGGCGTGCCGTGGCCGTATTTTTCCAGCGTCTCGGCCACCTTGGCCTCGGCGCGATACAGCTCGGAGCCTTCCCAGAAGACTTTCTTGATGCCCTTGACCTGGGGGCTGTGCGGATCTTCGGCGGTTTCGCACTTGGCGTGGTGCTTGCGGTGAATGGCGACCCATTCCTTGGTGACCATGCCGGTGGTGAGCCACAGCCAGAAGCGGAAGAAGTGGCTGACGATGGGATGCAGATCGACGGCGCGGTGCGCCTGCGAACGGTGCAGAAAAATGGTGACGGCGGCGATGGTGATGTGGGTCAGGCCAAGGGCCGCCAGCACATACCCCCACCAGGGTAAATCCAATAAACCTAATTGCATGTTCTTGCTTCCTGAAAAAGGACAATATCGTCCAGTAATGTACGGATAAACCCCATAAAAATCAAGGATTATTCATGGCCGGGTTGGCGGACTGGGTCAGGTGAACCACCCGCTGCGGAAAGGGAATTACGATCCCGGCCGCCTTGAAACGCCGCCAGATCGCCCAGTTGATGTCGGAACGCAGATTGTTCTGTCCCTCGCTCGGATCGCGTATCCACACGGCCAGTTCCAGCAGAATGCCATTGTCGGCAAATTCCTTCAGGAATACCCTGGGCAAATTGTCGGGGTCATCGAAAATCACCCGCTTCTGATCGTGTGCCGCTTCCAGCATCAGGGCCTCGGCCTGCTCCAGATCCGTTTCATAGGACACCTGCACCGGCAGCGCAACCCGCACGTTGGGCTTGGACAGGGAATGGTTGACGACCGTCTGCGTGATCAGGGTTTCGTTGGGGACGATGCTTTCCGTTCCGTCCAGCGATCTGAGCAGGGTGTAGCGGGTGTTGATCTGGCTGACTTCGCCGTATTTGTTGTCCACGGTGACCAGGTCGCCGATACGCACCGAGCGGTCGAGCAGGATGATAAAGCCGGACACGTAGTTGCTGGCGACTTTTTGCAGGCCGAAGCCGATGCCCACGCCGAGTGCGCCGCCGAACACCGACAGCACGGTGAGGTCGATCCCCACCGCAGGCAGCGCCACCAGCACCGCCAGGATCAGCAACACCGTGCGGGCCGCTTTCGACAGGGCCATGCGCAGCGACAGGTTCATCTGCGTGATCCCCATCAGCCGGCTTTCGACCATGCGCGCCAGGGTCAGCGCGACGATCACAGCCACCACGATCACCGCCGCCGCCTGGAACAGCAGCCACAGCGAGAAACGGTGGCTGCCCGACTGGAACGACAGCGCCTCCATCGCCGTATGGATGCGCGGCAGCAATCCGGTGATGTGCAGCGCGAACGCGCCCCATATCACCCAGGCCGCGGTGCGTTCCCACAGCCTGAGCGACTCGCGCGGCTCGAACACGTAGCGCAGCGCATAAATCACCAGCCGCACGCCTACCAGCGCCAGCAGCAGCGGCACCGCGAGATTCAGCAGATGCGTGTTGGGCAGCCAGACGTCTGCAATTTCACGCCCCAGCAGCAGTGTCAGCAGCGCCACCAGCGGGAAGCCGACGCGCCGCATGCCCGCCCGCCCGGCCGACCACAGGGTGTCCGGCTTGTCGAGATAGGGCTTCGCCAGCCGCATCGCGCCCCAGGCCGCCAGCGCGCACGCTGCCAGCACGCCCAGCTGCCACAGCAGGACGGCATCGTGACTGTCGTCGATAAGGCGCGTCAGCAGGTTGTCGAAGGGCATGGGTTTGGCCAAGGTAGACTCAGAAGCTATGGGTGAACTGCGCGGAGAGGATGTCCACCGAGCCCTTGTAGGCACCGGTGAGTGTGACCCCGTTCTCGAGATGTTTGATGCGCGCATCCTTAACAAACAGATGTGCATAGCCGAAATCGAGTGCGCTCCTGGGCGACAGCCGGTACTGCGCGCCGAACGCCAACCAGGTGCGGTCTTCGTCCGGAATGCGCGCGGTGCGGAAGGCATCGGACACCGGGGTTTCATCAAAGGCCACACCGCCACGCAGGGTCAGCTTGTCGTTGAGGTGGTAGTTTGCGCCCACGGAATACCGGTAGCTGTCGCTCCAGTTTTCCGGCGTCACCGCGAGATCTACGCCGCCGTTGCGCACGATGCGCAATTCCTTGAAATCGCTCCAGCCGGTCCAGGTTACATCAGCCAGCAGTTCCCATTTCGGGCTCAATTTATGGAACAGGCTCAGCGAAGCCGAATCCGGCAGGGTGGCGGCGGCCGTCACTCCGCCATTCAAAGGTGTCGCAACGCTGAATGCGACATCACCTTCCAGGGTGTATTCGATTTCTGAACGGTAGGCCAGGCCAACCCGGGTGGCGGCGGACGCCTGCCACAGCAGGCCTAGATTAAAGCCCCAGCCGTAATCCTTGCCGGTGATTTCGGCGATTCCCGCGCCATTGGCGGAATTGGACAGGGTGGCTTCGGCGTACTGAATGCTCAAGCCCGCGCCCAGCGAGAGCGACTCGCTGGCTTTCCAGGCGATCGAAGGATTGAGGTTGATGGATTTGAGTTCCGATTTGATCGCCTGGGTGCGGCCTTTCCAGGTGGAGTCGTATTCGGTTTTGAGGCCAAACGGCGCATTGAGTCCCACCCCCAGATGCACGTCCGGCGTCAGGCGAAACGCAAAGTAGGCATTCGGCACGAAAGCCAGGCCGCCCGCATCGCCTCCATTGCCTCCGCCGATGTCCGGGGTCACCGTCCCCGAGAATTCCGCCTCGGGCTTGATCAGGTGGCCTGCCCCCACGATTTGCCGGTCAGGCAACTGTGTCATGCCCGCGGGATTGAAGAACACCGTGCTGGCATCCTGGGCGACGGCGGCGGCACCGGCATAGGCGTTGCCCAGGCCGCTGGCGTTCTGTTCGATCAGGGCGAAACCGGCGGCGTGCGAAAAACTGGCACAGCCGGCCATGGCCAGGCCTGCGGCCAGGCGATGAATACGATGCGACATTAAAGTTCTCCGTTGAATATCGGAATCATCAGCGCGGAAAATCAGCATACATGGCCTCAACCACCGCGTGGTAACGGTCGAGCACCTGGTTGCGCTTGACCTTGAGGGTGGGGGTCAGGAGGCCCTCGTCCACCGTCCACGGCTTGAGCTCCGGGTGCAGGCGACGGATCTGGGCATAGCCCGGAAAATGCTTGAGATGCTGCGCAATGCGCCGGATGAGCGCCTTCACCCCCCTGGGGTCGCGCAGTGCCTCGGGTTGCCGCGGATCGACACCAAGGCTGGCGGCGAAGTCCTGCCAGTGTTCCTCGTTCAGCACGGTCAGCGCGGCCAGATAGGGCCGGCCTTCGCCCACCACCATCACCTGCTCGAACAGCGGGTCGAGCTGGATGACGGATTCCATGTCGGCTGGCGACACCTTCTCGCCGTTGTTCAGCACGATGATGTCCTTGATGCGCCCGATGATCGCGTAATGGCCGTTGGCGTCGACGCTCGCCTGGTCGCCGCTGTGCAGCCAGCCCTCGGCATCGATCATGGCGCGGGTGGCGGCCTCGTCCTTCCAGTAGCCGCGCATCACGCAGCGGCTGCGCGTGAGCAGCTCGTCGTTGTCGCCGATCTTCACCTCGACGCCGGGCATGGGCTGGCCGATGCTGGCGGGCACGTTGGAATCGGGCCGGTTCACGCACACCACCGGGCTGGTTTCGGTGAGGCCGTAGCCCTGGTAAATCGGCACGCCCAGCCCGATGAACACATGCGCAATCTCGGGTGACAGTGCAGCGCCACCGGAAATCGCCAGTCGCAGCCGCCCGCCCAGTTTTTGCGTGACGTTCCTCGCCACCAGCCGGTCGAGCAAGGGCCACAGCAGCAGCTCGGGGTGCCAGCCGGCCCGCCCCTGCTCACGCTCGAAGCGACGCCAGCCGGCCCGCACCGCCAGCTTGAACAGCATGCGGGCGAGCGTGCCTTTCTTCGCCAGCCCGTCCTGGATGCGGCCGTAGACGCGTTCGTAGATGCGCGGCACCGAGATCAGCACGGTGGGGCGAATGTCCTGCAGATCCTGCGCCAGCTGGGTAATCGAGCGCGCATAGGCGACTTCGGCGCCGAGCAGCATCGGCAGGTAATAGCCGCCGGTGCGCTCCAGTGTGTGCGACATCGGCAGAAAGGACAGGAACACTTCGTGCGGCCCGAAATCCGCGCACTGCGATGCATAAAAGGCGTTCCACAGTAGGTTCTCGTGCGTCAGCATCACGCCCTTGGGACGGCCGGTGGTGCCGGAGGTGTAGACAATGCTGGCCAGCAGGTCGGCGCTTGGATGGCGTTCGGGAAGCGGCGTGTCGGCGGCGGCGTCCAGCCAGTCGGCTGCCACCACCAAGCACGGACTCCAGTCCGCCGGGCCGTTGTCCGGCGCGACCAGGCTGACGATGCGCTGCAGGCCGTGGGCCGAGCCGGCGATGGCGTCCAGTTTCCGGTGCTGGAACTTGCCCTCGATCAGCAGCAGTTTGGCGTCGGCATGATCGAGGATATAGGCCGCGCTTTCCGGGCGGTCGTCGAGATACAGGGGTACCGTCACCAGGCCCAGTGCCAGCGCAGCCTGGTCGAAGATCACCCACTCGACGCTGTTTTTCAGCATCAGCGCCACGCGGTCGCCGGGGGCCAGTCCCTCTTTCGCCAGCGCGGCCTGCCAGCGTGCCACCTCGGCCGCCACCTGCGCCCAAGTGAAACTCACCCAGGCATCGCGCGCCTCGTCGAACTGGCGGTAGGCGACCTGATCCGGGGTTGCCGCAACGCGTGCGCGGAACAGGCCGCACAACGTGCCGAGCGTGTCGGGATGGAGCGGCGCTGCCGTCATGTCAGGTCATCAAGCCAACCGGAAGAAAACGTCGTATAGATAGCCGCAAAGCCTGCGCGGGTCAATTGGCGTTCTTGACCAGGACGGCGGCGAAAAAGCCGTCCGTCCCCTGCACGGCAGGGGACAACTTCAACAGGGCGCCGGTGTCGAGCGGAATCTTGTGCTGCGCCAGCAGTTCGTTCACCGGCAGCAGGCTGAAGTTGCCTTCCGCCAGCAGTCCCTCGACGATAGCTTCGTTCTCTTCCGGCAGCAGGCTGCAGGTCGCGTAGACCAGGCGGCCGCCGGGCTTCAGCAGCTTTGCCGCCGCGCGCAGGATGGCAGCCTGTTTCTGCATCAGTTCCGCCACGGACTCGGGCGACTGGCGGAATTTCAGGTCGGGGTTGCGGCGCAAGGTGCCCAGACCCGAGCACGGCGCATCGACCAGCACGCGGTCGAGCTTGCCGGCCAGCCGCTTCACCCGCGTGTCGTTCTCGGACGCGATCAGTTGCGGCATCACGTTGGACAGGCCCGAGCGCGCCAGCCGCGGCTTCAGCTTGGCAAGCCTCTTTTCCGCGACGTCGAAGGCGTACAGGCGGCCGGTCGACGCCATCATCGCGCCGATGGCGAGCGTCTTGCCGCCCGCGCCGGCGCAGAAGTCGCACACCATCTCGCCGCGCCGCGCGCCGAGCAGCAGCGCCAGCAACTGGCTGCCCTCGTCCTGCACTTCCAGGCGGCCGTCGACGAACAAGGGATGGCGGTTGATCGCCGGATGTTCCTTGAAGCGGATGCCCCACGGCGAATACGGTGTGGCCTCGACGGCCAAGCCTTCCGCCTGCAGTTGCGCCAGCACGGTGTCGCGGCTGGCCTTGTGCGTGTTGACCCGCACGTCCATCGGCGCAGGCTGCTGCAGGGAACGTCCGAGTCCGAGGATGTCGGCGTCGCTCATCACCGGCTGCAATTTTTCGATCACCCAGTCGGGCAATTCGGCCGCCACGGCCAGCGGCAACGCGTCGGTCCTGGCGTCGCGAATGTGCTGAATGAGTTCGGGCTTGGCGAATTGCTCCAGGGTCGCGCCGCTCATGCCGCGCGACTTGATCAGCCAGGCGATGATCAGCGTGCGCGGATTGGCCGCCGGCACCACCACCGACAGATAGCGGTAACGCCGCAGCACGCCGAACACGGCTTCGGCCACGAACGAACGCTCGCGCGGGCCAAGCTTTTTATGGTCGCGAAAAAACGCCGACAGCTCGGCGTCGGCCGGGCGCTTGAAGTCCAGCACCCGATCGAGCGCCTGGGTGGCCAGTTGCAATAGCGGCGGGGTAAGTTCCATCAGTGGATGTCGGGCAGGTTGGCAAGCAGCAGGGGAAGCCCTGCCGGGGGAGGTTACTCGTCGTCGCCGAGTTCGGGATCCCAGCCTTTTTCGCGGGCACGATCCACTGCCATTTTGTACAAGGCCGCGTGGCGCTCGCGCAGTTCAGTCGGCAGGCGGCTGGGCAGGTTGTTATATTTGTCCCACTCGGCTTCGATCTTTTCCATCAACACCTGCATCCGCCCCAAATCCCAGCCCGCGCAGTCCTCGGTTTCAGGGAGAAAGCCGAACAGCCAGGCATCAAGCACGACGCGCCCCATCATCGTGACGCCATGCTTGTCATGGTGGAATCCGGCGTAGGTCATCTTGTTGTTCATGGCTGCAAATCGTGTCTCTTTGGATGCTGCGTTGTAGGGGAGCGCGCATGGCCGAGTGGACGACCACTATGGCACTTGCCTCAACAGGATCGAGGCGGTCTGACCCCGTAGTTTAAGTGACCGGCGCGCGTGTCGCCGGTTTTGGCGGGTTCACCGATGTGTCCGATGAGCGAGGCGCAAGGATACCACCAAGCTCAAGCTGAACGCGCGTGCACCAGCCATTCGCGCCAGATGGCCACCGACACCGCGAGCAGCACTGGCCCCAGAAACAGGCCGATCAGGCCAAAGGCATTGAGGCCGCCGAGCACGCCCAAAAACACCAGCAAAAACGGAATCCGCGTCGGCCCGCTGATGACGAGCGGGCGAATCAGGTTATCGATCCAGCTCACCACCAGCGCGCCCCACAAAAACAGGCCCAGCGCGGCCTGGGTTTCGCCGTGCGCCAGCAGGCTCAGCGACAGCCCGATCCACACCACCGGGCCGACGAAGGGAATCAGCGACACCAGGGCGGTTATCGCGCCCCACAATGCCGGTGCTTCAATCCCCGCCACCCAGTAGCCCAGTCCGGCGAGCATCCCCTGCGCCAGCGCGGTGAGCACGATGCCGAACACCACGGCGCGCACCGTCACCCCAACCGCCTGGATGTAGCCGCGCGCGGCTTCGCCCAGCCAGCGCGTGGCCACCCCGCGAAACTGCGCCAGCACGCTGTCGCCGTGGCGATACAGAAAGAACAGCGCAAACACCGCCAGGCCGAATTTCGCCGCGTTGCGGCCGACGCCGCCGGCCAATGCTTTCAGCGAAGCGGCATCGTTAAGGCCCAGCACGCCGATCTGCGCACGGACCCATGCCGGGTCGGACTGGATGCGCTGGTATTGGCTGGCGATCCACTCACCGGCCGGCCAGGTACGCACGGCAGCAGGCAGCGGCGGCAAGCCCTGGGCCATGAGTTGCTTGAAGGTCGCCGTCACCGCCGCCACATCCATCGCCACGGTAAACATCACCCACACCAGCGGCAGCAACAGGGTCGCCGCCACCCCCAGCGTCATCAGCAATGCGACGAGGTTTTGGCGTTCGGGCAGGCGATCGAGCAGCCGCTGATGCAGCGGCCAGGTGACATACGCAAGGATTCCCGCCCAGGCCAGTGAAGCAAAAAAGGGCGACAACACCCAAAAGGTGAGCCCGAAAATGAGAACCAGAAACGCGAACGCCGCAATACGGCGGGCGAGCGGAGAGTCAATATTGAGTGGCATGCGACAAGCTTACCGGATGCGCACCCAATTCAGGAACTGACCGGCATCAAGCAACACAATGCGCTTTTCCAATGCCCGCAGCCGAGCGCGTGTGCCTGGCCTCGGGAATATAGCCTGTCAGGCAGGGGGCTCGGTACACACGCCGATGCCGCCCTTGGGCTTTTGCGCGATGTTCAGGGTGATGCGCTCGCGGTTCTTGGTGTACGCGTGCGTCCCGGCGCGTATTCGACCACGGCCTATTCGCCCTCCCGGTGCCAGTAGTGCGCGCAAGGCCAGGGTAGCGCGCCGCCTCGGGTGCGGCGCCCGTTCGACATTCCTGATTCACGACACCCGTAAAGCCGGGGCGACTCATTTTTAGTTCATGTCGGCCTCCGCTGGCTGTATTGCAGCAATTTCAATATCAGTTTGCGGCCTTCATCCAGCAGCAGGATGGATGAGGCCACCGCGAACGCCAGCCCCCAGTCCTGGGCGGACAATGCCGTGGTATCGAAGATGGCCTGGGCCGGCGTCCAGTGCACCACCAGCGCCTGCAGTCCAACTACCGTGCCAAGTGCCGCCCACAGCTTGCCGTTGCTGAAAAACTGGCGGTTGAAAGCGGATTGATGTTCGGCGCGTGCGTTGAACACGTTGAAAAACTGGAACAGCACGAAGGTGGTGAACGCCAGCGTCAGCGCGTAGGACTCGCCGCGTTCCTGGGCATAGTAAAACAGCCCCAGGGTGCCTGCCGACATGATGATGCCGTACATCATCAGACGCTTGAAGCGTGCCAGGGACAGGATGCGCTGGTCGGCGCGGCGCGGGGGCTCATTCATGATGCCGGGGCGGGCCGGCTCCAGGCCCAGGGTCATGGCGGGTGGGCCGTCCATGATGATGTTGATCCACAGGATCTGGATCGCCGTGAACGGCGTCGGCATGCCCAGCAGTTGCGCGCCGAGCACGGTGAGGATGGCACCGACGTTGGTGGAGAGCTGGAAGCGCACGAACTTGACGATATTGTCGTAGATGGTGCGGCCCTCCTTGACCGCGCCGACGATGGTGGCGAAATTGTCGTCGGTGAGCACCATGGTGGCGGCCTCGCGGGTCACTTCGGTGCCGGCGATGCCCATGGCCACGCCGATGTCGGCGTTTTTCAGCGCCGGGGCATCGTTGACGCCGTCGCCGGTCATCGCGACGACGTGGCCGCGCGCCTTCAGCGCCTGAACGATCTTGACCTTGTGTTCCGGGGCGACGCGGGCGAACACCGTGGTTTCCTCGATGTGCCGGGACAGCTCGGCGACGTCGATCCGGTCGAGTTCCGCGCCGGTCAGCACAACGCCTTCCAGTCCCAGTTCGCGGGCGATGGCGGCGGCGGTGATGGCGTGGTCGCCGGTAATCATCTTGACCTGGATGCCGGCCTTCCTGCACAGGCGAATGGCGTCGCGCGCCTCGGGGCGGGGCGGGTCGATAATGCCGACCAGGCCGGTCAGCACCAGGCTGTTTGCCCAGGCCATCAGGTCGCCGGCGGGGTCGAATTCCCGCGCCGGAATGTCACGGCTGGCCACCGCCAGCACGCGCATGGCCTGGCCGGCAAACGCGGCGTTCTCGGCCTCGAAGGCGGCGCGGGCCGGGTCGTCAAACGGCGACTCACCCGCCGCGCCGAGAAAACGGTCGGCGCGCGCCAGCAGCACGTCGGGCGCGCCCTTGACGAACATGCGCACCTGCTCGCCATCGTGGTGAAAGGTGGCCATGAACTTGTGCGCCGAATCGAAGGGAATTTCGGCGATGCGCGGGCTGTGCTCCGTCGCCGTCTCCTGATCCACGCCACCCTTGGCGGCCAGCGCCAGCAGCGCGCCCTCGGTGGGGTCGCCGATGAGCTGGCCGTCGCGGAGGCGGGAATCGGAACACAGGACCGCCGGGGTGAGCAGGGGCAGGAAATCGGGCAGCGGGTCGCCATTTTCGGCGCGAATGGTGCCCTCGCCGGAATAACCCTCGCCACTCACGGCAAAGCGCCGCCCTTGGTAGAAAAGCTTACGCGCGGTCATCTCGTTGAGGGTCAGGGTGCCGGTCTTGTCCGAGCAGATCACCGTGGTCGAGCCCAGGGTTTCCACCGCCGACAGCTTTTTGACGATGGCGCGGTTCCTCGCCATGCGGTGCATGCCGATGGCCAGGGTCACCGTCACCACCGCCGGCAGCCCCTCGGGAATGGCGGCCACGGCCAGGGCGATGGACGTCATGATGGTCTGCACCAGCGGATCGCCGCGCAGAATGCCGAACACAAAAATCAGGCTCACCACCACGCCGGCGATGAGGGCCAGGCGCTTGCCGAGCGCATCGAGTTGAACCTGGAGGGGAGTGGCGCTTTCCTGCGCCGCGTCCATCAGGCCGCTGATGCGGCCCATCTCGGTGTTCATGCCGGTGGCGGTCACCACCAGCTCGAGGCGGCCACGGGTAATCACGGTGTTCATGAACGCCATGTTGAAGCGTTCGGCCAGCGCGTGCTCGCCGGGCGGCAGCGTCCCGGCGTGCTTGCCCACGGCGTGGGACTCGCCGGTCAGCACCGCTTCGGCCACTTCGGCGTTGTGCGACACCAGCACGCGGCCATCGGCGGGAATCCGGTCGCCTGCCTCGAGCAGCACGAGGTCGCCCGGCACCAGATCCTCGGCGGGGATTTCCAGCACCCGTCCGCCGCGCCGCACCCGGGCGTGCTGCGCCAGCATTTTCTTGAGCGCGGCCAGCGTCGCCTCGGCGCGGTGCTCCTGGTAGAAGCCCAAGGCGGCGTTGAACACCACCACGATCAGGATCACCACCGCGTCCTTGAGGTCGCCGATCGCCGCCGCCAGCACGACGGCGCCGAGCAGCACCATCACCAGCATGTTCCTGAACTGGTCGAAAAACTTGAGCCACGCCGAGCGCGGCTTTTTCTCCGCGAGCCTGTTGGGGCCGTGGCGGATCAGCCGCTGCATCGCCTCGTCGGGGGTCAGTCCCCGTGCCGGGTCGGTCTCGAGGTCGGCGCAGACCTGGCCGGCACTTTGCGCATGCCAGTGCTGTGTCGCGGTGGGTTCTGTCGTGGTCATGTCTCTGTTTTCCTCAAATGGGCGGGGCATGTTCAGCCGCCTGCATCGCACAGCGGGTCGCGGCGAATACATCGGCCTCGGCGATGAACACCCGCTCGGCGTCGCAGGTCTCGACGGTGCCGGTTTTCACCAGCTGGGCATGGAGCGGCGGGCTCACCTCGGCCAGCATGAGGGTCGCGCCGCCGCGCCGCAGCGTGTGCGCGTATTGCTCGATCACCGTCACCAGGGTGCTGCCCGCGCGCTGCACGCCGCGCAGGCGCAGGATGACACAGGCGCCCGGCGCCGCGGCGGGCAGCTTCTTCTCCAGCGTGGCGGCAGCGGCGAAGTGCAGGCTGCAGGCGCGCCGGCGCCGGGTGCTCGGCGAACGAGCCGTTGGAAAGCGGCGTCATGCCGACCATGCGCACGTCCACCGACGAGGCGTACAGATAATGCAGCATCGACAGCGCCACCCCCATGAACACCGCTTCCTGCACCGGCAGCACCAGCGTGGCGATGAAGGTGGACAGCATGATGACGCGCGGCTCCCAGCCGGAATGCCAGACATCGTTGATGCGCGCCGGCGTGATCGCCTCGATCCCGGCCATGATCAGCAAGGCGGCAATCGCGGGCATGGCGAGAAGCCGACCCCGTCCGCCAACAGCAACACCGCCAGGATGATGAAGCCGCCGGAAAAGATGCCCGCCCAGCGCGACTGCGCGCCGGCCTTCAGGCTGACGGCGGTTTCCGACATCGCGCCGCCGATCGGCATTCCTGAAAACAGGCCGGACGCGATATTGGCCGCGCCCTTGGCGGAAAAATCGCGGGAGATATCAGGATAGCCGCCGTCGGGATTGGGAATGGTCTTGCTCACGCCCATCCCCTGCACCAGGCCGATGATCGCCAGCGCCGCGGCAGCCGGAAACACCGCCGCCACCAGGCTCCACTGCGGCAGCGCCAGCGCGGGGAAGCCGCTGGGGATCGCGGTGTCGTTCAGCGTGGCCACGCTGTCGAGCCTTGCCAGCCCTACGCCCAGCGTGGCCACGAGCAGGGCGATGGCCATGGCCAACTGCGCCGCGCGGGTGCGGTTGAGCAGAACAATCAGCGCCAGCGTCGTAAGCCCGATGGCGCTGCTCCAGGGATCGGAGCGGTGCAGGTGGCCCAGCCAGTCGAGCGTGCGCATGACGGCGTTGCTGCCTTCAGCGTGATAGCCGTTCAATTCGCCGAGCTGGCTCAGGATGATGCGCACCGCGATGCCGGTCATGAAACCGATCAGCACGGCATTCGCCACGAAGCGCACCAGGCCGCCCAGGCGCAGCAGCCCCAGCGCGAGCTGGATGAGGCCGACCAGCACCACCAGCACGATCAGCGCCTGCACCTTGGCCTCGCCGCTGAATTCGCCCAGCGCGCTGCCGGTGGCCACCGCCAGCGCGCCCGTGTTGGCCACGTACATGAAGTGCGAACTCGCCAGCATAGCCACGATCGGCGTGCCGATCATCAGCGCGTAGAGGCCGTGAATCGGGTTGAGTCCGGCCAGAATGGCCGAGGCGATGCCATCGGGAATCGCGACCAGCGCCGTGGTCAGCCCGGCCGACAGGTCGGCCTTGAGCGTTTTGGGCGACAAGCGCCGCAGGCGGTCCAGCAGCGTTCGCTCAGGCATGGGGCATAGCTTCAATCCGTCACCGCGCCCAGGCTCGCCGACGACACCAGCTTGGCATATTTCGCCAAGACGCCGCGCGTGTAACGCGGCGCGGGCGCTTGCCAGGCTTTTCTTCGGCGCGCGAGCTCTTCGTCGGGCACGTTGAGCTGGAGCAGGCGCGCATCGGCATCAATGGTGATGGAATCGCCTTCCTGCACCAACGCGATATTTCCACCCACCGCAGCTTCGGGCGCGACGTGGCCCACCACCATGCCGTAGGTGCCGCCGGAAAATCGCCCGTCGGTGATCAATCCCACACTGTCGCCCAGGCCCGCGCCGACGAGAGTGGAGGTGGGCGACAACATCTCGCGCATACCGGGCCCGCCCTTGGGGCCTTCGTAGCGGATGACCACGATATCGCCGGGCTTGACTTTCTGCGCCAGGATGGCTTCCATGCAAGACTCCTCGGACTCGAACACGTGCGCCGGGCCGGTGATTTTGACCCGCTTGAAGCCGGTGATTTTCGCCACCGATCCTTCCGGCGAGAGATTGCCCTTGAGGATGGCGAGGTGTCCTTGCGCATACATGGGATTATTCCACGGGCGGATCACATCCTGATCCTGGCGCGGCTGTTCCGGTATGTCTTTCAACACTTGCGCGACGGTCTGGCCGCTGATGGTCAGCGCGTCGCCGTGCAACACACCGTACGCGAGCAATATTTTCATGACCTGCGGAATACCGCCCGCCCGATGCAGATCGGTGGCGACATAACGACCCGACGGTTTGATGTCGCACAGCACCGGCACGCGCGCGCGCATCGTCTCGAAGTCATCAATCGTGAGCGGCACCTTCATGGCGTGCGCGATGGCGAGCAGATGCAACACCGCGTTGGTGGAGCCGCCCACCGCCATGGCCACCGCAATCGCGTTCTCAAACGCCTGACGCGTCAATATCTGCTGCGGCAGGATTTGTTTTTTAATCGCGTTCACTAAAACTTCCGCGGATTGCGCAGCGCTCACGGCCTTTTCTTCATCCTCGTTCGCCATGGTCGAGGAATACGGCAGGCTCATGCCCATCGCCTCGAAGATGGAAGACATGGTGTTGGCGGTAAACATGCCGCCGCACGAACCCGCGCCCGGACAGGCGCGGCGCTCGATTTCCAGCAGATCGTGTTCGTCGATTTTATGCGCGGTGTACTCACCGACCGCCTCGAAGGCGCTCACGATGGTGAGGTCGCGGCCTTTGTAATGGCCCGGCTTGATGGTGCCGCCATAAACAAAGATCGCCGGGATGTTGAGGCGCGCGATGGCGATCATCGCCCCCGGCATGTTCTTGTCGCAGCCGCCGAGGGCGAGCACGCCGTCCATGCTCTGGCCGCTGCACACGGTTTCGATGGAATCGGCGATCACCTCGCGCGATACCAGTGAATATTTCATGCCCTCGGTGCCCATCGAGATGCCGTCCGAGATGGTGATGGTGCCGAAGGTCTGCGGCATCGCGCCGGCTTTTTTCAACGCGGCCTCGGCACGCGCCGCCAGCACGCCGATGCCCATGTTGCACGGTGTGACGGTGCTGTGCGCGTTCGCCACGCCGACGATGGGCTTGTCAAAGTCCCCATCGCCGAAGCCCACCGCACGCAGCAGGGCGCGGTTGGGCGAACGCTGGACGCCCTGGGTGACGGTTTTGCTTCTGCAGTTGTCGGGCATGATTTATCTCCTGATGTGAGCCGTGCCCAAAGCGCGGTGACCGGGGACATTGGGTGTGGAATCTTGCAAACGAATGCCGTACGGGTTCACTCTGCCAGCCTCCACGCTATCGTTTCTCCGGCACGCAGCGGCACGCCCGCCTCCTTTCCGAAACGCACCTCCTCGGGTACCGTCCAGCAGCGCTTCTCCAGAGTGAGGGTGTCGCGGTTGCGCGGCAGCCGATAGAAATCCGCGCCGTGGAAACTGGCGAACGCCTCCAGCCGGTCGAGCGCAGCGGCCTGCTCGAACACCTCGGCGTACAACTCGATGGCGGCGTGCGCGGTGTAGATACCGGCGCAGCCGCAAGCGGACTCCTTGGCATGGCGGGAATGCGGCGCGCTGTCGGTACCGAGGAAAAACTTCGGGCTGCCGCTTGTGGCGGCGGCGACGAGCGCTGCGCGATGCGCCTCGCGCTTCAGCAGCGGCAGGCAGTAATGATGCGGCCTCAAGCCCCCCCTGAACATCGCGTTGCGATTGAGCAGCAGGTGGTGCGCGGTGACGGTCGCCGCGACCTTGTCCGGCGCCGCGCTGACGAATTCGACGGCAGCACGGGTGGTGATGTGCTCCAGCACCATGCGCAGCGCGGGAAACGCGCGCGTGAGCGGCGCCAGATGGCGCTCGATGAATACCGCCTCGCGGTCGAAGACATCCACGTCCGGGTCGGTCACCTCGCCGTGCATGAGCAGCGGCAGGTCGTGCCGCTCCATCGCGGCGAACAGCGGGTAGCAGCGCTTGATATCGGTCACGCCAAACTCGGAGTTGGTGGTCGCGTCCGCCGGATAATACTTGACCGCATGCACGGTGCCGCTCGCCTTGGCCCGCGCAATCTCCTCGGGCGGCATGGCCTCGGTGAGGTGGAGCGCCATCAGCGGCTGGAACGACATGCCCACCGGCAAAGCCGCCAGGATGCGCTCGTGGTAAGCCTGCGCCTGCGCCGTCGTGGTCACCGGCGGCTTGAGATTGGGCATGACGATGGCGCGTGCAAAGCGCCGTGCCGTGTCAGGGAGCACCGCGGCCAGAATTTCACCATCGCGCAGGTGCAAATGCCAGTCGTCGGGGCGGGTGAGGGTCAGGCGTGCCATGACAGGGGCAGCGTCAGGGATTGCAATAGTCGCAGCGGCCCGGATCGGCGTGTTCCACGCCGGCGCGTTCGCGCGTCTCGCGGTGCGCGCATTTGAGGCAGCCGTGGATGTCGGCGCGAATCTCCCGCGTCGGCGCGCCGCAGTCGGCGCAGGGCAGGCCGGTCACACGCTCTACCACCCAAAAGCCCGGCGTGCCGCACGCAGGGCACAGCGAATTCAGTTTGGCCGCGAGGTCTGCGGCGGCCAGGCGGATGACGTCCATGCGGGTGGGATGGGCGTGGGCGCGAAGGTCGTTTTCCAGAAACACCTGGCCGTTTTCCGCCCGCTCGCGCGCCTGGTAAAAGGCGGCTTCGAGCGCCGCCCAGGTGGCGATGTCTTTTTTAATGCGGGGGTCGTCCTGGCTTTGCGGGCGCACCACCAGGTGATGCTCGGGGAATCCGGCCTGGCGGGCGAATTGTGCGGCCTGCTCCCAGTCGTCCGTGAGCAGATGGGCGAAGCGCGTCGCTTGCTGCGCCATGGCCGTCACCTCGATGCCGCGTTCGTCGTCGATGAACACCAGCAACTCGACGTTCCACGGAAACAGGCCGGCCATTGGGTCGGGGCCGAACGCGCCCTCGCTCGCCAGCCCCAGCGGCAGGCCGGACAATTCCATGCCGATGCGCGCCTTCCGGCGCGCCGCCTCGTATTGGGTGCCGGCGCGCGGGATGTCGCGGGTGAAGCTGCCCAGGGTATCGGTATCGAAGCCGCTCACCCGCTCGACCCGGCAGTAGAGCAGCGGTTCCAGCACCGGAGCGATCACCCGTTCCTTGCCGTGCTGCGTGAGCAGGGCGATGCGCCGGCCGGAATACACTCCGGCAACGGACGGTGCGGGCTCCGCCGGCGCCGGTCCGGTCATGACATGCCTGACCAGTGGTAGATGATCGCGCCGATCACGACCAGCGCGACGGTGGCCCAGCCCAGGCGGTCGATGGTGCGATGCAGCGCCGCCTCCATGCGCGCGCCGCCCCAGGCCATCAGTCCGGCGACCAGAAAGAAGCGCGCGCCACGCCCGATCAACGAGGCCAGAATAAAGGGGAGCAGCGCCATCGACAGGGCGCCGGCGGCGATGGTGAACACCTTGTAGGGAATGGGCGAAAAACCGGCGACGAAAACCGCCCAGAAGCCCCAGCGCCCGAACCAGCCCATTGCCGCCTGATAGCCGTCCCAATATTGGGAGGCGCGCAGCCAGGGCTCGATGGCGCCTGAAGTGAAATAGCCGATCGCGTAACCGAACAGGCCGCCGGCCACCGACGCCAGCGTGGTGATCAGGGCAAAACGCCAGGCCTTGGACGGGTTGGCAAGACTCATCGGCGCGAGCATCACATCCGGCGGAATCGGAAAGAACGACGATTCGGCGAAGCTCATCCCGCCCAGATACCAAGGCGCGTGGCGATGCCGCGACCAGCGCATGGCGCGGGCGTAGAGGGCGGAAAACAGCTTCATGGGTGGCCTTTAGCTTAATCAGGCGCCGCGCACCATGGCCATGACCCGGCCCATGTCGAGCGTGCCCGCCTGCTGCTGGATCTGCGGCAGGTATTGCGTCTGCATCTGCTTGGCCGGACCGAGCAGGTTCTGGAAACTGTCGCGCAGCACCTGCGTATTCATCACCCGGCCGCCGGCGTAATAACGCTTGGCCAGTTGGCCAAGCGCGTAGGTGGTGGCGAAGGAGAAGGCCATGCCAGTGGCGGCGCTGCCCACCTTGCCGAAGCTCTTGCCCGCTGCCTTGCCCAAGAGCCCGCCCAGCAGCTTGCGGCCGAACTGTTCGAGGTATTGCGAGGTGAGGCCCACCCCGGCGGCGGCAATGAATTCCTTGATGTGACCCTGATCGAGCTGGACGCCGTGGGCCTTGCCGATGCCGTAGACCATCTTGATCTGCAGCGGGATGATGGCCATCGATGCCCAGGACTGCGGCAATAATTCCAGCGCGCCGTTCATCAAGGCGTAGTTGAGGATGGACTTGTCGAGCTCCGCCTCGGACACGTTCGGCTGCGCCGCCACCACCGGCCCGGGCGCGGCGGCTACAACGGCGGCGCCTGCCACTGCTGCGGGCGCCGCGGCCTCGGTGAGCTCGACGATGACGTCGGCCTCGTGCTCGAAGGCGGCGGCCTGCCCTGCATCGAGCTTCAACAGGGCTTTCAGCGCGTTCAGGAAGCGCTGCTCGGCCTCGCTCTGACGACCGTCGGCGTCGCACACGCACACCGCCATTTCATACGCCAGCTGGCGTTCGCCGGGTTCAACCAGCGCGGCGGCGGCCGCTTCCAGGGTGACGCGCTTGAGCAGCACGTCCTGATAGAGGCGCGCGAGATCGGGCGCACCCGCTTCGCTACCCAGGGACTCAGCGATGCGACGGATTTCCTCGCGCTCGCGGTCGTGCTTGGCGCCATCGGCGAAGGCGGCAAACAGGGCGATGGCGAGGATGGATTTCTGCTGTTCAGGGTTCATTGCGGGTTCTCCCATTTAATCTGGAATTCAATTTCCTCCGACGCACCTTCGCGTTCGTGCTCGATATTGCAGATCGCCCGCACAGGCACCGAGACCCTCTCGCCCGCGATCTGGATTTCAAAGCGTTCACCTTGTTCGAGCGCATCGGCCAGGCGTCTCAACTTCGCGATGAACTCTGGCAATGGGTAGGTCTTTTCCACATCGCGTTCAGGTTTGCTGTTCATGGCGTCCTTTCAGTGCGTCGGTTAGTTTCAGTCCGGCCAACTCGCGGATGGAGCGCGCCAGGTAATAAAGCGCGGCCATCATGATCAACATGGAGGGCAGCGCGATCATGGGATAGCTAAACAGGGTGAGCCGCCCCAGTTCTTCGTTGAAGGCGGGGGAGCCGGATGGACTGGTGACGATCCAGGTGGCGAGAAAATAGTTCATGGCGGAAGAAAAGAAGAACGAGCCGGCCAGCATCCAGGTTGCGAGCTTCAGACGCGATTCGAAAGCAGCGTGATTGCCGCGTTCAGCGAGGCTGTTCTGGATGCGCTCGACATCCATCAGCGCCGGGGTGTAGAGCAGCACCCGCACCAGCGGGTAGCGGGTATAGGCGGAGATCGCCACGGCAAGTCCCAGCAAACCCGGGATGGCCGCTTCCTTGATGGCCAGCCATTGCTTATCCAGTTGCAGCAGGCCGATGCCGCCGGTGAGCAGGATGCTGATGAGACCCAGCGCAGCGAACAGGTTGAGCTTGCGCCGTGCGAGCAAATCCCGCGCGCCCCAGGCCAGCGGGAAAGCCAGCGCCAGCAGCAGCGCGTTGACGGCGCCCAGGTTCTCCGGGCCGCTGAGCTTCATCAGGATCAGCGACGGGATGATCAGGGTGACCAGCAGTTCGATCAACGGATTGGCGGCTGGTTTAGAGGCGGCGGCGTCGGTCATGGCGGCGTTGTTTGCGTTTCAGTTCTTGACCACAGGGTGATTCTCGCCGACCCAGCCGGTGATGCCGTTACGCACGTTGTAAACCCGGGTGTAGCCCAACTCCGCCAGCTCGCGCGCCAGCTTGTCAGTGCGGCTGCCAGTACGGCAGATCAGCACGACCGGGTCGTTCTTGCTCACCTCGGCGGCAAAGCGCGGCAGGAATTCCGGATTGGGGCGTCCGCTCTTGTCCACATAAGTCAGCGTGCGGCTACCTTCCACCACGCCGGTCGAGCGCCACTCCTCCGGCCGGCGGATGTCGTACAGGGGCACGCCTTGCGCCAGCAGCGTCTTCAACCCGGCGTTATCGACGTTGGTGTAGGGCGGCTCGGCGCAACCGCCGAGGCCGGTCGCGAGCAGCACGACACCAAGCAGACGCGGCAGCATCAATCCGCCCTCTTGCGCGTGGCGATCAGGCTGGCAATCACGCTCGCCCCGATCAAGACGGAGACGATGGCCAGCGATGCCTCCACCGGCACGTGATACCAGGGCGCAATCAGCATCTTGCTGCCGATGAAGGTGAGCACCATGGCCAGGCCGTATTTCAGCAGATGGAAGCGATCCGCCACGTCGGCCAGCAGGAAATACAGCGCGCGCAGGCCCATGATGGCGAAGATGTTGGAGGTGAAGACGATGAAGGGGTCGGTGGTGATGGCGAAAATGGCCGGGATGGAGTCCACCGCGAACACCAGGTCGGTGACCTCGATCAGGATCAGCACCAGGAATAGCGGCGTGAAATAGCGCACGCCGTCCTTCATCACGGTGAATTTCTCGCCGTGATGGCCCTCGGCGATGCGCAGATGGCGGCGGGCGAATTTCAGTACCGGGTTTTTCTCCAGGTCGGGCGTCTTTTCCGCCATCACCAGCATGCGCATGCCGGTGACGACCAGGAAGGCGCCGAAGATATAGAGCACCCAGGAATACTCGCGCACCACCCAGGCGCCGGCCAGGATCATGATGGCGCGCATGACGATGGCGCCCAGTACACCGTAGATCAGCACGCGGCGCTGGAATTCGGGGGCGACATGGAAGGCGGTGAAGATCAGCAGGAAGACGAACACGTTGTCGACCGACAGCGATTTCTCGATCAGATAGCCGGTGAAGAATTCCAGCGCCTTCTTGTCGGCGATCTCCACGCCCACCGTGCCGTTGAGATACCACCACAGGCCGGCGTTGAAGATGAGCGCCAGCGAAAACCAGGCCAGCGACCAGAGTGCGGCTTCCTTGACACTGACCTTGTGCGCCTTCCTGCCGCCGAACACGAACAGGTCGAGCGCCAGCATGACCAGCACGAAGGCGATGAAGGCGGCCCACATCCAGGGTTCGCCGATTGAGATTGAGTTATTCATATCAGATTTCGCTTGTCATTCAATTAAGTGTTGTCTCGATGCGAGTTCTGACGCCGCCCCTGGGCTGCTGCGTGATCGTCAGGATCATGCGCTCGCGGCCTTTCGCATATTCGTGCGTCTCGGCGGCGGGCGTGGCGGATTGCACGCTCTGGGTGTAGCCCTGCGCGGCAAACCCCCGTGCATAGTGGTCGAGCACCGCAGCGTAGTCGGCCTCGCCTTCGTATTCAATCGTGACCTGCTTGCCTTCCCGGTGCCAGTAGGTGCGTGCGAGACCGGGGTAGCGCGCCACCGGGCCTGCATCCGTGCCGGAGACGTCGCGTCGCGGCTGTGAAGGCTTGAGGGCGGGCACGAACTCGCCCAGCTTCTCGCGCACGCCGGGAACGGCCTGCTCCACCTGTTCCATTGCCCCGCGCGCCGCCTCGGGCGCAGCCCCCATCCAGCCCTGCGCCTGTCCGAAGAACCAGCCGACCAGCGCCAGGGCGGCCCAGATCAGAAGACCAAACAGCACCAGCAGCCCCACGCCGACGGCGATCCAGGTGCGGCGGCGCACCTGGAAGAGCCGGGGCGCGAATTGGGCGGCGAAGGCGAAAAGTCCGGGTTTGTTCATGGCGATTCCCTCAATGGTCAGCGGATCTCGTGAGCCGATCCATCAGCGCGAACAGCACGCCCGAGACCACGAAGGCCATGTGCAGGCCGACCTTCCACGCCAGCTGCTCGTTGGTGTAGGCCTCGACGTTGACGAAGGCCTTCAGCAGTTCGATGCCGGAAATGGCGACGATGGAGCCGATGACCTTGATCTTCAGGTCGGAGAAACTCACATGCCCCATCCAGTCGGGCCGGTCCTCGTGGTCCCCGGTGTCGATCTTGGAGACGAAGTTCTCGTAGCCGGCGAAGATGATGATGAGCAGCAGGTTGGCCACCAGCGCCACGTCCACCAGGGTAAGCACACCCACCATCACCTGGGTGCCTTCGCCCGTCACCACCACCGGCAACAAATTGATGAATTCCTTGACGAACTTGAACAGCAGCAGCGCGATGGCTCCCACCAGTCCGAGATAGAACGGCGCAATCAGCCAGCGGCTGGCGAATATGAAGCGTTCGAGGAAATGTTCAATCTTTTGCATCACGACTCCAAAATCAAAGGGACATTCACGGTGCCACTGCAGGGGTGGACGGCCTTTGCTGCACCGCCGCGACATGCCCTTCATGCAGGATCAGCGCGGCCACGAAAACCAGAAACATCCAGGAAGGCCGCCATCACCCGCCAGCCGCGTGCGCATTCACTGCACCGCGCGCAGTGCCGCGATCCGCTCTTCCAGCGGCGGATGCGTCATGAACAGGCGCTTGATGCCGGACGCACCGCCACCGCTGATGCCGAAGGCCGCCATTTTGTCGGGCAGCGGATGCGGGTGCAGGCTGTTCAAACGCTCCAGCGCGGCGATCATCGCGCCACGGCCGGCCAGGCTGGCGCCGCCACGGTCGGCACGGAATTCACGCTGACGCGAGAACCACATGACGATGATCGACGCCAGGATGCCCAGCACCAGTTCGGCAATGATCATGGTGACGAAAAACGCCGGGCCGTGGCCCTGCTCGTTCTTGAACACGACACGGTCAACGGTGTGGCCGATCACGCGCGACAGGAACATCACAAAGGTGTTCACCACCCCCTGGATCAGCGCCAGCGTGACCATGTCGCCGTTGGCGATGTGGGCGATTTCGTGGCCGAGCACCGCTTCGGCCTCCTGCCGGGTCATGGTGTTCAGCAGGCCGGCCGACACCGCGACCAGGGCATTGTTCTTGTTCATGCCAGTGGCAAAGGCGTTGGGCTCGGGCGAATCGAAAATCCCGACTTCGGGCATGCCGATGCCGGCGTCGGCGGCGTATTTGCGCACGGTCTCGACCAGCCAGAATTCGGTCGAATTCGACGGCGTCTCGATCACCCGCACGCCCATCGACTTCTTCGCCGTCCATTTGGAAATGGCGAGCGAAATGAATGAACCGCCAAAGCCCATCACCGCGGCAAAAATCAGCAGCGAAGTCAGGTTCAGCCCTTGGGCCGTGAGATAGGGCTCCACGCCCAGAATGCGCATGGTGACGGACAGCACCAGCACGATGGCCAGGTTGGTGGCAAGGAATAAAACAATACGCTTCATGGTGTTCCTCCAGTTAAAGCTAAAGCCGATGTCATGTTGCGGGCTGACGGCCCATTTACGGACACACTAGGATAGCGACAGAATACAAACAATAAAATTCGATTTTTATACTGCTATTATTCGGTTTTATCGATCTGTTTTCATCATGCTCAATTACAAGCACCTGCATTACTTCCGCACCGTCGCCAAAACCGGCGCCATCAACCGGGCGGCCGAAAAGCTGCATCTGACGCCGCAGACGCTGTCCGGGCAGATCAGCATACTGGAAGACCGCCTGGGGGTCGCACTGTTCCGCCGCACCGGACGCCGGCTGGAACTGACCGACGCCGGGCGCACTGCGCTCACCTACGCCGACGAGATTTTCGACGTCGGCGCCGAACTCGAAGAGGCCTTGCAAAACCGGCTCGCCGCGCGCGCCCATCCGTTCCGCGTAGGCATCGCCGACGTCGTGCCCAAGGCGATCGCCTACCAGCTGCTGGCGCCAGCGCTCACGCTCACCGAGCCGGTCAAGCTGGTATGCAAGGAAGACCGGCTGGAGCAGCTGGCCGCCGAACTCTCGATCCACCGGCTCGACATGGTGCTGGCCGACCGGCCACTGCCGTCCAGCATGGACATCAAGGGCTACAGCCACCCGCTGGGCGAATACGGCATTGCCTTTCTGGCCGCACGCGCGATTGCCGACCCGCTGGGACAGGACTTTCCCGCCAACCTGCACGGCGCACCGCTGCTGATCCCGGGCGAGGACAGCGCGCTGCGCGCGCCCCTGTTGCGCTGGCTCGAACGCCGCGGCATCCAGCCCGCCATCGTCGGCGAATTCGACGACAGCGCGCTGATGAGCGCCTTCGGCCAGGCCGGCGCAGGCGTGTTCCCGGTGCCGCTGACCACGACGCAGGAGGTGATGCGGCAGTACGAGGTGGTCGAACTGGGGCAGACGCTGGAAATACGCGAACGCTTCTTCGCCATTTCGGTGGAGCGGCGGCTGAGCCACCCGGCGGTGCTGGCGGTGAGCGAGGCGGCGCGGCGCAGGTTTCAGCCGCAGGACGCGGACTGACGTTATATGGGCGATATGTTCAGGCGGGCGCATCGCCCAGCCAGCGCACCGCCTCGGCCGGTGTCATGACCCGGAACTGCGGCACGCAGCTGCGACGCAGCTTGAGCAGCGCGCGATCCTTGCTGACCAGCGCCTGCGCGCGGGCCGCCGCGGCCAGCTCGAGAAATTTCTGGTCGTCGGGGTCGCTGCAGCGCGGCATACGACTCCACACGGGCTTCAGCCCGTAGTGGATCGGAATCCCCTTGGGGGGCAGCCCGGCGCCCGCTTCAACCGTCCTGGCCATTTCCGACAGGGTCTGATAGCGCGCGATCAGCGCCGTCTGCCGCGCCAGATTCAGCGCAAACTCGGGATACGCCAGCACGCGCCGCCACTCGTCGAGCGTGGCGTGCGTCACCACGCAGCGCACGCGTCCCCCCTCCAGCGCGTGCCGCAAGGGCTGTGCAGTCGCATCGTCAAAATGCAGCAGATCGAGCACCACGTTGGTGTCGAGCACCAGCAAGGGCTTACTCAATATCGGTGTGCCCGGCGATGAACTCGCGCACCCAGTGCTCCGGCTTGGCGCTGGAAAACCGCCCGGCGATTTCGCCCCTGACGAACAGCAGCACGGTGGGAAAACCGCGCAGGCCGTAGCGCCCGGCGAGTTTCATGTTGGCGCCTTCGTCGACCTCGACCTTGGCCATGTGAATTTTCCCGGCGTGGTGCGCGATGACGCGTTCAAGCACCGGCGTCAGCGCACGGCAGGGAGGACACCAGTCGGCCCAGAAATCGACCAGGATGGGCAGGACGTGCGATGCCTCGATCACGTCGCGATCGAAGTGCTCCAAGTGGGTGTCGAAAATCAGTTCCGGCGCGTGCGTGCTGTGTAAATCAGTCATGGCTTTAAAGGTCGGATTGAGGTCAGGCACATCAATTTACTTCGAATCGATGCCCAGTTTTTTCAGCTTGCGCCACAAGGATACGCGGTCGATGCCCAGCAAGCGCGCCGCCTGGGTTCGGTTGCCCTCGGCCAGCTTCAGCACATGCTGGATGTATTCGGCCTCCTGCGATTCAAGCGTGGCAGGCGTGGCCGCCATCTGCGGCTTGAACACGCGCACGGTGAGCGCACCCAGGCTCTGCGGCAGATGTTCGATACCCAGTATTTCGCCCTGCGCCAGCGCCACGCCGCGCTCGATGAAATTGGACAGTTCACGCACATTGCCAGGGTAATCGTAATCGGCCAGACGCTGCATCGCTTCGGGCGAAATTTCCTGCACATCGCGATCCATCATGGCGGCATATTTGCGCAGCAGGTAATACGCCAGCAGCGGAATGTCGTCGCGCCGCTCGCGCAGCGGCGGCAAGGTGAGCGTCACCACATTCAGCCGGAAATAGAGGTCGTTGCGCATCCGTCCGTCTTCGACGGCGGCCTTCAAGTCGCGGTTGCTGGCCGCAACGACGCGCACGTCCACCTTGAGCGGGGTGACAGAACCGACCCGCAGCAACTCGCGCTCCTGCAACACGCGAAGCAATTTGATCTGCATCGACAGCGGCAACTCGGCCACTTCGTCGAGAAACAGGGTGCCGCCCTCGGCCGCCTCGAACAGGCCGATCTTCGACCCGAGCGCGCCGGTAAAGGCGCCTTTCTCGTGGCCGAACAATTCGTTGGCGGCCAGATCTTCGTGCAGCGCGCCGCAGTTGAACGCGACAAAAGGGCCCTGCGCACGCCGGCTGTTTTGATGGATGAAGCGCGCCAGCAATTCCTTGCCGGTGCCGGATTCTCCGTGGATCACCACGCTGCAGTCGGTGCCGGCAAGCTGCCGCGCGGTTTCCAGCAGGCGCTGCATGCCCAGGTCTTGCGTAATGATCGTGGTCTGGTTGGACATCTGTTCGATGCGCAGCCTGAGCGCGCTGTTTTCGCGCTTGATGCGGCGCATCTCCAGCGCGCCGCGCACCACTTCGCGCGCTTCGGCCAGCCGGAACGGCTTGGCAATATAGTGATACGCGCCTGCCTTCATCGCATCCACCGCCGAATCGAGCGTGGCGTGCCCGGTAATCATGATCACCGGCACATCTGGCGTGGTGGCGCGGATGTGGGCCAGCACCGCCATGCCGTCGATGCCTGGCATGCGCAGATCGGTCAGCACCAGATCAAATGCCGTGCCCTGCATCGCGGCGAGGCCCGCCTCGCCGCTCCTGCATGCGGTGACGGTATAGCCTTCGCGCTCGAATACGTGGCGCAGGTTGGACAAGGCAATCGCCTCATCATCAATCAGCAGGATATGCGGGGCGGTTTCGGTGTTCACGTCGTCTCCTGCGCATCGGTCAGCGGCAGCCAGATTGAAAATCGGGTGCCGCCTTCGGCACGGTTTCCCACTGCGATGCAGCCATTGTGTTCGCTGACAATCTCTTCTACCAGATACAGCCCGAGACCGGTGCCGTCCCCGGCCGAATGGGTGGTGAAAAAGGGATTGAATATCTGCGCCAGGTTCTCCGGCGCGATGCCCGGACCATTGTCGTCAATCTGGATGTACAACACGCTTTCCGCCTTGCGCACCGGTTCGACTTCCCCGACCAGGTGACTCGTATTTGCCGGCATCGAATCAGCCCAGCTTGTTTCGACGGCACCGAGCACAATATGGGTGGCGCCGGCGTCGGCGGCATTTTTGAGCAGGTTGATGAACACCTGATGCATCCGGTCGCGGTCCGCCCACAATGCACGTTCGGGCGCATAGCCCACGCACACGTCCACCCCGGCGGGCAGTTGCCGGTTCACCAGCGCCAGCGATGCCTGAATCAACTCGGCCACGCTGTGGGCCTGCAGGTTAAGCTTGGGCTGACGCACGCTATCGAGCAAGCGCCGCACAATCCGGCGCGCACGCTCCGCCTCGCCGTCGATGTGCGCCATCCATTCGCTGCGCAGTTCCGGGCTGACCGAATAGCCGTCTTCCATCAACAACTGGATCGAGGTCGAGATATTGGAAAGCGGATTATTGAGTTCGTGCGCTACTCCCGACACCAACACGCCCAGTGCGGCGGCCTTTTCATGATGGCGCAACTGGTTCTGCTGCACCCGTAAGCGGTTCAGCATGGTGTTGAAATGGTGCACAAAAGACCTGATTTCCTGATCCTTTGAAGGCAGCGTCAGCAACTGGTCGTGTCCCTCGGCAAGCTCGTCCAGCTGCGACTCCAGTTCCCGCAACGGCCGCACCACCTGACGCACCAGAAAAAATGCGCTGCCCACGCCCAGCAGCAATACGGTGACAAATACCGCCAGCAGGGTTCTGCCCGCCACTTGCACTGCCTGCGCCAGCACCGCGCGTTCACGCCGGCTGAAGGTTTCGGCCAAGGTCGACAACGCGTGTCCCGAGGCGCGGATTTTCTTCTGCTGCGCCGGGCGATCCCGTGATGTCAGCGCCGGATATTGCGTCAACTGTGCACGGTACTGCACCAGCAGGTCGCTCACCCGACCCAATTCCTGGGGCGTGGCAATTTCGGCAAAGGCACGCTGGCCATCCCTGAGCGCACTTTCGGCCGCGCCGAGCTGCTCCATCAGTTGATCGAGGCTGGTCAGGTCGTCATAGAGAAACAGGTTTTTCTCGTCCCGCCGCATTTCCTGGCTGGCTTCACGAAACGTGGTCACGGCCTCGCCCGCCACGATCCGGGTCTGCAGGTAATACAAGTCGGCAAACACCACCACGGCGAACACCAGCAATACGGCTTTGGAAAAGCCGTAGGTGATGAGAATTTTCCCGCGAAGACTTGGCATGAATGGAAATTTGCTGGCGTTCAAAAACAGTGTTGCATATTACAACGCTGTTGCACACCAAGCGCAACGCAACCGCCTGGTTTGTTGCAACGCGTAACACATTGGCCTTGCAACACTCAGGCAAGCACTTGATTATTATTGATATTTATACATGGCACGCATACTGCTTGTGACAAGCATCCTTCCTTAAACTGGAGCTGACCATGACCAAGCTGACCGAAGAACTCAAACGCATGTTGAACGCCCTGGCTTTTGCCGATGCGGCCGAATACCTGACCCCGCGCCAGAAAACAGCGTATCTGAACCGGAAGTCCGCCGCAGATAATATCGTACAGGCCGACACCACGGTACAGACCCAGGCAACCCGCGAACGTCGGCAAGTGGCGCTTTACATGGGCAGCGAGTTGCCCGCCGACATGATGCATTACGTCGTGCAAACCTGCGGCCGCCTCAAGCACGGTCTGACCGTGCTGACGTTTCAATCCGACAGCACGGCGCGAGCCTTGCTCAGCCCGTATGCTGACGAACTCGCGGACGCGGAAATTGCCATGAGGATCGTGCCGCTGACCGGCGACCCGGTTTCCGGTCTTTCCCGCTACCTGCGCCGCCATCCCGAAGTCGCCTTCCTGGCTTGCAAGGAAACCGGCTATCTGGGACGCAGCTTCCTCAACGGCACGCAACGCCAGGACATTCTGCCGGTACCGGTGGTGCTGGTCGCCACCCACGAGGACAACGCACAAGGCGCAGCGCATATCCCGCCCGGCCAAATTGCCGGCAATGTTCGCGCAGCCTGAGGCACATATCCAGCACAGGGCCTCGCCGGGCCATGTCCGACGAGGCCCTGTACTGTGTGCGTCGCGCATAAACAGCCGGCCTTTCGCTCGCGCAAACAACCCGCACTCGTCACCGGGATTTTTTTCTCCCCGTGCTTTAGAATTAAGGTTCTTCCTCAATTCCACTGTGATTTTTTCCACAATGTTTGAGAATTCGGTTTTTCAAACTGACGGCCGCCATCATGAAAGACACCACCCTGTACGAACATCTTCTTGGACTGAAATCGCCCT
>CAMTWC010000044.1:0-46550 GCA_947085345.1 uncultured Gammaproteobacteria bacterium | reverse complement strand
CCATCCGGGTGAGACCGCTACGCACCCGCTGGCACGCCTGGTCGCGCGCCTGCCTTTGTCGCGCCTTCTTGCCTACCCTGGTAGGCCGCATCGTCGCTTCGCGGCAGACACGCGCCCAGACGCACCATCGGGCGCGTCCAATTGCGGTTTCTAGGATCATTTCAGCGCCGCAACCCGAGGAGCCGTCCCACGTGAACCCCCAAGCCTTACGCCGAATTGCCGTGATTGTCTTCGGTGCGCTGGCGCTGAGCCATTGCGCTCAGAATCCGGTCACCGGCGACAAGGACTTCGTGCTGATGTCCGAGCAGCAGGAAATCCAGCTGGGCGCGCAGGCGCATCAGGACGTGCTGAAGGAATACGCGGCGCTGGACAACCCGGCGCTGCAGGCCTACGTGAACGAGGTCGGCCAGCGGCTTGCGCAACAGAGCCACCGCCCGAATCTGCAATGGCATTTCACCGTGGTCGACAGCCCCGACGTCAACGCCTTCGCCCTGCCCGGCGGCTATGTCTACCTCACGCGCGGCCTCATGGCCTACCTCAATTCCGAGGCTGAGCTGGCGGGCGTGATCGGCCACGAAATCGGCCACGTCACCGCGCGCCACGGCGTGCGCCAGCACAGCGCCCAGACCGCCGCCGGGCTGGGCGCTGTGCTGGGCTCGATTCTGGTGCCGGGGATGGACAATCAGGCGGGTGCCACCCTGCTGCAAACGCTGGCGCAGGCCTGGACTGCGGGTTACGGACGCGAACACGAGCTCGAATCCGACCGTCTCGGCGCCGAATATCTGGCCAAGACCGGTTACCGCCCGCAGGCGATGATCGACGTCATCGGCGTGCTGAAAAACCAGGAACTGTTCGCCGCCGAACAGGCCCGCCGCGACGGCCGCCCGCTGCGCACCTACCACGGCACTTTCGATAGCCACCCCAGCAACGATGCGCGTTTGCGACAGGTGGTCAACGAGGCGAACAAGTACATCGTCGCCAACCCGCGCGAAGGCCGCGATGCGTTCCTGCAAAAAATGGCCGGCGTGTATTTCGGCGACAGCCCCGATCAGGGCTTGATCCGCAACAACATGCTGCTGCATGAAAAGCTCGGCCTGGCGATGCAGTTCCCGCCGGGCTGGCGGGTAGAGAACCGCCCCGACCGGGTGGTGGCGATGAATCCCGGGGGCGATGCGCTGGTCGAGCTGCGGCAGGGGCCGAAGCACGACAGGCCGCTGGAAACGCTGCAAAAGGGAATCAAGCTCGACCCCGGCGCGCGCTATGACAGCGGCAGGCTTGGCGGCTATCCGGCGGCATTCGCGGCCGGCGCGCAGCAGGGCAAGCCGGTGGTGGCGGCGGCCGTGGTGTTCAACGGCACGCAGTACCTGATCGCCGGGATGGCGAAGGACAAGCCCGCCTACGAGCGCGAACGCAACGCCCTGCGCGGGGCGATCAACAGCTTTCGCGCCATCACCCCGGCCGAGCGGCAGGCTGCCCGGCCGTATGTGCTGCAGCTGGTCACGGCGCAGCCCGGCATGACAATGGCAGGTCTCGCGCGGCAGTCGCCGCTGGGCGCCGACGCCGAAAGCCAGCTGCGCCTGATGAATGCCCTTTACCCAAGCGGCGAGCCCAAACCGGGCCAGCGCCTCAAAATTGTTCAGTAAGCGCGCGTTTTCCCTGCCGCAGCTCGGACTGCTGCTGCTCTGTGCGGCCTGGCTGCTGCCGGGGCTGGTGGGACACGCGCCGTGGAAGGGCGGCGACGGCGAGCACTTCGTGCAGTTGTGGCTGCTGCTGCAAAGCGGCGCCGCGCCGCAAAGCGTGTCTGCCACGCCGCCCCTGTATTACTGGGTGGCGATGGCCACTGCCTGGCTCACCTCGCCGATCCTGGCGCTGGCCGACGGCGCGCGGCTGGCCTCGGGGCTGTTCATCGCGCTGGCGCTGTTTTTCGTCGCGCGCACGGCCCGCGTGCTGTATGGCGCAGAAACCGGCTGGGCGGCCGCGCTGACCCTGCTGGGCTGCATGGGCCTCCTGGTGCGCGGCCACGAACTCAATGCCGCGACCGCCCAGTTCGCCGCCGCCGCGATCATGCTGTACGGCATCGCCAGCCTGCCGCAGGGAACACGCAGCAGCTGGGTGCTGGGCGGCGGCGCGGCGCTGATGCTGCTGGCGGGCGGCGCGGCGGAAGCGCTGCTGTTTTTGGTGCTGGCCGCGCTGCTGCCGCTGGTGCTGGCGGATTACCGCAGGCCGGCCGCGCGCCGCGCGCTGGCCTGGGGCGTGGGCGGTGCGCTGCTGGCCTGCGCTGCATGGCCGGCGTTCCTGGCCACGCAGCTGATTCCATGGCTCCATGCATTCAACCTGCAGCGCTGGCTGGGTGCTGACACCCTGCGCCCCGGCTATTACCTGGGCATTCTCGGCTGGTACGCGTGGCCGGCCTGGCCGCTTGCAGCGTGGGCGCTTTATCGCGGACAGCGCCAGTGGCGCACCCCGGGCATTGTGCTGCCGGTTGGCGCGCTGGCGGGCCTGCTCGGCCTGTATGCCTTCGATGCGCAGCCCAGCGAGAAACAGGGCCTCATCCTGCTGCTGCCGCTGGCCCTGCTGGGAGCAAACGGACTGTTCACCCTGCGGCGCGGTGCGGCCAATGCCCTGCTGTGGTTCAGCGTCACGCTGTTCGGCTTCATCGGGCTGGTGCTGTGGATCTACTGGAGCGCGCACGACCTCGGCATCCCGGCGCGGCTGGCGGCACGGCTTCCCAAGCTGGGCATGACCGGCGTCGGCGAATTTCGGCCGTGGGCGCTGGCGCTCGGCCTCGTCGTCACCCTGACCTGGGTCGGGTTCCTGGCGCGCGTCCAGCGTTCGCCGCTGCGCCCCATGCTGGTGTGGACGGCAAGCATGACCTTCATCTGGGTGCTGCTGATGGCGCTGTTTCTGGCGCCGCTCGACCGCCGCCTGTCCTACGCCAGCGTGGGCGACGTGCTGGCGGCCAAAGTGCCTCGCGGGGCATGCATCCAGACCCACGAGGTGCGCAGCGAGCAGCGCCTGCTGCTCGCTTACCACAGCGGGCGCCAGCTGGTTCCGGCGGATGTCGGCTGCAACTGGCTGCTGGTGGAAACCCGCCGCCGCGAGGCCGAGCCGCATATCCCGGCCGACTGGGTCAAGCAGTGGGAAGGCGCCCGCCCCGGCGACCGCACCGACCGCTTCCATCTGTATGCCCGCCGCTGAGGGATTCGACATGGCGCGGGTTGCCGCCGTCATCCTGGCGGGCGGCCAGGGGAGACGCATGGGGGGGGCGGACAAGGGACTGATCGCGTATCAGGGCCGCCCGCTGATCGAATGGGTGCTCGCAGCGCTGGCGCCGCAGGTCGGGGAAACCTTCATCAGCGCCAACCGCAATCTCGACACCTACGCGGCCTACGGCCGCCGCGTGCTACCCGACACCCTGCCCGATTTCCCCGGCCCGCTGGCGGGCGTGCTGGCGGCGTTCGAGGCCGTGAACGCCGACTGGCTGCTGGCCGCGCCCTGCGACACGCCGCACCTGCCCGCCGATCTGGCGCACCGCCTGCTGGCCGCGGCGCAGCAGGCAAAGGTGCCGCTGGCGGTGGCGGCGGACGAGACGCGCGTGCACCACAGCTGCTTCATCGTTCGCACCGATCAGCGCGCCGGTCTGGCTGCGTACCTGGCGCGCGGCGAGCGTGCGGTGCGTCACTGGCAGGCCGGGCTGGCTTCGACGACGGTGCGCTTCGATGCCGCCGCGTTCGTCAATTTCAACCGGCCGGACGATCTGAAGCCCTACAGCTGATCAGCGCCTGTCGGCGCTGTGCTTAATCAGCCCTGCCGGCTCTCTGCAATCTGCGCGCAATACTGCTGCAGCTGTTCCGGCACGCCGGGCGGGCAGGCGCCGCATTCGCGGTTGCCGGGAACGGCGTAGTCGATGAACTTGGGATAGGCGAGCTTGAGACCGTTCATCAGCGCGACGAAGTCCTCCAGCGTGCGCTCGCCGCCGAGGCGGGGGTTGCGCGCCTTTTCCTGGCCGATGCTGCTGATGCGGCGCTGCTCGTAGTCGTGTGCCGGGTAGACCAGGGTGTCGTCGTCGTATGAGAAAAGTTTGTCGCGCACCGAGTGATAGAGCGCCGCCGGGTCGCCGCTCTGGAAGTCGGTGCGGCCGCAGGCCTCGATCAGGAGCGCATCGCCGGTGTACAGCCGGCCAGCGTGGAAGTAGGCGAAGTGGTTGTCGGTGTGGCCGGGGGTGTGGATCGGGGCCAGTTCCACCGAGCCCATCCTGAACGGCATGCCGTCGACGATGCCGACGTCGGTGCATGGCAGTTGGTCGAGCGCGGGGCCGGCGATGCGGCTGCCGGCGATTTCCTTGAGCTTTTTGGCCGATGTGATGTGGTCGGCGTGGATGTGCGTTTCAACGGTATACGCGAGCTTGAGGCCGAGTCTGTTGACCTCGGCGAGGTCGCGCTCCCAGGTCGGCAGCACCGGATCGATCAAGAGTGCCTGGCCGGTTTCCTCGCAGCCGAGGAGGTAGGTGTAGGTGCTGGAAACGGCTTCGAATAGTTGCTTGAAAATCATGGAGCCTCCTGATAACTGTCTTTAGAGTCCGGCAAGTACCTCGTCCAGAAGTTCCACCCAGTGTCGCACCGGGATGCTGCTGCCCGATTGCAGGTGGGTGAGGCAGCCGATGTTGGCGGTGGCGATGACTTCCGGCCGGCCTTCTAGCAGGTGGCCGAGTTTGCGGGTTTTGAGTGCGCCGGCGATCTCGGGTTGCAGGATCGAATAGGTGCCGGCCGAGCCGCAGCACAGGTGCTTTTCCGCCACCGGGGTGAGCTCGAAACCGGCATCGGCGAGCAGGGCCTCGACGCTGCCCGTGAGCTTCTGGCCGTGCTGCAGGGTGCAGGGCGGGTGGTAGGCGATTTTTTTGGCGGGGAGCGGAGAGCGGGGAGTGGAGAGCCGGGCGAGCGCTTCGCGTTCGGCGGTGAGGATTTCCGAAATGTCCCTGGTCGCGGCGGAGACGCGCGCGGCTTTTTCGGCGTAGGCGGGATCGAGGCGCAGCAGCCAGCCGTAGTCCTTCACCATCACGCCGCAGCCCGAGGCGGTCATCACGATGGCCTCCACCCCGGCGTCGAGGTGCGGAATCCAGGCGTCGATGTTGCGGCGCGCGGCGGCGAGGCCTGCCTCGGTGTCGTTGAGGTGATGCGACAGCGCCCCGCAGCAACCGGTCTTGTCCGCAGCGATCAGCGAAATGCCGAGGCGGTCGAGCACGCGCGCGGTGGCGGCGTTGATGCTGGGCTTGAGGCAGGGCTGCACGCAGCCCTGCAAGACCAGCATGCGGCGGGCGTGGCGTGGGCGCGGCCAGTTGCCGGCCGCTTCGGCAGCCGGAATGCGCGCCTGCAAAAAACCGGGCATCAGGCCGCGCACGTTCTGGCCGAGCTTGAGCGCGGCGTTGAACAGCAGCGGCGAGCCGAGCCCGGTTTTCAGCGCAGTGCGCGCGGCGGTTTCGGCAACGCCGCGCCCGACCTTTTTCTCGACGAGGTGGCGTCCGATGTCGAGCAGCTTGCCGTATTCGACGCCCGACGGGCAGGTGGTTTCGCAGTTGCGGCAGGTCAGGCAGCGGTCGAGGTGGAGCTGGGTCTTCGCGGTCGGCGTCGCGCCCTCGAGCACCTGCTTCATCAGATAGATGCGTCCGCGCGGCGAGTCGAGCTCGTCGCCGAGAATCTGGTAGGTGGGGCAGGTGGCCAGACAAAATCCGCAGTGTACGCAGCTGCGCAGGATGCGTTCGGCGGTGTCGCCATCGGGGGTATTGCGGTAGGCGTCGGCGAGCGTGGTCTGCATGTCAGAAGTCGGGATAGAGCCGGCCGCGATTGAAAATACCCTTGGGGTCGAAGCGCTGCTTGAGGTTGCGGTGCAGGGTGAAAAGCGCGGGCGCAAGCGGGGTGAAGACGCCGTCGGGCGGCGCATCGCCGCGGAACAGGGTGGCGTGGCCGCCGGCCGCGTTCGCCGCTTCGCGCAGCGTCATTGCCGGCCGGTCGCTGGCCACCCAGCGCACGGCGCCGCCCCACTCGATCCACTGCACGTCACCCAGGTTCAGGGGTGGGGTCGTTGACTTGACTGCCAGCCGCCACAGCGGCCGCTTGCCGAAAAAGGGCGTGGTCTGGTCGCGCAGGCGCTGCCAGAAGGCGGCGGCGTCCGCCAGCGCTTCGCCGCCGAGTCTGGCCTGCGCCGCCTGCACCGCGGAGGCTGCGCCCGACAGCCGCACGGTCAGCTGGCCGGCGTGCCAGCTGGTCGCGGACAGTGGCAACGGCTGGCCCGCCCACTGGTTCATTTTCAGGATCGCGGCGGCTTCGTCGATCTCGAATTGCAGCGTGGTTTCCGCCGCCGGTTTCGGCAGCACCTTGAGCGAGACTTCGGTGATGAGGCCAAGCGTGCCGAGCGCGCCGACCATCAGCCGCGACACGTCGTAGCCGGCGACGTTCTTGATCACCTGGCCGCCGAAGCGCAGCGGCTGGCCGGTGCCGTCGATCATGCGTACGCCGAGCACGAAGTCGCGCGCGGCGCCGGCATAGGGGCGGCGCGGACCGGACAGGCCGGCGGCGATGCAGCCGCCGAGCGTGGCGCCGCCGCCGAAGTGCGGCGGCTCGAATGCCAGCATCTGGTTCTGCCCGGCGAGCAGGGCCTCGATTTCGGCGAGCGGGGTGCCGGCGCGCGCGGTCAGCACCAGCTCCTTGGGCTGATAGTCGACCACGCCGGTGAGGCTGCGGGTGCCGAGCACCTCGCCTTCGTCGGGGTTGCCGTAGAAGCCCTTGCTGCTGCCGCCCCCGATGATGAGCGGGGTGCGGCTGTCGTGTGCGGCGCGGATGCGCTCGATGAAGGTGTCGAGCATCAGAACCTCGGCAGCTCGGGATGCGGCAGCTGGCCGCCGTGGACGTGCATCGCGCCCCACTCGGCGCAGCGGTGCAGCTCGGGCACGGCCTTGCCGGGGTTGAGCAGGGTGTCGGGGTCGAACGCGGCCTTCACGTCGTGGAAGCGGGTCAGCTCCGGCGCGGCGAACTGCGCGCACATCTGGTTGATCTTTTCCAGGCCGACGCCGTGTTCGCCGGTGATGGTGCCGCCGACCTCGACGCACAGTTCGAGGATCTTGCCGCCGAAGGCTTCGGCCTTGTGCAATTCGCCAGGCGTGTTGGCGTCGAACAGGATCAGCGGATGCAGGTTGCCGTCGCCGGCATGGAACACGTTGGCGACGGCGAGGCCGTATTCCGCGCTCATCTCGCCGATGCGTTTCAAAACATGCGGCAAAGCGCCGCGCGGGATGGTGCCGTCCATGCAGTAGTAGTCGGGCGCCAGCCGTCCCACCGCGGGGAAGGCGGCCTTGCGCCCGGCCCAGAATTTGAGGCGCTGCTCCTCGCTCTCGGCAGTGCGGATCTCGATCGCGCCGGAGGCTTCGAGCACCTCGCGCACGGTGTAGATGTCGGCCGAGACTTCCTCGTTGACGCCGTCGACCTCGCACAGCAGCAGCGCCTCGCAGGCGAGCGGGTAGCCAGCGTGGACGAAGGCCTCGGCGGCCTGGATGGCGAGGCGGTCCATCATCTCAAGACCCGCGGGAATGACGCCGGCGGCAATGATGTTGCCGACCGCGGCGCCGGCCTTCGCCACGTCGTCGAACGCCGCCAACACCACCTGCGCGCGCTCGGGGCGCGGCAGCAGCTTGACCGTGACTTCGGTGATCACCGCGAGCATGCCTTCCGAGCCGGTCAGCAGCGCCAGCAGGTCGTAGCCCGGCGCGTCGAGCGATTCGTTGCCGATTTCGAGCAGTTCCCCGGCTATGGTCCACGCGCGCAGCCTGAGGATGTTGTGCACGGTGAGGCCGTATTTCAGACAGTGCACGCCGCCGGAGTTTTCCGCCACGTTGCCGCCGATCGAGCAGGCGATCTGCGACGACGGATCGGGCGCGTAATAGAGGCCGTGCTCGGCGACGGCTTCGGAAATCGCCAGGTTGCGCACGCCGGGCTCGACCACCGCGGTGCGCGCCAGCGGGTCGATCGCCTTGATGCGGTTGAGCTTGGCCAGCACCAGCAGCACTGCGCCGTCGACCGGAAGCGCGCCGGCGGCAAGGCCGGTACCGGCGCCGCGCGCCACCACTGCCACCTTCTCCGCGTGGCACAGCTGCAGGATCGCCGCCAGCTGCGCCTCGTTCTCCGGCAGCGCCACCACGTCGGGCGTGTTGCGGTAGGCTGCCAGGCCGTCGGACTCGAAGGGCAGCAGGTCTTCGCGCTCGTGCAGCACGCAGTGCGGCGGCAGCAGGCGGCGCAGCTTGGACAGGAAGGCGGGGCTTAGCATGAAAGCGTCGGGGTGTTGGTTCAGGCTGCGAGTTTAGCTGGGCTCGCCTGCGCGTGCGAGGGCGCGAGCCGCCGGTAGGCTTCCGCCAGCGCGCCGTCGCCGCCGACGTTGCCGGGAAAGATGACGACGGGCAGCTGCGGCAGGCGGTGCCAGGGCGGTGTCTGCACCACGGTGACGCCGGGCAGGATTTGCCCCAGCACGCGCGACGTCGCGAGTTCGAGCCCGGTCGACAGCACGTCGTTGGAGGTGATGCCGCCCTTGCTGATGAGGAAACCCAATGTGTTGGGCAGGCGCTTCACCACGTCCATCAGCGTGCCCGACACCGTCTCGCCGAAGGCCAGGCGCTCGGCCGTGCTTGCGAACGGGCGCTCGATGCGGCTGGTGAACACCACCGGGGTGAGGCCGCGCGCGTGGGCGTGGGCGATGCTCGCCGTCAGTTCGTCGACCACCGCGGCGCGCTCGGCCGGCAGGCGGGCCACGTCGAGCGGCAGGCCGATGACGCCGCGTTCCTTCAGCAGCGCGGTGAGCTGCGCGGTGGTCCTGGCGACGTGTGAGCCGACCATGACCGCGCCAGGCTGGCCGTCGCGCACCAGGGTGGCGAAGGATTCGGCGGCCACCGGCTGCGGCGGCAGCTTCGCCAGCGCGGTGAGCAGCGAGGCGGCGCTGCGGAACAAGACGCGCTTGCCACCGGCGGCGGCTTTCAGCACGGCATCGGCAAAGACCCGGTAGTCGTCGGGCGTTTCGCTGTCGACCACGCCGATTGCGTTGCCGTGCAGCGCCTCGATCCATTCGCCTGATTTCCCGGCGCGCAGGTCGGCGAGCGTTAGCCGCGCGACATCCTTTGCGGCGACGCGGCCGCCGGTTTTCTCGGCGACGTAGTCTGGGAGGAACGCCGTGCGGTAGCCGAACACCGAGTCGCGTGCGAATTCGGTTTCATGGGTCGGCACCGGCTTGCCGTCAACGATCAGATAGTGCGTGCCGTCGCGCGTGATGCGCCCGCCCTCGAAGAACGCCGGGGTGAGCAGCGTCGCATCGAATGGCCCGAGCACGTCGTTCATCACGTCGGTCTCCACCGGGTAATGGCCGCGGAGGGTCGAGTCCGAGCGCGACACGAACAGCACCGGCCCGGAATAATCCACGAGCGCGAGCTTGAGATTTCCGCACACCTCGCGCGTCACTGCGGCAGCGCGTTCCGCGTCCATCCCGCGCGTATTGGTGAGAATGAAGAACAGCGGCGCCGCGTCGGCCAGCGCCGTTTTCAGTGTGGCAACATCCCAGCGCGTCAGCAGCAGGCAGGAATGCACTGTCTGCGAGCCGGTGGGGTCGTCATCGAGAACGATGATTTTCGGGTTCATGAGCTAAACCTTTTTTGTCCGCGAAGGTCGCGAAGAAAACCTGAGCAAACGCTGCAAAAGCTGTCGTTGCGAGGAGCGAAGCGACGCGGCATACGATTCCACATGGCTTCAGCCCATAGTGGATCGGAGTCCTTTAGGACAATCCAGAAAGCCGCGCCGACTCAAACAACTGGATTGCTTCGCTGCGCTCGCAATGACAAATTCAAAACTTATTCAGGGTTTTCCTTCGCGTCCTTCGCGGATACGTTTTTTAAACCGCCGCCTGTTCCAGCATCGCCAGCGCGCGCTCGTGCATCGCCTGCGCATTCATGCCGTTGAAATCGAACAGCTGCTGCGGGTTGGCGGTGGTTTCGCCGCGCTTCCAGCAGAACACGTCGCGCTGCGCGGCCTGGCTGCGTAGCAAAATGGGTTCGAGCGGCGCCGAGGGACCGCCGGTGACGCCGATCAGCGCGTCGCCGTGGAACATGGTCTTGAATGTAGCGTCGTCCATGAAGCGGCCGTCGGGTTCCGATACGCTGTCCCACAGCACGTCGCTCGGTCGGTACAGGCGGCGCGGGTTGACCACGGCGACGATGCGCGAGCCGATGCCGGCCTCGGCCAGCCGTTCGGCAGCGGCGAACACCGGTTGCAGCACCAGGTCGCCGGTCACCGCAAACACCACCGTGTGCGAACCCGGACGCTCAGCAAGAACCATCGCGCCGTCGTCGATCGCCTGAACACTCTGTGCCATGGTGGCATGGATCGGCAGCGGCGACTTCGAGGCGGTGATGACGATGCCCTTGTTGTGCTGCTTCAGGGCCCAGGCGTAGCTCGCCTGAATCATGTTGGCGTCGACCGGGAACAGCGGGTAGACGTTGCCGTTGCGCATCATAGCGGCGAAGTAGCTCTCGATTTCGGGACGCTGGTGGGTCCAGCCGTTGCGCCCCTGCTCCAGCGCGCCGGCGGTGAACAGGCACACTGTCGCGGGTGTCGCGCGGCGCAGCTCGGCCATCGCCTGCGTCACCGTCTGCCAGATCGGCAGGCCGTTGATGGCGAAGGATTCGTAGCTGCACCACAGACTGCGGCCGCCGAACAGTGACACGCCCACGGCGAGGCCGGCGCAGGCGTCCTCGTTGAGCGGTTCGTAGACCTGGCCGGCCGGGCCCTGGAAGTAGAGGTCGTCGGCGGTCGGGTGGCGGATCGTTAGCGCCTTGTTGATGTTGGCCATGCCAGAGGCCTCGTTGCCGTCGGCGTTGGTGACGACGAAGTGCGGGTCGCGGCAGCCCACTTCGCCGACCAGGTGACCGAAGGCGGTGGTGGGGATGTGGTTTTCGCCGACGGCGAATTCGGTGAGCGGCAGGCCGTCGAGGCTCGGCAGTTCGCGCGCGGTTTCGGTCACCGCCACCCGCGCGGCCGGGCCGCCGCCGGCGTGGCGGAAGTTTTCGCGGGTGATCGCCCACGCCTTGATCGGCAGCGCGCGGCGTTGAAGTCCAGATTTCACGTCGTCGGAGTCGAGCGTGTGGTGGGCGTAGAGGTTGTGCGACTTGGCGCCGGTGGCGTGCACGCCCGCGCCCTTCAACTGCTTGACGATGAGGCAGGCGCGGCGGCCGGACAGCGCGCTTTTCGCAGCGGCGTCGGCGGCTTTCAGGATGGCGCCGGTGAAGGCCATGCGCGCGGCGAAGCCGAAGGTTGTGCTGTCTGCATATACCGGGGCGTTGGGCGTGTCGGCGAAGTCGCGCGCGTCGATCAGGTGCACCTCGTCGAAACCGTGGGCGCGCCAGTAACCGGTCATTCTTTCGTTGTCCCACAACGACACCATGCTGTGGTGCTCCTGCGAATAACCGTTCCACACCAGCACCGGCAGGTAGTTGGTGACGTCGGGATAGGCGGTGGCGAAGTGCTGGAACGCGCTCATGATGTAGGGCTCGCCCAGGCCGCCGTCGCCGATGGTGACGGGGAAGAGCTTGTCGCGATAGAGATAGGCGCCGGCGAGCGCGAAATGCTGGCCCTGGCCCAAGGGGCCGGCGGGGGCGAGCAGGCCGGGAATCGCGCCCGACAGATGACCCAGGAGGCCGTGGCGCTCGCGAAAGCGCGCGCGCATGTCGGACACGGTGCGGATGCCCATGGCTTCCAGCGAGGTATCGAGGAACATCGCCGAATAGAAGCCCGGTGCGTGGTGGCCGACCTCGGTCACCATGTTGCGGTGGCCCAGCAGATGCAGCGCGGCGACCGCGTCGGCGCTGGAGGCGAAGCCGCCCGGGTGGCCGGACGACTTGCTGCCGGTGACCTGTAGCGTCAAATAGCGCAGCGCGTCGGCGGCGAGCAGGGTCTGGTAGATCGACGCCTCGCTGCTTGCATCGGGCAGCGCGGGCTGGTCCGGGCCCAACAGCGGCGCGGCGCCCAGGCGGTCGATTTCAGGGAAGCTGTCAGCGAAATACTGGATGCCTTCGCAGAAAGCGGGGAGGGTCTCGGGGGTGAACTGCATCCGTGCGCTCATCGCGAATCCTTTCACAATATGAAAATGTTTCACATGATGTGAAACCATGCTCGTATTGAAGCAGAAAGCCCCTGATATTTCACAATGCGTGATAAATTTTCACCTTATGAAAAATACCAGCTCTTCCATCCAGGTTCTCGACCGCGCCATGGCGCTGGTCGGCGTCCTCTCCCGTGCGCCGGGCCCGATCAGCCTGACCCGTCTGGCCAATGATGCCGGCCTGCACACCGCCAGCGCGCACCGCATCCTTGGCGCGCTGATGGCGCATGGCCTGATCGAGAAAAGCGGCGCCGGCGAATACGATCTCGGCGTGCGCTGGCTGGAAGTGGGCAATCGCCTGCGCGCGCGGCTGAATATCCGCCAGGTCGCCATGCCGGCCATGCAGCAACTCGCCGAGATGACCGGCGAGACGGTCAACCTCATCGTGCGGCGCGGCGACGAGGCGGTCTACGTCGAGCGCGTGTCGGGCGGGCAGACGCTGATCCAGGTGGTGCAGGTGGTGGGCGCGCACGCGCCGCTGCACGTCACCGCGGTCGGCAAGATATTTCTCGCTGAGGACAGTGCCAGCGGGGTGATGGGCTACGCCGAGCGCACCGGACTGCCCGCCTATACATCGAACACACTCACCGCACTGGAAAAGCTGCGCGCCGAACTTGAAGTGATCCGCCGCGAGCAACTGGCCTACGACCGCGAGGAAGCCGAACTGGGGGTGGCGTGCATCGGCGCGCCGATCCGCGACGCCGAAGGCAAGCTGGTCGCAGGCCTGTCGATCTCGGCGCCGGCCGACCGCCACAAACCAGGCTGGGCCGAGGCGCTGAAAACGGCCGCCGCGAAGACCGGCGCCGCGCTGGGATATCTGGCCGGGGGCTGAATTGGAGCACGATTCCCCTCAAGCCTTGCCGCGAACGGGCTTTCTTGGCAATGTGGCGGCCATGACTGATCCCCTGACACCGGCCACCCCCTACCAGATCGCCGCCTGGCTGATGATGGCCGCCGGCCTGCTGCTTGTCCTGACCCTCCGCGTGCTGCCGGCCCTGCTCGCCGGCCTGCTGATGGTGCAGCTGGTCCATCTGCTGGCACCGCGATTCGTGATCGGCAAGCTCAGCCACACCTGGTCCAAGGTGCTGGTGGTGTCGTTCATCACACTTGTCGTGCTGGGCGCGCTGGGCGGCGCCACCGCCGGCGCCATCCTGTATCTGCGCACCGAAGGTGGCCTCACCGGCCTCCTCACCAAAATGGCCGAGGTGATCGAAAACTCGCGCGAACTGCTGCCCCCATGGGCGGGTGAATGGCTGCCGCAGGGCGACGAGTCGGTGATCCGTGCCGGCCTGGTCGAATGGCTGCGCGCCCATGCGCAGGAGCTGCGCCGCCTCGGCGGCGACGCCGGGCGCGTCGTGCTGATGATCCTGATCGGGTTCATCATCGGCAGCTTTGTCGCGCTGCGCGAAGCCACGCCGAGGCACGCCATGGCGCCGCTGGCGCAGGCCCTGTGCGAGCGCGTGCACCGGCTGGGCGAAGCGTTCAGCCGCGTGGTGTTTGCGCAGGTGCGGATCTCCGCGCTCAACGCCCTGCTGACCTGGATTTATCTCGCCCTGATCCTGCCCGGATTCGGAATCGAACTGCCCTTCGTCAAGACCATGGTGCTGGTCACTTTCGTCGTCGGCCTGCTGCCGGTGCTGGGCAACCTGGTATCCAATACCGTCATCGTCGTCATCTCGCTGTCGCATTCGCTGTATGCAGCCGCCGGCTCGCTCGCCTTCCTGGTCGTCATCCACAAGCTCGAATATTTCGTGAATGCCCGTATCATTGGCGGACAGATCAAGGCGCGCGCCTGGGAACTGCTGATCGTCATGCTGGCGATGGAAGCCGCCTTTGGCGTGCCGGGCGTGATCGCCGCGCCGGTGTTCTACGCCTATATCAAAAAAGAACTCTCTGACAGGAACCTCATTTAATGACTAGCGACACCGAATCCCTCGTCCTCACCGCCAGCGGAGAAGACAAAATCGGACTGGTCGAGAACTTCACCCGCCGCATCGGCGAGTCCGGATGCAACATCGAGGAGTCGCGCATGGCGGCGCTCGGTGGACGTTTTGCGCTGCTGATGCGCGTGACCGGCAGCTGGGACGCGCTGGCCAAGCTGGAGGCGCGTTTGCCCGCCGTGGGCGAGGAGCTCGGCCTGTCGCTGACCCAGCAACGTACCCGCCGCACCCGCCCGGAAAAGCCGCTGATCCCCTACACGGTCGAGGTTGCCGCGCTCGACCAGCCCGGCATCGTCAACAGTCTCGCCAATTTCTTTGCGCGGCTGCACATCAATATCGAGGCGCTCGAAACCGAGACCTACCCTGCCCCGCACACCGGCGCCCCGATGTTCGCCGTCCACATGACGCTGGGCATCCCCGCGGATGCCCACATCGCCACCCTGCGCGGCGATTTTCTCGACTACTGCGACGACCAGAACCTCGACGCGACCTTCGAGCCGATGCGCGTTTAAGCCCAGGCAATAAAACCCCGTTGCGATTCTGGGCGTGACGGCGTAAAACGCCGGATCAACCGCTCTCGGTGCTGCTGAGCTCGATGTAAAACATCGGCATCACGTCATCCTGCTTTTGCGGGCGCGGCTGGCTGCGCACCAGCGCCGCCTCCACCCGTGCCGCCTGCAGCGCAGCGCGGTCGATCACCTCGGGGTACAGCCGGCAGTACTTCTCGATCAATTCGGCCCGCTGGCAGGCGCAGGCTTCGAGCGTGCTGCGGGTGGCGCTGTCGAGATGCGGCAGCAGCAGCATCCACGGCGCCTGCCAGGCGTGGTAATCGTGCACCAGCCGGGTGTGCGCGGCATCCATGTCCGCAGTGGCGATGAACAGCGGGGGGAAGGCATCCGCCTCCAGCACGCGGCCGCGCAGCGGGTCGCCGCCTTTCAGGGTGTGCAGCCCCAGCCCCGCGCCGTCGTCGCTGCGGCAGAACCACTGCACCACGCCGCTGGCCAGGCTGTTCACGTGGCGCGTCAGGTAGGCCCCGGCCGATTCGGTCAGATCGGCAATCGCCGCGCTCTGGAAGCGCTCCTGTGCGGCCATGCCGGCGCGCCAGTCGAGCGGCGGCTTGGTGTCGGTTTCGCTGTGGGTGCGCACGCTGTGCAGCAGCGCCAGCGGCTGGTCATTGCGGTCGAGCAGCCAGAGCTCGAACGGGTCGCGAAGGGCAAACGGCACGTCGCGATGCACCTTGAGCAGGTGCTCGTACACCACCGCGCCCATCTCTTCCAGCCGCTTGAAGTCGTCAGACGGAAATAGCGGCCCGCGCTTGAGGCCTGTTTCCGCCGACCAGTGGCCGTAGCGGATGTCGGAAATCTGCGCACGCTTGCCGGCGCGGCCCAGGCCTTCGAGCAGGGCGTCGTTGGCCACATAAATGTCCCACTCGATGCCGTCCGTCGTCACTGCCTCGGCCGACTGGTAGCGAATGGTGTGCACCACCCCGCGAAACGGGTTGAGCAGGCGCTGGGCGTAGCATTCGATTTGCATGGGGCTCAACGCTACATCAGGGGGCCGCCATCTGGGCCGGGCTGCGGACGAGCGGGCGAACCGCCGTTCCCGCCCGTACTCATAAAGGCAAACAGCGTCGAGCGCATCGCCTCTTCCACCGACATGTCGATTGGTTGCACCCACGCGCGCGGCACGAACAGGGTGTAGCCGCCGATCATGTAGCCCATCGGCAGGTAAACCGCTACCCGGTCGCCCTGCAGGAAGCCGGCCGGCAGGTCGTCGACGCGCTGGCGCGTGACCAGCCCCACCATTTCAAGGTCCTGCCCGGGCATTCTGAGGATCACCACCATTTGCTGGGCGGACTGGCTGCGCTGGGGCGAAAAATAATCGGCAAATTCCTTGAGTGAAGAATAAATGCTCTTCACCACCGGCAGGTTGGTGAAAGGCAGTTCCACCCATGACAGCAGCTTGCCCGCGGCGCGCTGCGACACCAGAAAGCCGAGCATGAAAATGCCGGTGATCCCCAGCAGCAGACCCATGCCCGGCACATAGAATCCCCCGATGAAGGGCCGGATCATCCGCATGGCCAGCATCTCGCTCCAGCTCAGGAAGACATAAAAAAAATACACCGTCAGCCCAAGCGGCAGGGCGGTGATCAGGCCACGAATAAAGTATTGATACAGTTGCTTGGTCACTTTGGACCTCATGGCTAGTCATGCAGTTTCAATAGCATAACAGCGGGGCGTTGCGAAGTTCACCCGCCCCTGGAGGCATCGCCTTGCCCTTCCCAGACCCAGCCCGGCGGGCATGCCGGAAAAATTTGTACGGCCAGGCTTCAGACTTGCCTGGCGCTGCCGTTTGTTATGCTGGATCGAGTGGGTTCGTCTTGGGGAGTGAAGTGTGCTGAATCGTCTTGTCGGAATGTTGTCGGGCAGCAAGGAGGAGACTGCGTCCCCGGTTCCATCTCGTGACGTGCCTGCTGCGTCAGGGTCGGCAGCCAAACCGGCAGCCAAAGCGCCCTCGGTGATGCGTCGCGAGGCCATGCTGGGCCGCGACCAGCGGGTGGCGGGCTACACCTTCATGCTGCGCCGCGCACTGGACGACCAGCGCGACTCGAACCTGCCCGACGTGCAGCGGCTCTACGACGAGACCCTGCTCGGCAACCTTCTGCGCATGGATATTGCGCGCCTGTTGGGCCAGCGTCTGGCATTCGTGCCGATCGCGCCGGCCAGCCTGAATCATTCGCTGATCGATGGCTGGCCGGCTGCCGGCACGGTGTGGCTCCTGAATGTCGTCGCCCAGCCCCAAATCGACGATGTGCTGCTGGCCCGAGCGGATGAACTCAAATCGCGCGGGTTCAGTTTTGCCGTCCATGCCGACGAGGTGGTGCGGCCCGAGTTCCATGCGCTGCTGCAGCTTGCGGACTATGTGTTGATGGACGTCGGCAGCGAGGACATTCCTGCCATTACTTCGCAAATCGCTGCCGTGTCGAAAGTGGCGGCGAACAAGCGCTTTGTTGCAACCGGCGTGCAAACGCTGGAGGCTTTTCACATGTGCCACAAGCTGCAGTTTGCGCTGTTCATGGGACCGTTCATCACCCGCCGCGAAAACCTCGACAGCCCGGCCATGGGGCCGTCGCGCGCCAAGGTGCTGGACCTGATGAACCGGGTCCGCACCGGCGCCGAGCAGCCGGAGCTGGCGGCCCAGTTCCGCCACGATCCGGCGCTGTCGGTGCGCCTGCTGCGCTACGTCAACTCCCCCGGCATGGGCTTGATGCACAAGATCGGCGGCATCGAACAGGCACTGATGGTGATGGGGCAGGACAAGCTGTATCGCTGGCTGACGCTGATCCTGTTTACCGGCGGCCAAGCCCAGGAGCTCGACCAGGCGGTGCTGGAAAACGCCCTGGTGCGCGGCCGGGTGGCCGAGCAGCTGGCCGGGCGCGCGCTGTTTGCCAAGGCGCGCGACGAGATTTTCGTCGCCGGCCTGTTTTCGCTGCTCGACGTGGTGATGCGCATGCCGATGGAACAGGTGCTGAAGCAGATCAGCCTGCCCGCCGAAATCACCGAGGCCATCGTCGCGAACCGCGGGCCGTATGCGCCCTACCTGGCCCTGGCCATCGCCTGCGAGCAGGACGACCAGAGCAGCATCGAGGCGCTGGCCAGGCAGATCGGGCGCGAGGTGGCCGACATCAACGGCGTGCACATGGATGCGCTGCTGTGGGCGCAAGAACTGTCCGCCGACGTATGACCTGAATGGCGGCCGCTACATACAAAGCCGCCGCGTGGTGCGTCTACATGCTGCGCTGCGCCGACGGCACGCTCTACACCGGCATCACCACCGACGTCACTCGCCGCCTCGCCGAACACAACGGTGAGGGCGGGCCGGGCGCGCGCTACACGCGCAGCCGGCGACCGGTGCAACTCATCTATGTCGAAGCCGCGGCCAGCCGCGCGCAAGCTTCCCGGCGCGAGGCCGCGATCAAGCAGCTGGATCGCGCGCGCAAGTTGGCGCTGTGCGCATCCGCCTAGTAAATCCGCTCTTCCGTTTCAACTGTCGTTGGCGCCATTCAGGCGCACCTGCAATTGCGGCAGGGCGGCTTCGACTGCGTGTCGTCCGGCATCGATGGCGATGCCGGCACGGTGAAATTCCATCAACGCCAGATCGGCGAGCAGCGGCGTCACCAGCACATCGGCCGGCTCGCCTGCCAGCCGGCTGCGCGTGATCAGCACCTGCATGATGTTGATGCTGGAGGCCAGCACGTCGAGCATGGCGGGCGGCTCGGGCCCGTCGCGGTGGTTGATGCCGAGCTGCGACATGCCGGTCTGGATGCGCGCCATCATCGCGTCGGTCAGGGTGTCGGGCACGGCCGCGGCGCGCTTGCGTACCGCCTTGGCGGGCTTGGGCTTGAGGTGGCGGCCCAGCAGGTCGGCGTTCAGGTCCACTGCGATGACGATGTCGGCGCCCATCGCGCGGCATAGCGACACCGGCACCGGATTAACCAGCCCGCCGTCGACCAGCCAGCCGCCGTCGCGCTGCACCGGGGTGAACAGGCCGGGCAGCGCGATCGAGGCGCGCACCGCGTCGGTCACCCGGCCTTCGCGCAGCCACACCTCGCGGCCGCGCTGCAGATCGGTGGCGACGGCGCCGAACGGCCGTTCCAGTTCGCGGATATCGCGGTCGACAAAATGGCTGCGGAAAAAATCGATCAGCTTGTCGCCCTTGATCAACCCGCCATTGAGCGAAAAATCCAGGAAGCTCACCACGGTCTGCAGGCGCAGGCTGCGCACCCAGGCCTCCAGCCGGTCGATTTCGCCGCCCGCGTAGGCCGCGCCCACCAGCGCGCCGATCGAGGTGCCGCAGACGATGTCCGGCTCGATGCCGGCATCGGCGAGCGCGCGGATCACGCCGATGTGCGCCCAGCCGCGCGCAGAGCCGCCGCCGAGGGCAAGGCCGATGCGGCTGCCGGGCGGCCTGCTCATGCGGGGAGCGTTCGGATCCATTCGGGGTTTAGGCGGGTTGGCACGCCCTAATCGGCCTCGCGCTCGAGGCTGCAGCACTGCACCTGTTCGGCCGCGGGCGGCTGGCTGAGGATGGCGCCAGTGACGGGATTGGGGCGGAACACGGTGCAGCCCTTGAGGCCGAGCGCATGCGCCTGCCAGTAGAACGCCTCGAAGCTTTCGAACGGGGTGTCGGCGGCGACGTTGATGGTCTTGGAAATGGCGTTGTCGACAAACGGCTGCAGCGCCGCCTGCATGTGCAGATGGGCGAGCGGATCGAGCTGCCGCGCCTCGACCGTGGCAGGCGGCAGGCCGCTCCCGCCCTGTTGCCGCCACAGCCGGCAGGCGTGATCGTCCACCCGGTGGGTGCGATAGTTGCCGTCCGTTCCCAGCACGCGGCGCTCGGCCTCGGCTGCGAAAATCGGCTCGATGCCGCTGGAAAGATTGTTTGCCAGCAGGCTGATGGTGCCGGCCGGGGCGATGGCCAGCAGGTGACTGTTGCGGATGCCGTGCGCGGCGATGGCGTCGCGGATGTCTTCCGGCAGGCGGCTGGCGAAGCCGCTGGCCAGAAACGCCTCGCGCTTGAATCCGGGAAAGGGGCCCTTTTCGCGGGCGAGTTCGATGGACGTGCGATAGGCCGTGTCGTGCAGGGTTCGCATCGTGCGCGTGGCCAGCGTGCGCGCGGCCTCGTTGTCGTAGTTGAGGCCGAGCATGACCAGCGCGTCCGCCAGTCCGGTGATGCCGAGTCCGATGCGCCGCGTGCGGTGCGCCTGTTCGGCCTGCGCCGGCAGCGGATAGCGGGAGACGTCGATGACGTTGTCGAGAAAGCGCACCGCGAGGCGCGTCGAGTCGGCCAGCGCGTCGAGGCCGAGGCGGGCGTCGGCAGTAAAAGGCGACGCCACGAAGGCGACCAGATTCAGCGAACCGAGGTCGCAGGCACCGTAGGGCGGCAGGGGAATTTCGCCGCAGGGATTGGTGGCGGTGAGCATCTCGCGGTCGTGCAGGTTGTTCTCGCGATTGATCTGGTCGACGAACAGCACCCCGGGCTCGGCGGTATCGTAGGCCGCGCGCAGGATGCGCTGCCACAGCTCGCGCGCCTTCAGCGTGCGCAGCACGCGGCAGGGCACCGGCGCGGCGCTGCCGGTCCAGCGGCGCTGCACCAGAGGACCGTCGGCCGCCTCGCCATCGTGCACGGGAAACACCAGCGGCCAGTCGCGGTTGCCCTCCACCGCGGCCATGAAGGCGTCGCTGACCTGCACCGACAGGTTGAAATGCCGCAGCGCCGCGGGATCGCGCTTGGCGTCGACGAAGATTTCGACATCGGGGTGGTCGCAGCGCAGCGTCGCCATCATCGCGCCGCGCCGCGCGCCGGTCGACAGCATGGTGGCGCACATGGCGTCCCAGATGTGCATGAAAGACACCGGACCGGAGGCGATGCTGCCGGTCGCGGCAGCCACCGTGCCGGCCGGGCGCAGGGTGGAAAAATCGTAGCCCACGCCGCCGCCGTGCTGCATCGTGAGCGCGCCTTCCTTCAGCGCCTCGAAAATGTGTTCGAGGTCGTCGGCGATCTCGCCCATGACGAAGCAGTTGAACAGTGACACCCGGTGGCCGGTGCCGGCGCCGGCGAGGATGCGGCCGCCGGGCAGAAAGCGGAAATCCTCCTGTAGGCGGAAGAAACGCTCGGCCCACGATGCGGGCTCGCTGCGTTCCGCCGCCGCCATCGCCTGGGCCACGCGGCGCCAGGTGTCGACGATCCCGGTCTCTCCCGTGGCCCGGTATTTGGTCTGCCAGACATGGCGGGAGATTTCCGTGGTGAGGGGATCGGGTGTTGTCATGGTGGGCCGACCGGGCGGGGATTTTGAGGCATCATCTGCTTTATAGCCGCTTTGCGGCCCTTCCGGTTTCCAGGATCCTTGATTCCTCAGTTGACCGCTTCTATCCCTTGGAAAGCCTGATGAATGCCGAATATTTCAGCTTCGATGAGGTTCGCCCGTCAGCCAAGACCGCTACGCATCCGATTGCACGGTTTTCGAGTCGCCTGGCTGCGTTGCTCCTTATTGCAGGGGGCGGCCATGCGCCTCCTCGCACCTTGCCAGCCAACTCGAAAACCACCCACTCGGACCCGTCCAACTGAGGAATCAAGGATCATGCATTCGCTTCACCCCTACGCCGCGCTGACCCCCGACTGCGCGCTCGACGCGCTCGACAGCACCGGCCTCAAGGCCGACGGCCGCCTGCTGGCGCTTAACAGCTACGAAAACCGCGTCTACCAGATGGGCGTCGAGGATGCGGCACCCGCAAGGAGTACGCCGCCAGACACTCGCCCTTCGGGCGGTCTTGGCGCAGCGCCCGTGGTGGTTAAATTCTACCGCCCCGAACGCTGGAGCGATGCCGCCATCCTGGAGGAACACGCGTACACGATCGAGCTCGCCGCGCGCGAAATTCCGGTGGTCGCCCCGCTGGTGTTGACCGGCGCCACGCTCCACGCCCACGCGGGTTTCCGCTTCGCCGTGTACCCCAAGCAGGGCGGGCGCATGCCAGAATTCGATCGTGCCGACACCCTGCAGCGGATGGGGCGCTTCCTCGGCCGCATCCACGCGGTCGGCGCGCAGGCCAGCTTTGCGCACCGGCCGGCCCTGAACCTCGAGACCTTCGGCTATGCGTCGCGCGATTTCCTGCGCGCGGGCAACTGGCTGCCGCCCGAACTGGTTGCTGCGTGGGATAGCGTGGTCGACTATGCCCTTTCAAGCGTGGCGTATTGCTACGAGCGTGCCGGCGAGGTGCGCGCTATCCGCCTGCACGGCGACTGCCACGCCGGCAACGTGCTGTGAACCGAAGCCGGGCCGCATTTTGTCGACTTCGACGATAGCCGCATGGGCCCCGCGGTGCAGGACCTGTGGATGCTGCTGTCCGGCGAGCGCGACGAGCAGCAGGCGCAGTTCAACGAGATTCTGAAAGGCTATGAGGACTTCATGGAATTCGATCCGCGCGAACTGCATCTGGTCGAAGCCCTCAGAACCTTGAGGCTGATCCACTACGCGGCCTGGCTCGCCCGCCGCTGGGACGACCCGGCCTTCCCCGCCGCGTTTCCGTGGTTCAATACGCAGCAGTACTGGCAGGCGCGCATCCTCGAATTGCGCGAGCAGATTGCGCTGATGGACGAGCCGCCGCTGGTGGCATGAAAAGGGCAGGGAAATGTGCGGCATAGCAGGTGAATTCCGGTTCGACAACAAGGTACCCGACCCAGCGGCGATGGGGCGCATGCTGGCGAAGCTGGCGCGGCGCGGGCCGGATGCAGAAGGCCAGCACGCCGACGGCCCGGTGCGGCTGGGACACCGGCGGCTGGCGATCATCGACCTGTCGCCGCGTTCGGCGCAACCGATGGTGGACGCCGCGTCCGGCTGCGCGCTGGTGTTTAACGGCACCCTCTACAACTATCCGGAACTGCGCGCCGAACTGATCGGGCTGGGCCACGTCTTTCATTCCGACGGCGACACCGAAGTCATCCTGCGTGCGTATCTGGAATGGGGCGAAGCCTGCGTCGAGCGCCTGCACGGCATGTTCGCGTTCGCCATCTGGAACCGCGAGGAACTGTTCCTCGCGCGCGACCGCCTCGGCATCAAGCCGCTGTATTACAGCGAAAACCTCGGCTGCTTCCGCTTTGCCTCGACCCCGCAGGCGCTGCTGGCGGCGGGCGGGGTCGATACCGGCATCGACGCGGTGGCGCTGCATCACCTGTTCACCCTGCACGCGGTGGTGCCGGCGCCGCGTACGATCTTCAACGGCATCCGCAAGCTCGCCCCCGGCACCACCATGATGGTGAATGCGCGCGGCGAAATCAGCCACAAAAAATACTGGTCGCTGAAGGCGCAACGTCCGGCAGTCCCCAAGACCGAGGCCGAATGGACCGAGGCCATCCTCGCGAGCCTCAGGCAGGCGGTGAAAAAGCGCATCGAGATCGCCGACGTCAAGGTCGGCGTGCTGCTCTCCGGCGGGCTCGATTCGAGCCTGCTGGTGGCCCTGCTGGCCGAGCAGGGCGTGTCCGACCTGATGACGTTCTCGGTCGGTTTCGAGGACCAGCCTGAGGAACGCGGCAACGAGTTCGAATACTCCGACCCGGTGGCGGCGATGTACGGAACTCGCCATCACAAGTATCTGATTCCCAATGCCGAGGTGCTGCGTCGCCTGCCCGAGGCGGTTGACGCGATGAGCGAGCCGATGTTCGCGCAGGACGCGGTGGCGTTCTATCTGCTGGCCGAGCAGGTCAGCAAGACGGTCAAGGTGGTGCAGAGCGGACAGGGCGCCGACGAGGTGTTCGGCGGCTATTTCTGGTATCCGCGGATGGCGGCAGAAACATCCGGCTCGGCGCTGGAGCGTTTCCGCCGCCATTATTTCGACCGCGATCACGACGAGTTTCTCGAGATGATCATGCCGGCCTATCACGGCCCCGACTACACGGCGGAACTGATTGCCGTGCATCTGGCGGAACCTTTTGCCGACGAATTCATCGATCAGGTGTTGCGCATGGATACGACCATGCTGATCACCGACGATCCGGTGAAGCGGGTCGACAACATGACGATGGCGTGGGGACTGGAAGCGCGTGTGCCCTTCCTCGACCACCAGTTGGTGGAACTGGCGGCGTCGATGCCGCCCGAGCTCAAGCTGGCGTCGGAGGGCAAGCACGTGCTGAAGCAAATCGCGCGCGGGCGGGTGCCGGATGCGGTGATCGACCGCAAGAAAGGCTATTTCCCCATGCCTGCGCTCAAATACGTACGCGGAGACTTTTTGAACTTCATGCAGGACATTCTGAATTCCCAGGCCTGCCGCGAGCGCGGCCTGTACCACCGCGCCTACGTGAACAAGCTGCTGGACGCGCCGGAGCAGCATCACACCCGCATCCAGGGCAGCAAGCTGTGGCATCTGGCGCTGCTCGAATACTGGCTGCAAAAGCATGGCTAACCGGTTTGGGGCCAGCGTTTGCTGCCTCCCCCTCTGGGGGCGGGCTGGGGAGAAGGTGGTTTGGGCCTGTCTCCTGTTCGCCCTGCTGGCGGTGTCTCCCGCCCATGCCTACGCCGATTTTGAAACCTGGCTCGCCGACTTCCGCACGGAAGCCGCGGCGCAGGGCATATCCGCCGCCACTCTCGACGCCGCGCTGACCGGCATCGCGCCGGTCGAACGGGTGATCGAGCTCGACCGCCGCCAGCCCGAATTCCTGCAAACCTTTTCCGATTATCTGGGGCGGCGCATCACCCCTGCCCGGGTCGCGCGCGGCCAGGCAATGCTGACCGAGCACGCCGCCCTGTTCGAGGCGGTCGAGCAGCAATACGGTGTTCCGAAAGCCGTGCTGGTGGCGTTCTGGGGGCTGGAAACCAACTACGGGTCCACCCTCGGCAGCCTCAACATTCCGGCCAGCCTCGCCACGCTCGCCTTCGACGGCCGCCGCAGCGGATTTTTCCGCAGCCAGCTGCTCGATGCGCTGCGCATCATCGACGCCGGGCACGTCGCTGCGGCCGACATGAACGGCTCGTGGGCGGGCGCGATTGGGCACATGCAATTCATGCCGTCGACCTTCCGCGCCTATGCGGTCGATGCCGATGGCGATGCCCGCATCGACCTGTGGCAGTCGCTGCCCGACGCCATGCATTCGGCGGCGAACTACCTCCGGCGCGCAGGCTGGCGCGCGGGCGAACCGGTAGCGCTGGAAGTGCGGTTGCCGGCCGGTTTCGACTTCCGCAGCATCGGCGTGAGCCAGCGCCAGCCGGTGTCCGCATGGGCCGCGCTCGGCGTGCTGGCAGCGGATGGCAGCGCCCTGCCCGGCGCGGGCCGCACTGCAATCGTGCTGCCTCAGGGCTGGCAGGGGCCGGCGTACATGGTGTTCGACAACTTCGACGTGGTGATGCGCTGGAACCGCTCGGTGAATTACGCGCTGGCCGTGGCCCAGATGGCGCAGCAGCTGGCGGGCGGCGCGGCATTGGCCGCGCAGACGGGCGAAGCCGGCGCGCTCAGCACGGCGCAGCTGCAGTTTTTGCAGCAGGCGCTGAATGCGCTGGGCTTCGATGCCGGGCCCGAGGACGGCCGCCTCGGCCCGCGCACGCAAACCGCCCTCCGCCAGTACCAGGCCGTGCACCAGCTGCCGGCTGACGGCTATCCTGCGCCCAGCGTGCTGGCACACATCGAGCACACCCACGCTGCAGCGGCGGGCGCGGCCCTGATCGGCCCCCTGTCCGAGCCGGCGCCCGGCGCCGCGATGGGGGCGCCCTGAGTCCGGCTGTGCTATTTTTTGCGCATTCCTTCGAACGGGAGAAAACAAGGTGAGTGACGCGCGCAATGTACTGGGCGGCCTGCTGCAGGTGTGCGGCGTGTCGCCGATGACCGGCTTCGGGCGCGACGGCATCTGCCACACCGGCTCGCATGACATCGGCAGCCACACCGTGTGCGCCCAGATGACCGAGGCCTTCCTCGAGTACTCCCTGCAGCAAGGCAACGACCTCGTCACTCCCGTTCCGGAATACGATTTTCCCGGCCTGAAGCCGGGCGACCGCTGGTGCGTGTGCGCGCTGCGCTGGCTGGAAGCAGCTGAAGACGGGGTGGCGCCGCCGGTGATCCTCGACGCCACGCATGCGGGCGCCTTGAGCAAGGTGGCGCTGGCCGACCTGCAGTACCACGCCCTGCGCACGCCCGATTACCCCAGCCAGGAGTATCCCCAGCCATGAGCCTGCAATGCTGGAAATGCGGCGCCAGCCTGGCCGGCATGCTGCTGCCGCTGTCGCGCCGCGAAACCTGCCCCAGCTGCCGCGCCGAACTGCACGTGTGCAAGCTGTGCCGCCACTACGATGCGCACCGCGCCGGGCAGTGCCGCGAGCTGGCGGCCGAGCGCGTCGCCGACAAGGCGCGCGCCAACGATTGCGGCTGGTTCGTGCCGCGCCCGGAGGCCTACAAGGGCGGTGGCGCGGCGATGGCGCAGGCCAGCCGGGGCGCGCTCGATGTGTTGTTCGGCGGGACGCCGGCCAAGGCCGACGCGCCGCAGACGCCGGACGACCTGTTCAAGAAATCGTGACTCAGGGCTGCAGGGTGGCCAGATAGGCCGCCAGGTTCTGGATGTCTGCGTCCTTGAGGTTGCGGGTGTACGCGGCCATCCGCGGATCGATGCGCTCGCCGTTGCCGTTGCGGTAACGTTTCAGCGAGTCCTCCAGGTAGGTCACCTGCTGTCCGGCCAGCCGCGGAATCGTGTGGGTGCCGGTGCCGCTGGCACCGTGGCAACTGACGCACAGCTTGTCATACAGACTCTTGCCCGCCACGTTGCGCGCGCCGGCAGGCTTGGGAGCAACCGGCTGCCGCGACAGGAACAGCGCGATATTGATCCGCTCCTCGGGGGTCAGGGCCTTGATCATCCCCTCCATGAAGGCCGACGACTTGCGCTGCCCCTGCACGAACTTGTTCATCTGTTCCAGCAGATAGCCGGCATTCTGGCTCGCCAGATTGGGCACCTCGGGCAGCACGCTGTTGCCGCCGACGCCATGGCAATGCCGGCAGACCGAGGCGTCCTTCTGTCCGCGCTGGACCGCAGCGGACAGCCTGGCCGGATCCTGGCTGATCTGGGTCAGTTTCTCGTGCAGCGCTTCAGGGGTGGGTGGAACGGGCTTGTCCGCGCTGCGGTTCGGGGCTGCGGCGGCGAATGCGGTGATGAACAGCAGGCTGGTCGTGCAGGAAAACTTGATCAAGGACATGGACCACCTCCCAACATTATTTTCGGATAATGATATCAACAAATAATGGGTCAGGGGACGTGCGCCGGGCAGGCCCGGGCGTGCAAAGCGGCCATTGGGAATTCACTCGCCCTGACTCGTCCGCTGTTGGTTCAACAGCCGCAACGCCTGCCACTCGTACAGCAGCAACCCCGCGCCGATCAGCGCGATGCCGGCCCAGCCGATCGTGGGAATGCGCTCGTGGTTCAGCGTCTGCCCCAGCAACAGCGCGGTGACGGGGGTGACCAGCGTGATCAGCGCGACGCGCCCGGCATCGAGATGCTTGATCACGTAGTAATACAGCGTGAAACCCACCACCGACCCCAGCACGCCGAGATAGACGATGGCGGCGCTGGCGCGCAGCGTGGTGTCGGGCGGGAGGTGCGCGGCATCCGCCACCGCCCAGGCCAATACGAAAAGCGGCGTTGCCACGCCGAGCGAACCGGTGGTGATGGCGAGCGACGAGGCACGCACATTCAGCCGTTTTATCCACACCAGCCCCAGTGCTTGCACGGTCATGCCGGCCAGCACCGCAAGCGTGCCGAGCGTGGCGTGACTGTCGCCCGGCCACGGCTGGCCGAAAATAAACCACAGCCCCGCCAGCGCCAGCCCCAGGCCTGCAATGCGCATTGGCGTGAGCGTGCGCTCACTCAGCCACACTGCGGCGAACACGCCAGTCACCAGCGGCGACAAGCCGAAGATGACCGAAATCAGCCCCGACGGGATGTGCAGCGCACCCCAGTAGGTGAGCAGCATGGCCACGAAAATCGACAGGCCGCTGATCGCGTAAAGGCGCCGCGCAATCGGGGTGAACGGAAACGCCGTGCGGGTGACACGCAGCAGCAGCAGGCAGATCGCCAGTCCGATCAGCATGCGCGCCATCACCGCAAAGCTGAAGCTGGCGCCCTGCGCGCTCCACTGGATGGCGAGCGGGGTGGTCGACCAGATGAGGATCACGCCGAAATAGGCGGCAGGGACGGACATGGCCTGGCTAGCCTGCGATGGCTTGCAAGCTCTCCGCTGCGATCTCGCGCACATCCGCATCCTCGTCCGTCAGCCGTGTCTCCAGCCAAGTCCGCGCGGCAGCATTGCCCGTCAGCCCGAGGTAATGACAGGCATCCGCCCGCACCCGTGCGTCGCTATGTTGCGACAACTCGCCCAGCCGCGGCAGCAGCGCGCGCAGGATGTCGGTGCCAGCAAAGCTTTCCAGCAGCACGCCGGCGCCCAGCCGCACGTTGAGGCTGGCCTCGACATTGCCGACGATGGGCAGCACCGCGGCCAGCAAGGCGGGGTCGGCCTCGATCAGTGCCTGCGCGCGGGGCAGCTGGCCTTCCTTCAGCAGCAGGTGAAAGTAATCGGCCATGCCGGCCTCGCTGTCGGCCTTGGCCGCCCACTCGGCGAGTTCGGCCTTGCCATGCACGCCGGCCAGTTCGATGCGGCCGAGCCGCAGCCACGGCACCGAGCGCACGCCCAGGGCCTGCCCCACTTCGGGGTGCTGCTCCAGGTTGACCGCTTCCAGCCGGCCGAGCATGCCCTGCTTCACCAGATCGGTAAGCGCGGACAGCATCGCCGGGCAGTGCGGGCAGTGGGTGGAAATCAGCAGCAGGGCGTCGGGTGCGGGCATGGCGTGGCGGATTCGGCAGATAATACGGTGATGGAATTTACCATCCTCCCCGTTACCCCGTATCAACAGAACTGCTCGTTGGTGTGGGACGCGCAGGGCCGCGCGGCGCTGATCGATCCCGGCGGCGAGGCCGAGCGCCTGCAGGCGGAAGTGGCGCAGCGCGGGCTCACGCTGGAAAAAATCCTGCTCACCCACGGCCACCTCGACCACGTCGGCGCGGCGGCGGAACTGCGCGATGCGCTCGGCATCCCCATCATCGGCCCGCAGCGCGAAGAACAATTCTGGCTCGACAGCCTGCCGCAGCAGGCCGAGCTGTTCGGCTTTCCGCCCGCGCTGGCGTTCATCCCGGACCAGTGGCTGAATGACGGCGACACAGTCGATGTCGGCAGCGTGCACTTCGACGTGCTGCACTGCCCCGGCCACACTCCCGGCCATGTGGTGTTTTTCCAGCCGGACGCGCGGCTCGCTTTCGTCGGCGACGTGCTGTTCAAGGGATCGATCGGCCGCACCGATTTTCCGCGCGGCGACCACGCGGCCCTGCTGGCCGCCATCCGCGAAAAACTCTTCCCGCTCGGCGACGACGTGCGCTTTGTGCCGGGGCACGGCGCGATGTCCACTTTCGGGCGCGAACGTCGCGAGAACCCCTTCGTCGGCATGGCGTCAGACTGAGACCGGTACTACAAACAACACAAGGAGAATGGAATGAAGCCCTCGCGTTTTCTGCGCACCCTGCTCCCCGTTGCGTTGCTGCTGAGTGCCACGGCACAGGCGCAAAACCTCTCCGCCATTGTCTCTCCCCCTCCCGAAGCGCCCGCACTCACCCGGGCCGCGCAAAGCGCGCTCGACGCGGTGAATAAACGCGTGCCGCAGCTCGACACCTCGGGCCTGCTGGCGCAGCTGAGGGCGCAGCCCAAAACGGTCGTCCTCGACGTGCGCACGCCGGCCGAGCTGAGCCTGTTGGGCCACATCGACGCGCCGCTGTTCTTCAACATCACGCGCGGCCAACTGGAATTCCAGATCGAGGTGGCGGTGCCGGACAAAACCACGCCCATCGTCGTCTATTGCGGCGTCAGCCAGCGTAGCCCGCTCGCCGCCGACACGCTGATCAAGCTCGGCTACAAGAACGTGAAGAACTACCGCGACGGCTACTTCAACTGGAAGCGCGCCGGGCTGCCGGTGCGCCTGCTCGACAAGGCGCCCGCGTCCTTCCTCTACGACCTGCCGCAGGAAGTCATCCCCGGCGTGTGGTCGGCGATCGGCGCCACCGCGCCGGGCACCTACGAGAACTCCGGCCACAACAACAACCTGTCCTTCGTCATCACCGAAGACGGCGTGCTGGTGGTGAACGCCGGCGACAACTATCTGCTCGCGCAGAGCCTGCACGAGGAGATCAAGAAGCGCACCAGCCAGCCGGTGAAGTACGTGGTGCTGGAAAACAGCCAGGGCCACGCCATGCTCGGTTCCAACTACTGGAAGGAGCAGGGCGCCACCATCATTGCCCACCGCGACACCGCGGCCTACATGGAAAAGACCGGCTACGATTCGCTGGCGACCATGCGCAGCCGCGCTCGCGACAAGGCGTTCAAGACCGAGTTCGTCATGCCCGACAAGATTTACGACGACAAACTTGAATTAAAGATGGGCACCTGGAACCTGCAGGTCCTGCACCTCGGCCCCTCGCACAGCCACGGCGACACCATGGTCTGGCTGCCCGAGAAAAAACTGGTGATCGCCGGCGACACTGCCTTCCACGTCCGCATGCTGCCGATCTTCGAAGACACCGACACCGCCAAGTGGATCGAGACCTGGGATAAGTTCGAGGCGTTGGGCGCACAGATCGTCATCCCCGGCCACGGTGGCCCGACCGACATGGCCACGGTGCGAAAGTGGACGCGCGATTATCTGGTCCACCTGCGCGAGAAAGTCGCCGAAGTCATCAAGGCCGGCGGTTCGCTCGACGACGCCTACAAGGTCGACCAGTCGGCCTACCTGCATCTGCACACGGCCGAAGAACTGGCGCGCAGCAATGCGGGGCGGGTGTTCCGCGCGATGGAGTTCGAATAGTTTTTAGCGCGGAGATTTCAGCGGCGTAATGGCGTCGACCAGCGCGCCCGCAGCATCGGCCGTGATGTGCCCGCGATCCCGCCGCGGGTTGTACTCGACGATCTCCATCGCCACGAAAGCCGGATCGCCGCGCAGGTGGGACAAAGCGGCGGCGAGTTCGGCGCGGCGCAGGCCGCCGGGCACCGGCGTGCCGACGCCCGGTTCCTCCCCGGGGTCGAGCGCATCGAGATCCACGCTCACGCCGAAGCCGGCGGTGCCCTGCCTCACAATGGCGAGCGCCTCGTCGAACACCACGGCCAGGCCGCGCCGGCGGACCTCCTCCATGTCGAACACCCGCACCCCCAGCCGGTGCAGCAGCGTGGCTTCGCCCGCTTCAAAGCTGCGCACGCCGATCAGGCACACGTGTTCGGGGCGCAGTTTGGCTTCCGCACCGTCGATGGCGGTGAGCGCCGCTTCGCCATGGCCCAGCAGTGCGGCGAGCGGCATGCCGTGGATCTGTCCACTCGGCGTGGTGGCAAAGGTGTGGCTGTCCATGTGGGCATCGATCCAGATCAGGCCGAGCGGTCCCTTGTCGGCCAAGGCGCGATGGACGCCGCTCCAGGTGCCGATGGCGCAGGAATGGTCGCCACCCACCACCAGCGGGAAATGCCCCGCCGACAGTACGCGCTCAACCTCTGCCGCGAGCCGGGTATCGAGCGCCGCCACCGCATGCAGCGGCGTGTCCTGTGCTGCGCGTGGCACCCGCAGGATCGCGTCCCATTCGACATGCTGCAGCGGGGAATCGTGGAACACCCGGTAACGGCGCAGCGCGTCCGGCCCCTCGGCGGTAGCCGGGTCGGGCGCACCCGCGCCGCTGGCGGCGCCAATGACGACGATGCTGCGCGGGGAGGAAACGGGGGCCGGCTTCATGCCGTCATCCTGGCAGGTGGGGCGGCTGATCCCAGCCCGCCCAGGTTCACGTATTTGGTTTCCAGGTATTCGTCGATGGCGCTGCGTCCGCCTTCGCGCCCCAGCCCCGACTGCTTGACGCCGCCGAACGCCGCCTCGGCGGTGGAAATCAGGCCGGCGTTGATGCCCACCATGCCGTAGTCGAGCTGCTCGGCCAGCCGCCAGGCGCGGCCGAGGTCGCGGGTGTAGGCATAGGCCGCGAGTCCGTACTCGGTGTCATTGGCCAGGCGGACCACTTCGACTTCACCGGCAAAGCGGATCAGCGGCGCCACCGGGCCGAAGGTCTCGTCGCGGCAGATCTGCATGTCGGGGGTGCAGTGGCTCAATACCGTCGGCTGGAAGAATTGCCCGCCGAGCGCATGGCGCGCGCCACCGGTCAGCAGGGTTGCACCGTGGGCGAGCGCGTCGGCGATGTGGGCTTCGACTTTCTCCAGCGCGGCGGGACTGATCAGCGGGCCGGTTTCCACGCCGGGCGTGAACCCCTCGCCCACCTTCAACTGTGACACCGCGGTGGCGAATCTTTCGGCGAAGGCGTCGAAGATCGCATCCTGCACGAACACCCGGTTGGCACATACGCAGGTCTGCCCGCTGTTGCGGTACTTGCTGGCGAGTGCCCCCGCCACCGCCGCGTCGAGATCGGCGTCGTCGAACACGATGAAGGGCGCGTTGCCGCCGAGTTCGAGCGAGACATGCTTGAGCGTGGGCGCGCACTGCGCGAGCAGGTGTTTGCCCACCGCAGTCGAACCGGTGAACGAAACCTTGCGCACCAGCGGGTGCGCGGTCAGCACGCGGCCGATGGATTCCGCGTCGCCGGTGACCACGTTCAGCACCCCCGGCGGCAGCCCCGCGCGCTGCGCCAGTTCGGCCAGCGCCAGGGCAGTGAACGGTGTCCGCGACGCCGGCTTCGCCACCACCGTGCAGCCGGCGGCGAGCGCGGCGCCAGCCTTGCGCGTCAGCATCGCGGCGGGAAAATTCCACGGCGTAATCAACGCCGCCACGCCGACGGGTTGCTTCAAGGTGAACATGCGCCGATTCGCCCACGGCGACGGCACCACGTCGCCATAAACCCGCCGCGCCTCCTCGGCGAACCACTCGATGAAGCTCGCCGCGTACTCGATCTCGCCGCGCGCCTCGGCGAGCGGCTTGCCCTGCTCGGCCACCATGATGGTGGCGAGATCGTCGCGGTGGGCGAGGATCAGCTCGAACCAGCGGCGGAGCAGCTGCGCGCGGGCTTTGGCGGGCGTCGCGCGCCAGCCGGAAAACGCCGCGTGCGCGACCTCGATCGCGCGTTCGACATCAGCGACAGTGCAGCGCGGCGCGTGGCCGACGGTTTCCGCAGTGGCCGGGTTGTGAATGGCGAAGGTCGCGCCGTCAGCGGCGTCCCGCCATTCGCCGTCGATCAGCGCCTGTTGCTTGAATAATGCGGGGTCGGTGAGTTTCATATCAGTCGCCCTCCTGTCACAGCAAGCAAGTCACTCGTAGTGCGTCCACATGCGAAGCATCCGCACCGTGCGTGCTTCGGTGTGGACTTCGTACACCAGTCGATGCTGGATATTGATGCGGCGGGAATACGTACCCGCGAGATCGCCGACCAGCTTTTCATATGGCGGAGGATTCTGGAATGGGTCGCGCTCAAGAATCGCCAGCAGTTCGAGCGCCTTGGGTTTAAGGCCGCTTGCTGCCAGCTTTTTGGCGTCCGTGAGCGCGTGCTTGGCAAAAACGACTTGCCAGCTCACCAGTCAAGTTTCCGCGCGCTGGTGTCGAGCGGCGCCGCCATGCCTTCCTTGATGGATTCGCGCATCCCGGGCACGGAGAGCAGGTGGAGTGTTTCCTGGATCGCCTTCCAGTCTTCTTCCGACACCAGCACCGCGCTGCTGCGCTTGCCCGAGATCAGAATGGCCTCATGCGACTCGGCCGCCTGGTCGATCAGGCGGTAGAGGTTTGCGCGCGCTTCGCTGGCGGTGAGGGTGGGCATGATGGGCTCCCGGACAATGGCGTACGTTAAAGAGTACGCTATGTTGCCTTGGAAGAAACCCCTTTCGGGGCACGAGGTCGGCCGCGTCTGTTGCCGGGTATTCGCTCCAGTTGTGGTCGAAGTCGGGGATGGGCAGATCGTCCGCGGTGAGCGCGGCGCGGTCGAGAAAGACGATGCGCTCCTTCGAGCTACTTGCCGTTGCCGTTGCCGAGGTTGCTACCAACCAGCCGTTCCAGCGCGCGCATGAGGGCCGACGAATCGAGCTCGCTGTCGCCGGCGCCCATCAGCGCGTTCATCTGCTGCGCGATCAGCGCGGCACCCGGTAGCGGCGTGGCGGTTTCCTGCGCGTTGTCCATGACGATGGCCATGTCCTTGTGGTGCAGTTTGACCTTGAAGCCGGGCTTGTAGTTGGCGTCGAGCATGCGCTGGCCGTGGGCTTCGAGGATGCGGCTGCCGGCGAAGCCGCCCAGCAGCGCCTCGCGCATCTTGACCGGGTCGACGCCGTTGCGCCGCGCCAGCAATATCGCTTCCGCCACGCCTTCGAAGGTGAGGCCGACGACGATCTGGTTGCAGCATTTGACGACCTGACCGGCGCCGTGGCCGCCGACGTGGACGATGTTCTTGCCGAGGATTTCGAACAGCGGCCGGACTTTTTCGAAGATCGGCGCTTCGCCGCCGACCATGACCGACAGCGTGCCTTCGCGCGCGCCGGTCTCGCCGCCCGACACCGGGGCGTCGAGCATGTGGACGCCGCGTTCGGCGAGAGCCGCGGCGATGCGGCGGGTGGCGGCGGGCGACACGGTGCTCATGTCGACGACGGTGTGGCCGGGGCGGGCGCCGTGCACCAGGCCGCGGTCGCCGAGGATGATCTGTTCGACGTCGGTGGTGTCGGAGACGACGGTGAAGCTGATGTCAGCCTCGGCGGCGACTTCGGCGGGCGTGCCCTTGCCCAAGGCGCCTGCGACCAGCATGGGTTCGAGGCGGTCGAAGCGGCGGCCGTAGACATACAGCTGATGCCCCGCGCGCAGGAGGTTTTCCGCCATGGGGCGGCCCATGATGCCGCTGCCGATGAATCCGATTTTCATGATGCAATCCCTTTAACCACGACAAGCCAGAATGGCAGCGTAACCAATCCCGCCAGCGTTGACCAGCCCATGATGAGGCCCGCCAGCCGGGCGTCGAGGCCGAAGCGGTCAGCCAGCGCAATGACCATCACCATGGTCGGCATGGCGGCTTCCAGCACGCCGGCTTCGCCCGGCTCGCTGAGCGTGCCCGGCCACGCCAGGGCGATGCCCAGCGCCAGGAGCGGCATCAGCGCCAGCTTGATGACGAGCGCAACAAAGACCGCCTTGTGCGGGCGCAGGTCGTGCCAGGGGATGGTCAGGCCCAGCACGAACAGCATCAGCGGGATGGTGGGGCTGCCGGCCCAGCGCGCGGCCTCGATCAGGGGGTCGAGTGCCGCGCCGGAAAGGTTGACCGCGATGCCGGCGGCGAATCCCCACACCGGCGGCAGCTTCAACCACATCGACAGGAAGGAGGCGTGCTCGGCATGCTTGCCGCAGCGGAAGGCGATCCAGACGCCGAGCGACCACACCAGCGGGGTGGTGGCGAGCATGTCGGCGAAGAAGGGGTAGCGCGCGCCGGATTCGCCGAACACGGTGGTGAGGAAGGGATAGCCGAAGAACAGCACGTTGCCGAAGCCGGACGCCAGCATGATGGCGCCGCGCGCAGGATTCGACAGGCCGCGCCCGAGCGGCGTGGCGAACAACGCCAGTGCGGCCAGCGCAAGGCCGAACAGGGTGGCGGCGCCGAGAATCAGCGGCACCTGCAGGATGCTCAGGTCAACGGTGGCGGCGGCGCCCGCTGCGAAGAACAGCATGGGGGCGAAGAAGTTCAGCACCAGCCGGTTGATTTCGCCGCGCAGGCCGACGATGGAAATGCCGGTTTGCCAGCGCGGCCAGATGCCACCCGCGGCGATCAGCAGGGACAGGGGCAGCAGCGTTTTCAGCAGCAGTTGCTGCGCGAGGTCGGCAGACATGACGGGGGATGCAGGCATGCGGGGCGTTCATCATAACGCCGCCGTTCGCCGGGCCGGCCTTTCGGGCGGGCTCAAGCCCCCGAAAGGGCGTGTTGGGGCGGGATCAGGTGCGCGAAGCGGGGAGCTGGTGGATGTCGGCCTGATGCAAAGGGCCGGATTCAAGCCAATGCTTGATGCGGGTGGCGTCGCCGGCGCGACTGTTTTTGCCCTGTGCATCGAGCAGCACGATAATGACATCGCGGTTGGCGACCTGGGCCTGCATCACCAGGCAGTGCCCGGCCTCGTTGATGAAGCCGGTTTTGGACAGGCCGATCTGCCAGTCTTCCGCGCGGGTGAAGCGATTGGTGTTGTTGAACGCCACCGGGCGGTACAGCACCCGTGCTTTCTGGCGTTTTTTCTTCAGCACCACGCGCTGGGTGCCGAGGGTGTAATGGCCGGTGGAACTGATATGGCGAATCTCGGGGTAGTTCTGGTAGGCGTAATCGGCGAGCTTGGCGAGATCGAGCGCGGTCGAGCGGTTGCCGCTCGACAGGCCGGTGGGCTCGACATACACCGTATCGTTCATGCGCAATGCGCGCGCCATGCGGTTCATGTTGGCGACAAAGCGATCGAGTCCGCCCGGCGCGGTGCGGCCCAGCGCGTGTGCCGCGCGGTTGTCGGACGCAATCAGGGCCAGATGTAGCAACTGGCCGCGGGTGTAGCGGGCGCCGACGGCCAGATGGGAACCGGTGCCCTTGAGGGTGTCGCGGTCGTCGGCGGTAATCGTGATGCGTTCATCCAGCGGCTGGCCGGCATCCATCACCAGCATCGCTGTCATCAGCTTGGTGATCGAGGCGATCGGCGTCTGCAGAGTGGCGTTTTTCGCCAGCAGCGGCCGTCCGCTCGCCTGGTCGAACACCAGCACCGAATGCGCGCTCAGTTCCGGCATCGGCACGGAATCGGGGGCGGCGGCTTGCGTGGCGGTCAGGGTGGCGTCGATCTGATCGCTCCATTGCAGGAAGGCGCGGCCATCGCCTGCGGCGCCGGCGCCGGCGTGCACGCACAATAGAATCAATCCGGACAGAACAGCTTTCATAGGCATTTGCTTCTTTATAGGGCGACGGAAATGTAACACCATGGGCACGCTACGGACATCCCGGCCAAAACTTGAAAACAACAGTTCATCCGGATGGCCCATTTATTTTAAGTCCCAGATTGACGGTGTAGCAAAATTCATTATATATAGCAATGAGATGCGAGACATTTCGAATAGTTTACTAAAGAAGTCAGAGCTAACGGCCTGTCTCTGTACCCCAGGTGTGGTGGCCGAGGCGCTGGAGCTGCTGATGCGGGGCGACGCCGCCCAGGCGGAGTTTGCCGCCTGCGTGCGTTACGACCCGGTGCTGGCGCTGCGCCTGCAGCAGCTGCCCGCTGCTGCAGGTCTCGAGCAGCCGGACCTGCTGCGCGCGCTGCTGCTGGCTGCGCCGGTCGCAGCGGGCGCGGCGCAGGCGGGCTACGCAGTGAGCTGGCGGCAGTCGATTGGCGTCGCGCATCTGGCGCAGGCGCTGGCGCTGCGCGCCGGCGTGGTGGATGCCGACGCGGCCTGGACGGCGGGCATCGCCCACAATCTTGCGGATTATTTCGATACCGGCATAACCCCGGCGGCGCGTGCCGCCGACTGGCTGGCCGGGATGGATCCCGACGGTTGGCTGGCCGATGCGGTGCGCTACCACGCCGAGCCGCTGACGCGCGGACGTGCCGCGCATCCGCTGGTGCGCATCGTTCAACTCGCCTATCAACTGGTGACCCGCGCCGACGCGGTGGACAGCGTGGACGTGCGTGCAGCGCTCGCTGCCCTGCAAATCGGCGTGGGCGAATCCGTCCAGTTGCTGGCCGACAGCCAGGCGCAGTCCCGCCAGCAGGCGTTGCGCTTCGGGCTGGCGGATACGCTGGTGCAGATGAATGGCGCGGGGTTTGATCGGCTTGCCCGTCTGTATGCCGGACAGGCCGCGCAATCGGCGCTGCACAGTCATTTCCGCCAGGCAGGCGGGCCCGACCAGGTGTTTTCCTTGTTGCCGGACACGCTGCGTGCGCTGTTCGGCATCGAACGCGTCTGCCTGTATGCGCCCGCTGCCGATGGTTGCCTGCGGTCGAGCGCGCTGATCCCGGCGGCCGCCGGTCTGGGCGCGCTGGCGATCCCGCCTGATGACGGCCATTCGGCGCTGCCGCGTGCGCTTGCGCGCAATGCGCCCCTGCAGTTCGAGCATGGCGAGGTGGATGCCGCGCTGGTGGATGAACAGATCGCCCGTTTGCTTGGCGTGTCGAACTTTCTTTGCCAGCCGCTGATGCTGCACGATGGCCGGGTGGGCGTGCTGGTGGCGGGCGACGTGGCGGCCGGCCTGAGGGCATCGCCGCTGTGGCGATTCTTCCTGGCCGAATGCACCGAGGCCTTGCGGCCCCTTGCCGCAACGGCACTTTCGCCCGCAACGGCGCCGGCACCCGCGGCACCCGCTGCGCCAGGCGACGACATCCCACGCGATCGGGTGCGGCGCGCTATTCACGAAGTGGCCAACCCGCTCACCATCATGCGCAATTACGTCAATCTGCTGTCCGACCGCCTGGGGGCGGATTCGACGGTGCAGCGCGATCTCGGCATCATCGCCGACGAAATCGAGCGGGTGGCGCGCATCGTGCGCGGCATCACCACGACCGAAGAAAACGCTCCGCCTGCGGCGGCGCTCGAGCTGGTATCGGTCAACAGCATTGTCTCGGAACTGGTGCGGATGGCACTCGGCACCCTGTTCACGCCCAACAAGGTCAACGTGCAGATCGACCTCAACCCCGATGTGCCGCCGCTGCAGCTGCAGAAAGACCTGCTGAAACAGGTGCTGTTCAACCTCGCCAAGAATGCGGTCGAGGCCATGAACGCCGGCGGCCATCTCAAATTCACCACGCGGCTGGTCGATGTGGACGGCCAGCGCCAAGTCGAAATCGAAGTCGCCGACACCGGGCCCGGCCTGCCGGCAGCCGTGGCGTCGCACTTGTTTGAACCGGTGGTCAGCGAAAAGGGCGGCGACCATGCCGGCCTCGGCCTGTCCATCAGCCGCAGCCTGGTCGAGCGCATGAACGGCCAGCTCAGCTGCGCCAGCACGCCGCAAGGCACCCATTTTCTGATTCGCCTGCCGACCTTGCATCACAGCCAGGCTCCGCTTGCGGCGACACGCTACGGGTCGATGTAACCCGTGCTCAAGGAGAACGCCTGTGTCAGACGAAGCTATTGATTCCTCGCCACTGCGCAGTACGGTCAGCAGTTTTCCGGCGCGCCCCCGCCTGCTCGTGGTGGATGACGAGCCGCTGATACTGGAAGGGATGACCCGCCTGCTGGGCGCTCGCGATTACGAGGTGGTGACAGCCAACGGCGGCTGCGAAGCCCTGATCGCCATCGGCAAGCAGCAGTTCGACGCGATCCTGCTCGACCTCGGCATGCCTGATCTGGACGGCAACGAGGTGCTGCGCTTTGTTGCGGAGCGCTGCGCCGATACGCCGGTGATCGTGGTGTCCGGCGACAGCACCATCGACGCGGCGATCCGTGCGCTGCGCGGCGGCGCCGCCGACTTCGTGCGCAAGCCCTACGAATCCGAGGAGTTGCTGCGCCGCATCGACAACACCCTGACGCGGCGGCGTCTGGAAAAGGAAAACAACCACATCCTGCAGCGCCTGCAGCAGTCGGAAAAATGGCATCGTTTTCTGGTCAACAGCTCGCCCGATTTCATCTACACCCTGGATTGCGAAGGCCGCTTCACCTTCGTCAACGACCGTGTCGAAAGTCTGATCGGCTACCGCAGTGAAGAATTGCTGGGCCAGCATTACAGCCTGGTGATCCACGAGGACGACATCGCGCGCGCCGAGCACATCTTCAACGAACGGCGCGCCGGCGACCGCAGCGCGCGCAACATCGAAATCCGCCTCAAGTGCAACCCGGGGATGCGTCGTCCGCGCCCGATGAATGGCCGCTGCAAGTCGGTCGAGCTCACCGCCACCGGCATGTACGACGAAGACGCCAGCCCGTTCGAGCGGCGCTTCATCGGCAGCTACGGCGTCGCCAAGGACGTTACCGAGCGCAAGCAGGCCGAGGAGACCGTGCACTACCAGGCCTATCACGACCTGCTCACCGGGCTGCCGAACCGCGCGCTGTTCCGCGACCACCTCGGCCTCATGCTGGCGCAGGCCAAGCGCACCCAGAAACCGCTGGCCGTGCTGAGCCTCGATCTCGACCATTTCAAGGTGATCAACGATTCGCTCGGCCACACCATCGGCGACGAATTGCTGCTCGCCGTCGGCGCACGGCTGCGCCAGTGCCTGCGCGAAGGCGACTCCCTCGCGCGTCTGGGCGGCGACGAGTTCGCCGTGCTGCTGCCCACCCTGGTGTCGCCCAGCGACGTCGACCACATCTGCCGCAAGATCATCCAGGTGCTGTCCAAGCCGGTGTACGTCAAGGGCCACGAAATCTACATCTCGGTCAGCATCGGCGCCTGCGTCGCCCCGGAAGACGGCGACATGATCGACAGCCTGATCCGCCAGGCCGAAATCGCCATGTACCAGGCCAAGTCTCAGGGCCGCAGCCGCCTGCAGTTCTGGGAATCCGGCATGCAGGCGCCCTATTCCGAACGCATGCAGATCGAGGCCGACCTGCGCCGCGCGCTGGCGCGCAACGAATTCGTGCTGTTCTACCAGCCGCAGGTCGACACCCAGACGGGCGAGGTGCGCGGATTCGAAGCCCTGCTGCGCTGGTGGCATCCGCAGCGCGGCTTGCTGACCCCCGCCGATTTCATCCCGGTGGCCGAAGAATCCGGCGTCATCGTGCCCATCGGCGACTGGGTGTTGCGCCAGGCCAGCGCGCAGATGGCCGACTGGAAAAAGGCCGGGCTGCCGCCGGTGCGTCTGTCGGTCAACATTTCCGCGCGCCAGCTCGAAAGCGCCGACTTCGTCGACAGCGTCATGCGCGCGGTGCAGGTGTATTCGCTGGACGGCAATCTGATGGAGCTTGAGATCACCGAAAGCCTGCTGATGCGCGACTTCGAGGCCAACGCGATCAAGCTCGGACGGCTTTCCGCCGCCGGCATCCGTCTCGCCATCGACGACTTCGGCACCGGCTACAGCTCGTTCAAGTACCTGTCGCGCTTTCCCATACACACGCTCAAGATCGACCAGTCCTTTGTGCAGGAACTCGACCGCGAAGAGAACATGTCCATCGTCAACGCGATGGTCGCCATGGGACGCGGCATGAACCTGAACGTCGTGGCCGAAGGCGTCGAAACTGCCTCACAGCTTGCCCGGCTGCAGCAGATGCAGTGCCACGAAATACAGGGGCATTACTACAGCGAGCCGGTTTCCAGCCACGCAGCCACCGTCCTGCTCGGCGAGAATGCGCGCGGCTTCAAGCAGGGCGGCCAGCGGGTGGCAGGTTAGCCTGGAGTCACCAATTGCCGCGCCGTGTGGGTTTGAGCTGCCGTCGCCGCCGGTGCAGGGTCGGCCCGGTGTAGCCGTTGGATACGCGCCGGCCATTGAAGATCGTGCCCCTACGCCGAACAGGCTACCCCAGCGCGCATTGCATTCCCCGATCATGGGTTCAGGTGACGACGTTGCTGGGCCTGCCCCGGCAACGAAGGCCTCGATGTTGTCGACCAGCGGGTCGGCGAGCGTCTGCATCGCCTCGCGGCTGGACCACGCGACATGCGGCGTGAGGATGAAGTTGGGCAGATCGAGTTCGAGCAGCGGGCTGCCCTCACGCGGCGGTTCCACTGATAGCACGTCGAAACCGGCGCCTGCGATGCGCTGCGATTTCAGCGCCTCGACCAGCGCTGCCTCGTCCACCAAGGTTGCCGCGTGCGGTATTGATGAGGATGGCGGTCGGTTTCATCAGCCCGAACTCGCGCGCGGCGATCATGTGCCGCGTTTCGGCAGTCAGCGGAGTGTGCAGCGAGACCACGTCGGCCTCGCGCAGCACGCTGTCGAAGGGCATGTGGCCTTCACGAATCGTCGTGGCGTTTTTGTGTTCGGCGATCACCACCTTCATGCCGAAGGCCTCGGCGAGCTTCTGCATGCCATGGCCGAGCGAGCCGTAGCCGACCAGCCCCAGCGTGCTGCCGTAGAGGTCGTTCATCGGCCGCTCGAAACCAGCACCAATACTGGAAGTAGCCTCGCGCGCGCTCGCGAGGCAACCAGAGAAAAACAGAGAACAGAGAGGCGGTAGCGGGCCAAAAGTCCAAGAATGTGCAGGGTGGCGCGCGCGAGGCCAACCCGCGCAGGCGCGCCAACACTGGCGTTCCGGGCGGGCGTAAAAAAGCCCGAAACGGGTTCGGGCTTTTGTATTTGGTGGTGGAACGTGCCCACCACGGAAACCGAGATTCTACACATAAATGGCCTTAATCGGAAGGACTGCCGTTCTCTCGAACATCCACTGTAGCTTGTCGCGCTTCGCTCTACTCCCCTCATTGCAACGTCAAGTCGTGACCGAGGAATTGCTAGCGCTCATTAAATGACGCGGGCGTTTTAGCGAGGGTGTGCCTGACCCCGCTTGACTTGGCTTCGTGCCCAACCAGCGCCTGAATGCGTGTCCCTACAACCACAGGAGATACGTGATGAAAAAAGTCGCAATCAATGAGCACGAGTTGGCCGAGCGTTGGGGCCTCAGCCCCAAAACCCTACAACGCTGGCGCTGCGAGGGTCGAGGCCCCAGGTATTTGAAGCTCTCCAAACGGGTGACCTATCTCATGGAGGATATCCTGGCATTCGAGATGGAGTCGATGCATTCCGCCACCTGGGAAAAAGGCAGTGATGTCGTGCTGTCCAAAGACCCCAATCTGATGTCGGCCAAAGAAATCGCCGAGATCATGAACATCCCGATGTACATCCTCACCCATCCAAACATGCGGGAATCGCTCGGGGTGCCCTTCTTGCATGTTGGAAAGCTGATCCGCTTCAAACTGGATGAGATCACGGTCTGGATGCGTCGTTGCACTGAAGAAATGGAAGCGAACGGCATCGAGGTACCGAAGGATCCCCATGCCAAGCGGCGAACCTTGCTCGAGGCCTTGGCCCGGCTGCCGGCATGACCACTCGATTGGATGTGCTGCCGGGCAGATCGGTGGCCACCCGGCAAAGTTCCGTTTATTCGTCACTTACTTGCTTTCGACGAATAAACGGAACATGCCTGCCATCCCGGAAGGGGATGCCCCTCTCCCGCGCACATGACTGCCAGCCATTTCAATATTCCGTTTTCACCAGCGAACCGAAGCCCCCGAAGCACTGGTAACCATTCTTGTTCTTGTGCGGTGACAATGTTGCGTCATAGGTTTTCCGGCGAAATTGCTTCCCACAGCTCGGGCACTTGAATACATAGGTGGGGCCGGTCTGCCCAGTCATTGCTTTTGCGGCCCTTCCAGCCGAAACCTTTGGTCGCGCGTTGATCGATTGTCGTGGTGCTGCAAGGCGTTGAACAGGTGGTGCCGACAATGGCCCTGCTGGGGTCAGCTCAATCTGGTACCGGGGAGTGAATGGCGTTCTGCTGACCTCGACACCTTGAATCCGATCGACTCGGTAGGTTCTGGATTCCCCGGTTTCATGCTTGACGGCACAAAGCAGCAGATTTCCGTCCAGGCTGCGGCGCAGCGAGTACGGCTCGATCAGTCGCCAAGAGTCCTGATAGCGCAAATTGACGCACAGGCGGTTTGCGGCCGCGAATCTCACGGACTCCAGCGGCACGGCCGCATGCCATGCGAACACCATCGCCGGCGGTTGCCACGAGTTGTCGGTCGGCCGATCTGCTGCAAGCGCGCCAAAGGATGGCTTCTCTGCTTCGCCGTAAAGCCAGCGAAAAACGTTCGGGATCTCGTTCCAGAACTGCTCGAGGTCTGGCAAAGCAGGCAACTGATGGGCGAGCATGTCCTCCCACTCGGCAGCCAGCTTGATCTTGGCATCTTCGCGCAGCAAGCTTTCGATGGTCGGGACGGGAATGCCCTTGAACGCGCATTTTTCCTGCAGCGTTTTCAGGACTACGCCCCGATCAGGCCGAATCTCGTCATGCCGGTACAGATGCACGACGTCGTATAGATCGCGGGGGCGCTCTCGCTCAGCCAGGGCTCTCATCTTCTCGGCAAAAACCTCCTCGAAGCAGTAGCTCAAGACATGGATGCCATCATCGGGACAGTCGCTGTAGGGATGATGAACCGCCCTTTTCTGTGGCGGCAGAACGAGCTTCTCCTTGCTGGTCAGATCGAACTTGATCCGCGCCAGATTGCGCTTCTGCATGAGCGGGCCGACGTAATAGACGCGCCCCTCCGCGTACCGACCGCCGTCGAGCACTGACAACTTGAACCGAATCTGCTCTCCAGGAATCTCGATGCCGCTCTGCTCATAGACCCATTCCGCCATTTGACGGAATGCCTGCAGCAGGTAGTCCTCGTCGAGCTGGGCTTCCTCGGTCACTGTGAAATCCAGATCCTCGGAAAACCGGTACGTCTCAAAGTAGCATTTCTTCAAGCACGTGCCGCCCTTGAAGACCCAGTTTTCCGAGAGCTCGGGGTTCGCGGCAACGCCGGCGAGCAGCCAGCCGAGGACGTAATCCTTTTCGACAACGTGCAAATCCAGCGAAAGCTCGCGCGCCAGTTCTGAGATTTCCTGCTTTTCGATCACTTCACACCCGCCTTCCAGTCGTGGGGCACCCATAGCCGCCACCGCGCGACCAACGCCTCAGCAGGCATTTTGGGATCGATGCGTGCGTTGCCCATCGTCAGATGGCGCTGGCATTGCTCGATTGCCTCGGCCTCCTGCGGGGCGTTTGCTTCCAACAGAAAACCCAAACGCTTGAATGCCGCGCCGTTACCCAGACGCTCGGCATACTCCATCAATTGACCGAGATTCTTGGCATCGGAGCCGAGGTAGTTTCTGAACATATCCTGGACGGAGCGAATGCCACCGCCAAGCTGGGGATCGGACAACATGTCCAGCATGGTTCTGCTGGGGTCGGAAACGGAGACTTTCACCGAACCACGCCAAACCGTCTTCAGGCCGAACATTTTTTCTGTGGCGATGGTGGATACCAAAAATGCTGCCCCTTTGAGCGTGGGCTTTCTGTTCCGTGGTCGCGTCGTGGTCATCACCACGGTCGTCCGAAAAATCTGTTCGGTCAAATCCCAATGCTCAGCCGCACTCCAGCCACCGATGTAGCACGGCGAGTAGAGGCTGATGGCGACCAGCCAAGGATCTTCGAGCGGCAAATCAGACCGTTCGGCTTCCAGCGGCACCGGCACGTAAAGCCCTCGGGCCACTCGTGACAGCCAGCCCTTCTTGCACCACCGTGCCAGCAACTTCGATGCGTCAGCCTGGTCAAGTCCCATGGCTCTCGCGGCTTGCTCATTGGTGATCGTTCCCTTTGTGCCGCGCATGACGGCGGACAAGCGCTCGCGGTCAAGCTTGCCTAGGCCAGACAGGTGATGACTTAAATTTCCCATAGCGCCGTTACTCTCATATTGTGAGAATTATGGCGCTCACGATGTACATAGTCAATCCGTAAAAGCGCCATTATTCGCTTAATATATGAATATTCGCGCTTTTAATACACCTCAACAGCCTAGTTTTCATAGCCAACAGCACCTTTGCCGGAGTCCTGACAGCTCCTGCGGAACGACACCAATATCGAAGAGAAAATGATGACGCAGGGGGATATGGTGTTGGTTCAGTCATTGGCCCAGATATGCTCACTGTCCTGGGTTGCTTCCCAGAAGTCATCAAACAGCGCCAGCTTGGCTTCGTCCTTGGTGGCATAGGTCTTTGCACCGAAGCGGCTGCCGATCCGGTAGCCCCACCGCTTGAACTTGTTCATGTGCACCCCGAAGTTGTGCCCGTCAACATTCAGAAAGCTGTTCCCCTTGGCAGACACTCGCCACTTGCGCTGCAGCCAACGAGTGCGGCGCGCTGCTCGATTGCGCAACCTAGCCTCACGCCGTTTAGGCCCCTCGTAATCGTCACTCATCTTCTCCGCGCAGACGCAGCCGACTTCGAAGTTCTCGTCCAGATCCGGATGCTCCATGATGTGAACGTAGCGGATCTTCTCGTTGCCACACATCTGGCAGGTCGCGTAATTGGTTTCATCTGCAGACTCGCCATCGGCCCGCAGGTCAACCACGTCCACGCAGTGCCACCCCTTATGGGGAACGCCCGGCTGGTCCCAATGGTTTCCGCTCATGAAGGCCCTCCCTGATCCTGAGTCATCGAATACTTTCCTGTATGGCTGTCCACGCCACATCCCAACGCACCCGCTCCTGCTCGAGGCGGACTTGTTGCCCACAGGTATTGCTCTTGAGCGACTGATAGAGCTTTTGTTCGGTGCTTGTGAGTAATGGAAGTTCAATGGAAAGATGCTGGTCTTTCTCTTCCACCCATAAATCTCGATGACTCATCAGCGTTGACTCATCCATAAGCACAGTCTTCAATCTAGGGATGTATGTTCTGGCTCGATTAAGAATGGCAAAGCCATGCGTATCAATGTCTCCCCAGTAGATGCATTGCGCCTTTTGTAGCCATGGAAGCTGCCCCAGAACGTCAACCGCGTAACCCAGTCGCATGATCACAACCGCCCCTGCCAGGTCATCAAAGGCAAGTCCAGTTTGAAGGTTCTCAACAATGAAGACATTCGTTGGCCGTATGCCAATGCTTGCCACGTCCTCACAAGGAGCAGAGATATCGCCGAGGCCGCCCAATCGGGTTCTCAGCTCAGGGTCCAGAACGCGCATGCGCATTAACTGCGGCTGCGGCCGCAAGCCGCAGCGCCTAAAGAAGTCGCGATCTCCTGTCGGGTCACCCTGGAGCGCCGCAACCAAGTCAGAGATAAGGCCTTTTCTCGAATCGAGCCATTTGCTGTCGGCACCAGCAACCGGAATTTGTCGTGGGTAGAGATTGGATTTCGGATTGAGATTGATCCAATCCAGCATCTCTGCCAGCCGACGAAAATCGGCATCGCCGTAGTCAGCGAGGACATCAAAATACCTCGGCAACTG
>CAMTWC010000043.1:0-81842 GCA_947085345.1 uncultured Gammaproteobacteria bacterium | reverse complement strand
GCCGAAGCGGAGCGCCAGCGTCCCGATCTGCAAGCCTTGCGGGCCACCGCCGCCCGCGCGCGCGCCGAGGCCGGGCGCGCGCGCGCCGCGCGCTGGCCGAGCCTGTCGCTCGCGGCCAATGCCGGGCGTACCTTTTTCCTGGAGGACGAGCGGACGCCGTCGACCACGTACAGCGTCGGCGTCAACCTGTCGGTCCCGCTGTTCGACGGCGGAAGGCTGGCGGCAGAGGCGCGCGCCGCCGAGCGCGATGCCGAACGCCTGCAGGCCGAGGCCGAGTCGCAGCGCAGCCAGGTGGCGTTGGCGGTGACCGGGGCCTACCACGATGTGCGCCACGCGCAGGCGCAGCGCGAAGGCGTGGCGGTGCAGTTCGACAGCGCAGACGAATCGGCGCGCGCGGCCGAAGCGCGCTACAAAGCCGGTGTCGGCAGCCTGCTTGAATGGCTGACCGCCCAGGCTGACCTGGCGCGCGCGCGGCAGGCGCAGGCGCAGGCCGATGCCGACTGGCTGGCCGCATTTTCCCGTCTGAACCATGCGCTGGGCCGCTTGCCCGCCATCACCTCCGAGAGAACCCCATGAAAGTTCGCATGCTTCTCATCGTCATCGTGCTGGCGCTGATCGCTGGTGTGGTGTATCGCACCCAGATCTCGGAAACCGGAGACGAGCGGAAAGGTGGCGGCGAGCGGGCGCTTGCGGTGAAGACCGTGCCGGTGGCGGTGCGCGATTTCCCGCGCGTGATCGACCTGCCCGGCACGCTGGAAGCCGCCCGACAGGTTGCCATCGTCGCCCAAGTGGGTGGCACGGTGCTGCAGCAGCATGTGCAGGAAGGCGACGCCGTGCGCGCCGGACAAATCCTTTTCAGCCTGGATGCGCGGCCGGCGCGGGCGCGCATCGCGCAAAGCCGGGCCGCCCTGACGGGTGCGCGCGCCGAAGCGGCCGAGGCGGAAAAAAAACTGGCGCGCCTGAGCCCGCTGATGCAGTCGGGCTACATCAGCCGCCAGGAATTCGACGACGCATTTGTCGCGGCGGAAGCCGCGCGCGCACGCGCCGGCACCGCACGCGCCGAACTGCAGGCGGCGCAGCTCGATGCGCAGTATGCGCAGATTCGTGCGCCGATCGCCGGGCGTGTCGGCCGGATCATGGTGCAACCAGGCAGCCTGGTGCAGCCCGGGGGCGAGCCGCTGACCACGCTGCTTGCCCCCGGCGCGCTCGACGTGCGCGCCAGCGTGGCGCAGCAGGACTGGCCCGAACTCGCGGCGGCGCGCGCGCAGGGCAGGGTGGCGGCCGAGATTTTCCGTGACGCGGGCGGCACGGCGCAGGCACGCGGCGAACTGGTGTTCGTCGATGCGCAGATCGACGCCACCACCGGCGCGGTGCCGATCAAGGTGCGGCTGGCCGGCACGCCGCCGGCGCTGCTGTCGGGGCAGGGCGTGCGGGTGCGCCTGCTGCTGGGCGTCGAGCCGAATGCCAGGGTGGTGCCCGAGGCGGCGCTGCAACACGCGCAGCAAGGCACCTACGTCTACGTGGTGCGCGGCGGCCGTGCCGTGGTGCAGCCGGTGAGGCAGATCCGCAGCCTGGATGGCGAGCGGATGGTGGAGGGCGAGCTGCGCGCCGGCGAGCCGGTGCTGATCGAGATTCCGCAGCGCCTCAAGGCGGGCAGCAAGGTCAAGCTCGAAAGCGCGCGCGGATGAATCTCTCGCGGCTCTTCATCGAACGCCCGGTCGCCACGCTGATGCTGGTGCTGGCGATGGCGCTGTCCGGCGCGCTCGCCTACACGCAGCTGCCGGTGAACGACCTGCCGCAGGTGGATTTCCCCACGCTGCGTATTTCGGCTTCCTTGCCCGGCGCCAACCCGGAGACCATGGGCAATACCGTGGCGACGCCGCTGGAACGGCAATTGTCGACGGTGGCCGGGATCGAGTCGATGAGCTCGCAGTCGAGCCAGGGGTCGACCAACATCACGCTGCAATTCGAGCTTGACCGTGACATCGACGCCGCCGCGCAGGACGTGCAGACCGCGATCGCACAGGCGGCGCGCAACCTGCCCGCCGGCATGGACCCCCCCCAGTTAAGAAAGATCAACCCGGCCGATTCGCCCATCCTGTACCTGGCGCTGTCGGCCGAGCGCCTGCCGCTGACCGAGCTCGACGCCATCGCCGATTCGCGGGTGGCACAGCGGCTGTCGGGCCTGTCCGGCGTGGCGCAGGTGCTGGTGTTCGGTTCGCAGAAATATGCGCTGCGGCTGTATCTCGACCCCGCCAAGCTGCAGCAGCGCGGACTGACGTTTGCCGATGTCATCCAGAAAATACAGGCAGCCAACGCCAACCTGCCGTCCGGCACGCTCGACGGCGCGACGCGCGCCTACACCGTGAAGGCGCCGGTGGCGCTCGCCAACGCGGCGGACTTCGGCGACATCATCGTGGCCTACCATGACGGCACCGCGCTGCGCGTGAAAGACCTCGGCCGTGCCGAGGACAGCGTGGAGGACGACAAGCGCAAGACCTGGTACAACGGCACCCGTGCCATCGTGCTGGCAGTGCAGCGCCAGCCGGGGGCGAACACAGTCGAGGTCGCCGAGCGCATCCGCGCGATGCTGCCGCAGATTGAGGCGGAACTGCCGGACGGCGTGCGCCTGCAGGTGCACTCCGACCGCTCGCGCTTCGTCAAGGATTCGCTGCACGAAGTGAACTTCACCCTCGTGCTCGCGCTGGTGCTGGTGATCCTCGTCATCTTCGCCTTCCTGCACAACCTGCGCGCGACGCTGATCGCGGCGCTGGTGCTGCCGAGCTCGCTCTTGGGCACCTTTGCCTTCATGCACCTGCTGGACTACAGCCTCAACAACCTGTCGCTGATGGCGATCGTCCTGGCAATCGGCTTCGTGGTGGACGATGCGGTGGTGGTGGTCGAGAACATCTCGCGCCATCTGGAAATGGGCAAGCCGCGCATGCAGGCCGCGCTCGACGGCGCGCAGGAGGTTGGCTTCACCGTGCTGTCGATGACGCTTTCGCTGGCCGCCGTATTCCTGCCCATCCTGTTCATGGGCGGCATGATCGGGCGGCTGTTCCAGGAATTCGCGGTGAGTATCGGCGTCGCCGTTTTGCTTTCCGGCGTGGTGGCGCTGACGCTCATCCCCATGCTGTGCGCGCGCGGCCTTACGCACCAAGCGCCCAACAACCCGCTGTCGCGACTGTTCGACGCCGGCTTCAACCGTTTCCGCGATTTCTATGGCGAAACCCTGCGCGCCAGCATGCGCCATCGCGGCGCGATGCTGCTGCTGTCGGCCGCGGTGCTGGGGGCAATGCTATGGCTGGCCGGCCAGGTCAAGCAGGGTTTCATCCCGCGCGTCGACTCCGGAATGATTTTTGCCAGCGTGCAGTATCCGGAAGGCATTCCGTTCGAGGAACTGGGCCGGCGCCAGCAGCAGCTCGCCGCCATCGTGCAGCGGCATCCGGCGGTCGAAGGCCTGATGTCGTCAGCCGGCCAGGGCGGCGGCGGCGTCGCCGGCGGCAACGTCGGCCGGCTGGTGATCCGCCTGACGCCGCGCGATACCCGTGTCAGTGCGGATGACGTGATCGACGAATTGCGCGCGGCCACACGCAAGCTCAGCGGCGTCAGCGTCACGCTGCAAAACCCGGCGTCGATCAACGTCGGCGCGCTGGCCGCCAGCACCGATTACCAGCTGACGCTGACCGCAGGCGATTTCGAGGCGCTGAAAGCCGCCGCCGCCGCGGTCGAAAAGCGGCTGGAATCGGTGCCGCTGATCGAGGACGTCGACAGCAACCTTGAACTGCGCAACCCCGAGCTGCGCGTCAGCCTCGACCCGGTCGAGGCGGCGCGTCTCGGCGTCACCGCGCAGCAGGTGCAGCAGGCCTTGTACGACGCGCTCGGCGGGCGCCGCATCAGCGAAATCTACGGCGCCAGCGACCAGTATGTGGTGAGCGTCAAGGCGCTGCCGGAAGCGCAGCTCAATCCGGCGGTCATCGGCCAGCTGCCGCTGAAGACCGCCTCCGGCGCCCTCGCCCGGCTGGATGCGGTGGCGAAGGTGGAAGCCGGCGTGGGGCCGGTCGCGGTGCATCACTACGGCCAGCTGCCCGCCGTCACGCTGTCGTTCAACCTCGTGCCAGGCGCCTCGCTCGATGCCGCGCTGGCCGAGGCTTACGACGCAGCAAGGGAAGTCGTGCCGGCGGAGGTGGCGCTGCAATTCACCGGCGCCGCGCAGAAATTCCAGGAATCCACCGTGCAACTACCGCTCCTGCTGCTGTTCACCGTCGTCATCATCTACATGGTGCTGGCGGTGCTGTACGAACACCTCGGCCATCCACTCACCATCCTCACCGCGCTGCCGCTGGCGGGCGCAGGCGCCTTGCTGGTGCTGCTCCTGATGGACGAGGAGCTCAACATCTTCAGCTTCGTCGGCATCATCCTGCTGGTCGGCCTGGTGAAGAAGAACGGCATCATGATGATCGACTTCGCGCTGACCCGGCAGCGCGCCGGCATGAGCGCGGAAGACGCCATCGTCGAGGCCAGTCTGGTGCGTCTGCGGCCGATCATGATGACCACCTTCGCCGCCATCTTCGCCACCCTCCCCATTGCCATCGGTTTCGGCGCCGGCGGCGAGGCGCGGCGGCCGCTCGGCATCGCCGTGGTCGGCGGCCTGCTGTTCTCGCAGTTCCTCACGCTCTACATCACGCCCACCTTCTACGTCAGCATGGCGCGGATGGAAGCGGCGCTGAAAAGCTGGCGCGCGCGATCCGCCTGATTACATCAGCCAGGCCAGCGCGGCATAGCGCGCCAGCTTGCCCAGCGTCACCAGCAGCAGAAAGCTGCCCACGCCGACGCGCAGCACCCCGGCGACCAGGCACAGCGGGTCGCCGACCACCGGCAGCCAGGCCAGCAGGAGGCTGGGGCGTCCGTAGCGGGCAAACCAACGTTCGGCGCGCGCGGCACGCAGCTCGGCCTTCTCGCTGCGCCGCACCGCCTGTCGGCCGAAGCGCCCCATGCCGTAGGTGATGAGGCTGCCGAGCACGTTGCCGGCGGTGGCAATCGCCACGCTCGCCAGCGGGTCGGCGCCCTGGTGCAGGCGGTACAGCAGCAGGGCTTCGGAGCCGCCGGGAAACAGGGTGGATGATAGCAGTGCCGAGCCGAACAGGGTCCAGTCCATCAATCGGCTCCGGGCGCAAATGCGCGTGGGCAGCGGGATTCCGGCGAAGGACGGGGCAGAAAGTGAGGCATGGGGGGCGCTCAAAAATGGTCGATGGATATCATCAATCAATATTATCCAGAATATCCGTTGGATCGATGTGTTGACGGTCTCTAATATTGCTCCTGTCTTGATTGACATTGCAAATCAACCCCACAGGAGTGAATCATGCAGAACACGAAGTCCCCTACCATCCAGAACCTCGAAGCCGCCTTTGCCGGCGAGTCGATGGCCCACATCAAGTACCTCTGGTTCGCATGCCAGTGCCGCAAGGTCGGCGACGAAGCGACCGCCAGGGTGTTCGAGGACACCGCTGCGCAGGAAATCCTGCACGCTTTCGGCCACGCCGAACTGCTGTTTTCCGACGAGACCATGACGCCGGAAAAATGCCTGCAGTACGCGATCGAGGGCGAAACCCACGAGTACACCGAGATGTACCCGAAGTTCCGCCACGAGGCGATGCAGGAAGGCCATGACGCCGCGGTTGCCGAGATCGACGAGCAGATCGCCGAATCTCAGGCGCACGCCGAGAGGTTCAAGAGCGTGCTGGAGAAGGCCGCCAAGCGCTTTGCCGCGCTGGCCCGCGTGGAAGAAAAGCACGCAAGGCACTATCAGGCGCAAAAAGACGCGATTGCCGCCTGATCCATTTACGATATCGATTGATTTTGGGAAAGGACGCATCATGAAAACCTGGCAATGCATCGTTTGTTTCTACATTTACGACGAAGCCCAAGGCGACCCCGAGCACGGCATCGCTCCCGGCACCCGCTGGGAGGACGTGCCGGAGGACTGGGAATGCCCGCACTGCGGCGTATCCAAGGCCGATTTCGAGATGGTCGAAATCACCGCTTGATCGTCGGCCACAACGGGAGGCGTTTTGAATGTCTTCCGCAATTTGAATTCAGGAGTTTTTCATGCAGCCCCTCTCCCCAACCCTCTCCCGCCAGGGGGAGAGGGAGCAAACGCCAAGCCCAAACCGATCAATCGTCATCGTCGGTTCCGGACTCGCCGGCTACACCCTGCTGAAGGAAATCCGCAAGCGCGACGCCGCCACGACGGTCACGCTCGTCACCGCGGACGACGGCGCCTTCTACTCCAAGCCCAACCTGTCGAACGCATTCGCCACCGGCAGGACGGCAGCGGCCTTGGCCAGTGCCAGCGCGGAGAAGATGGCAGCCGACCAGAACGCGACGATCCTGGCGCACACCCGGGTCACGGCGATCGATACGCAGGGCCAGCGCGTGCGCACCGAAAACGGCGAGCTGGCGTACGGCAAATTGATTCTCGCGCTCGGCGCCGACCCGTTCCCGCACGGTCTCGCCGGCAATGGCGCGGCCGGCGTGCTGGCGGTGAACGATCTGGCCGATTACGCCGCCTTCCGCAGCGCCATCGACGGCAAAAAGCACATCGCCGTCCTCGGCGGCGGCCTGATCGGCTGCGAGTTCGCCAACGATCTGGCGCACGCCGGATTCGCAGTCGACGTGGTGCATCTGGGCGGCTGGCCGCTGGAACGCCTGTTGCCGGTCGAGGCCGGCCAGCGTCTGGCCGACAGTCTCGCCGCGCTGGGGGTGAACTGGCATTTCGGGCGCACCGGGAAAAGTGTCGAAGCGACTGCGGACGGCTACCGGGTCACGCTCGACAACGGCGAAACCCTCGAAGCCGATGTCGTGCTGTCTGCAATCGGCCTCAGGCCGCGCACCCAACTGGCGCAGGCGGCCGGCATCCCGGTCGGGCGCGGCATCCAGACCAACGGCCTGCTTGAAACCGGCGCGCCGAATGTGTACGCCATGGGCGACTGCGCCGAGGTCGAAGGGCTCAATCTGCCCTACGTGCAGCCGCTGATGGTGCAGGCGCGCGCGCTCGCCGCCACCCTCACCGGCACGCCGACGCCCGTGCTGTATCCGGCGATGCCGGTGATGGTGAAGACCCCGGCGCATCCGGTGGCGGTGCTGCCGCCCCGCATCGGCGCGGCCGGCAGCTGGAAGGTCGAATGCAGCGACACCGGCGTGTGCGCGCTGCACCTCGACGCTGCCGGCCGGCTGCAGGGCTTCGCGCTCACCGGCAGTGAAACTGGCCGCCGCAACGCGCTGGCCAAGGGAATCGCTGCCTGACGCTTAGCCCGGCGGCTGCAGCGCGTCGATCAGCGGGCAGCTCACCTGGCCACGACGGCTGGCGCAGCGGTCGACCAGCTGCGCCAGCGCGGCTTCCATGCGCTGCAGGTCATTCAAACGCTGGCGCACATCGGCGAGCTTGTGCTCGGCGATCGCCCGTGCTTCAGAGCAATGGGCTCCGTCGTCCAACTGCAACAGCTGCGCAATCTCGTCCAGCGTGAAGCCGATGCGCTGAGCCGCCTTGATGAACAGCACCCTTGCCACCTCGGCTTCTCCGTAGCGGCGGATACCGCCCAAGGGCTTGTCCGGCTCGGTCAGCAGGCCGCGGCGCTGGTAGAAGCGGATCGTTTCGACGTTGACGCCCGCTGCGCGCGCCAAGGCCCCGATGGTCTGTCCCTGGGTGCTCATGTGCCCTCCTGAAATAGTGCTTGACACCGTAGTATGGTACGGCATTTAAGCTTGCGACACCTTATCCCAGAAGGAGAAATCATGTCGCAAGAGAAAGCCGGGCGCTTGCCCCTCATCGGCGGCGTCATCGCCGCCATCGCCGCCTCGCTGTGCTGCGCCGGTCCCCTGGTGCTGGTCATGCTCGGCATCGGCGGCGCCTGGGTGGCGAACCTCGCCGTGTTGGAGCCGTTCCGGCCCTACTTCCTCGGGGCAGCCGTCATCGCCCTGTTCTTCGCCTGGAAAAAAATCTACCGCGCCCCGGCCTGCACGCCGGGCTCCCTGTGCGCCATGCCCCAGACCAACCGGGTCTACAAGGTGCTGTTCTGGATCGTGGCCGCGCTCATCGCGCTCGCTCTGGTCTTTCCCGACCTCGCCCCGCTGTTCTACTAAAGGAGTCTCGCCATGATCAAGCAATTCGTTCTCGCCTCGGTGTTCGTTTTCGGCTTTGCCGACGCTGCATTCGCTGCCGTGCGCACCGTCACCCTCGCGGTGCCCGGCATGAGCTGCGCAGCCTGCCCGATCACCGTGAAGAAGGCCCTGCAAAAAGTGCCCGGCGTCTCCAAAGTCAGCGTTTCCTACGAGAAAAAAGAGGCCGTCGTGAGCTTCGACGATGCCAAGACCACGATCAAGGCGCTGGAAGATGCCACCTTCGAGGCGGGATACGAGTCCACCGTCAAAGCCCCCGCCAAGGAAGGCAAAGCCAAATGAGCGAACAGACCCTCCACATAACGGGCATGACCTGCGACCACTGCGCCGCGTCCGTGAAACAGGCACTGCTGGCGGTGGCTGGCGTGACACGTGCGGACGTGTCCTACCCCGAGGCTACGGCCCGTGTGGAAGCGGATGCGGATATTTCCGCATCCGTCCTGCTCGACGCCGTGCGCGACAATGGCTACGGCGCGGAACTGGGCGGCGGCGCGTGCTGCGGGTCCGCACCCAAGACCGAAGCCAGGCTCAGCGTGGCCATCATCGGCACCGGCTCGGCGGCCTTTGCCGCAGCCATCCGCGCCGTTGAGGAAGGCGCCGGGGTGACCGTGATCGAGGCCTCCACCACCGGCGGCACCTGCGTCAACGTCGGCTGCGTGCCTTCGAAGATTCTGATCCGCGCCGCCCATGTGGCCCACCTGCAGGCCCAGCACCCGTTTCCGGGTCTCTCCAGACATGCCCCGACGCTGGATCGCAAGGCGCTGGTCGCGCAGCAGCAGGCGCGGGTGGAAGCGCTGCGCCACGCGAAATACGAAAGCATTCTGGAAACCAATCCCGGCATCAATCTGCTGCGCGGCTTCGCGCGCTTCGAGGACGCCAGGACCCTCGTCGTGCGCGAGAAGGACGGCAGCGAAAAGCGCCTCACGCCGGATCGTATCCTGATCGCCACCGGCCGCTCGCCGCAGATTCCGGATCTGCCGGGTCTCGCCGGCACGCCCTTCTGGACGTCGACCGAGGCCCTGGTCGCCGAGGAAACCCCGGCACACCTGATCGTGTACGGCGGCTCGGTCGTCGCACTGGAGCTAGCCCAGGCCTGTCTGCGCTTGGGCAGCCGCGTCACCCTCGTGGCACGCGGAACCTTGCTGTCCAAAGAAGATCCGGCTATTGGCGAGGGGCTCAAAGCGGCACTGGAAGGAGAGGGCATGCGGGTTCTCACGGATACCGCTGTGAAAGCCGCGCGCTTCGACGGCAAGACATTTGAACTTGAAACAAGCGCGGGAACCCTCAGTGGCGACCGGCTGCTCGTCGCCACCGGCCGTAAACCCAATACGGTGGGGCTCGCCCTCGACCGCGCCGGCGTGACCACGGATGCCAGCGGCGCCATCGTCGTGGACGACCATCTGCGCACTTCGGTGCCGCACATCTATGCGGCTGGCGACTGCACCAATGTGCCGCAGTTCGTGTACGTGGCGGCCGCCGCAGGCACCCGCGCGGCGATCAACATGACCGGCGGCGATGCGGCGCTCGACCTCTCCACCGTACCCGCAGTGGTATTCACCGACCCGCAAGTGGCCACGGTGGGCCTCACCGAAACGCAGGCAAATAAGCTTGGCATGGAAACCGACAGCCGCACGTTGACGCTCGACAACGTGCCGCGCGCGCTGGCCAACTTCGATACGCGCGGCTTCATCAAGCTGGTGGCGGACAGAAACACCGGACGCTTGCTGGGTGCGCAGGTGCTGGCCTCCGATGCCGGCGAGATCATCCAGACCGCCACGCTGGCGATCAAGAACCGCATGAGCGTGGCGGACCTGGCAGGGCAGCTCTTCCCCTACCTCACCATGGTGGAAGGATTGAAGCTTTGCGCACAGACCTTCACCAAGGACGTGAAGCAGTTGTCCTGTTGCGCGGGATAAACCGCTCTGGCGCTCAAGGGCGCCAGTAGCGGTAGCCCTGCGTTTGCAGCCGGATCATCTCCGGCGCGCCCGCAGGAACGAACTCCACCTCAAGCGGAAAATCCGCATCGGTGTGGCCGTGGCCGCGCATGCTGATGCGGCAGGCCTTGAACCGCACGCCTTCGCGCGCCAGTGCGGCGATCAGCGTCGCCGTATCGTTGTTGTCCGACAGCAGGGACGCAATGCCACCCTCGTAGGCAACCACTTCGATTTTTACTTTCTGCGGTCCAATGTCTTCCAGTACTTTGGAAATTTGCAGAAACGCGCGGCGTTGCGCATCGGCGTCACCGACGGTCATCTGCATGACGAAGGGCACGGGTTGTGCCTCAGCGGCATGGGCGCTGGCGCCAGGCAGCGCGAGCATGGCAAACAGCAGCAGAGTGGCTCGCAATATGACGGGCATGGAGGCTCCTAGGCGGCAAGGTCAGGGATGAAAAAGAAATAGGCGTTGAGCATGTACAGCCCGGAGAGAATGAGCAGCAGCGCGCCGATGATCTCGAACAGCTTCTGCACATGCCGGAGCGGCTTCAGGCTTTCCAGCCAGCCTACCGCCCACGCGCCGAGAATGATGGGTACGGCGCGCCCCAAGGCAAAGGCGAGCAGCAGCGTCGCGCCGAACAGGGGCGAGCCGATGCCGGTGGCCACCCCCAGCAGGATCACCAGCGCCGGTGTGCAAAAGGGACATACCGCCACCGAAAACGGGATGCCGAGCAGGAACGCCCCCCACCCACTGCCGGCGCGCCTGGCGCGAAACGCGATGGCGGGGAGCGGCAGCTTGATCCAGCCCGGCCACATCAATCCCAGCAGGATCAGCAAGGGACCGAGCACCAGGCCCCATTCACGCCCCAGGAGCTTTTGCACCCACTGGCCGCCGAGGCCGGCGGCCAAGCCCATGAACACGTGGGTGACGATCATGCCGGCGATGAACATGCTGCCGAACAGCACGGCTTTCTTTGTCTCGTGGGCCTTGGTCACGTAGGCGAGCGACACTGGGATGGCTGCGAGCGCGACCGGATTGAAGCTGAAAATGAATCCCGCCATAACACCCACGCCAAGAGAAGCGAGGCTTGCCTGTTCCAACGTGCTCTTCAAGGATTCCAAATCCATCTCAAACGCCTGTTCGCCAAATCAAGAATGCCGCGCCCCACAATAAGAACGTGGTGAAGTAAGGGCTGAATGATGCCGCCCGGGAGAGAAACGCCCGGGCGTCCGTGCCCAGACCGTGCGCGCTGCCCCATACGGTGGGCAGGCTGAACATGAGGGCAAACACCCCACCCGCCAGGAGGGCGACGAGAGCTTGCTGCGCCAGTGCCGACAGGATGCCGACGATCAGTACCAGCGGCAGCGTGCATGCCGGTAGCGTCAACCCAAGTTTGAATCCATGCGACAGACGGTCGCCACCGGGAAGCAGACGAAAACACTCCAGATGCGGTACGGGCAAATAAACCTTGCGCGTGATCAGATAGACGAGACCGATCGCGCCGAGCATGGACATCGCCATGCCGGAAGACAAGGTCGCCAAGCCGACGCTGGCTGCAACGCCGAAAATCAGGGCTAGCAGCCCCGTCCGCGCCAGCAGCAGTTGCACCAGTGCAAGCGCGCGTTGTGTTCCACCCGCATGATGGGTGCGGGCCGCAAACAAGGCGTGGGTGGCGATGGTGCAGGGCTCGAAAAAGGCCAGGAAACCGAGTATCGCTGCGGCGATGAGCAATAGCGTGTTCATGGGATATGCCCCGCGTCACAAACGGCGCAAAAGCTCCACGCGCAGCTTGTAGGCACTGGGCAGGGAAGTAAAAACCAGTTCGCCATCGATCGCGATCGCGGGCGAGGACATGATGCCCAGATCCACGGCGTAGTCCATTTCTTCCAGGATGTTCACCTCGCGCCAGGTCACCTTGTCCGAACCCAATGCCTCCGCGACCGTCTTCAACATCGCCTTGGCCTGGGCGCATTTGCCGCAGCCCGGCGAAGAAAACACTTCCACTTTAACCATTGCGCGCGCCTTCCATTTGCCCGGCCATGCTGTTTTCCAGCGCCGCAAGGATAGGGCACTCATCCAGTGGCCTGGCCCCATCGTTGCAGATGGCGATCAACTCGCTGAGCGCGCCGGACATCGCCTGCAACGCCCGAATCTTGTGCTCCAGTTGCAGCTTCTTCGAAACCGCTACGCCGCGCACGTCCTTGCAGCAGGCAGCGTCACTGCGCTTCAGCATCAGCAGTTCGCCGATTTCGGCCAGGCTGAAACCGCATTGCTGCGCCTGCCGAATGAACCGCAACCGACGCGCCGCGTCTTCATCGTAGAGGCGGTAGCCCGCATCCGTTTTGCGGGCCGGCGCGAGCAAGCCTTCCTTCTCGTAGTAGCGCACGGTGTCGGGGGTAACGCCGGCCTCGCGTGCGAGTTTTCCGATCGTAAGCACGATTTTCTCCTCTTTGTCGTCCGCACACTCTAGACCATGGAGTCAAGACCAAAGTCAAGTGAATATCTTTGCCTGGATCGCGCGGGAGGCGGCCAACCCCGAACCGAAGCAGTCGGGCTGAGCCTGATCGGGTGCTTAAGTTTGTTATGCGACGACGGCCTTATCCCCAATGGCGCGTGCCGCTGCCGGGTGCGCATGAATGCCTTCGAGACGCGTGCGTTTGAGCAGCAGCGCGTTGACAGCCACCAGCGCCGAGCTACCCGACATCGCAAGCGCTGCGACCTCAGGACTGATGACGAACGGATAGAACACCCCGGCCGCTACCGGAAAGGCGACCACGTTGTAGGCCACTGCCCACCCCAGGTTCTGGCGCATCTTGGTGAGCGTGGCGCGTGACAGGGCAATCGCGCCGACCACGTCGAATGGATCGCTCCTCATCAGCAACACGTCGGCGCTCTCCATGGCGACGTCGGTGCCGGCGCCGATGGCGAAACCCACATCCGCCTGGGTCAGCGCCGGGGCATCGTTGATGCCATCGCCGACCATGCCGACTTTCTTGCCCTGCGCCTGCAGTTCCTTCACCTTGTCGGCCTTCTGCCCGGGCAGCACGTCGGCGAGAACAAGATCGATGCCCAGCCCTGCGGCAATGCGTTCGGCCGTCGCCTGGTTGTCGCCAGTGAGCATCGCCACCTGCACGCCGCGTTCGCGCAGTTTCTGCACCGTCGCCGCCGAGGTGAGGCGCGGTGCATCTGCAATGGCGATGAGCCCGATCAACTGACCTCCGTGAGCGACGTGCACCACGGTGCGCCCGGCTCCCTGCATTTCGTCGGCCTTGGATTCTAGACCGTTCATGTCAACCTGCTCCGCATGCATCAGCTTGCGGTTGCCAAGCAGAACCGTGCGCCCCTCGACTTTTCCCGTGGCGCCCATCCCGTCAATGTTGGTAAAGCCGGTTACCGGCTGCAACGCCGGCCTGCCCGCGCGCTTGAGAATCGCCTGCGCCAGGGGGTGCTCGGAGTTTTGCTCCACCGCGGCGGCGAGCGCGAGCAGCGCGTCTTCGCTGACACCCGGCGCCGCTGCAACGTCCCCCACGTCGGGCTGCCCCAGGGTGAGCGTGCCGGTCTTGTCGAAGATCACGATGTCGAGCCGCGTCGCCTCCTCGAGCGCCGCGGCGTTCTTGAACAGGATGCCGTTCATCGCACCCAGGCCGGTGCCGACCATCACCGCCATCGGCGTGGCGAGTCCAAGGGCGTCCGGACAGGCGATGACGAATACGGTGATCGTAAGGGTGAGGGCGAACAACAGCGGCTCTCCCAGCCACCAGAACCAGGCCGCAAAAGTCACCAGGCCGATCGCCAGCGCGATCAGCACCAGCCACTGCGAGGCGCGGTCGGCCAGCAGTTGCGCCGGCGCCTTGGAGTTCTGCGCCTCCTGCACCAGCTTGATGATCTGCGCCAGCGCGGTGTCGGCGCCGACCTTGGTGGCGCGGTAGCGGAAGGTGCCGCTCTTGTTGATGGTCGCGCCGATCACCGTGTCGCCGGGCTTCTTGCCGACCGGCATGGATTCGCCGGTGAGCATGGACTCGTCCACCTGCGACTCGCCTTCGAGCACCTCGCCGTCCACCGGGATCTTGTTGCCGGGACGAATGACAACCATGTCCCCCGCCACCACCTCGCCGGTGGGCAGTTCCGTTTCGCGCCCCTCGCGCATCACCGTGGCCATCGGCGGGGCAAGATCCAGCAGCGCGCGGATTGCCGCCGAGGCGCCGGCACGCGCACGCATCTCCAGCCAGTGTCCGAGCAGGATGAACACCAGCAGCACCGCTACCGCCTCGTAGAACTGGACACCCTCGAAGAAGAAGGTCGCGCCGACACTGAACAGGTAACCGGTGCCGACCGACAGCACCACCAGCACCGCCATGTTGAGCACGCCGTTTTTGAGCGCGCGCCAGGCGGCGATCACGAACGGCCAGACCGGATAAATCACCGCGAAACTGGCAAGCAGGAACAGCCAGAGGTTGAGGGCCAGGCCAAACGGCGGGGCCGGCGGCGTGAACATGCCGCCCATGGGGGAATAGACGAAGACCGGCACGGTGAACATGGCCGCAATGAAGAAGCGGTTCCGCATGTCGCGTGCCATCGCCTGCATGTCCATGCCAACGCCGTGGCCCATCTCGTGCGCCATCGCCTCCGCCTTGCCCGCCGGCCTGGCGTGGCCTTCGTGCGCATGACCGGCTGGGGCCGCGGACGAGATGGTGATTTCGGCAACTGCGGCCGAGGGGGCCTCGGGCACGCAGATATGTTTCGGCAGCCGCTCGCCCGCGCAGTGATAGCCACACTCGCGCACCCTGGCCTTGATGGTCTTGATATCCATCATCGTCTCGTCGTACACAACGGTGGCGCTGCCGGCGACGTAGTTGACCTCGGCCCGGTGCACGCCCGGAAGCTTCATGAGCTGCTTTTCCACGCCAAATGCACTCAGCGCCGACAACATATCGCCAACTTCAATGGTGACGGTTTTCATGATGTGACCTCCGCGTGTTGAACCTACCCTGGTGGTCTGCTTCCGAAATACTGGAACATAAAACGGCGTCTTTTTCCGCATGGCGGCGTTGCTCGTCGTTGCCATAGAGCCAGCCATATCGCCTCCTCGCGCCTTGCCCTGCGAGAAAATCCATCCGTTTTATTTGTCCCATTATTTCGGAAGCAGACCACCAGGTGTTACTCGGCGCTGACAATGTGACCCTGCCCAGTCGGCAAACGTTTGCTTTCCCCAACGCCGTCACAGCTTTCCCGAATGGGAAATCCCGCGCGCGAGACGCAACGTAAACCACAACGCCAGCGCGTAGCCCGCCGCCGCCAGCAGCGGCATCTCGCCGAGGCGCGGCCCGATGGAATGCTGCATCAGCAGCGAGGCGGCGATGTAGAGGCCCAGCGTCACCAGCGCCAGGGCCACGCGGTTGCTGCTGCGGTCGAGGTGCTGCCCCAGTTCTTCCATGCCGTGGTGCTGTACCTGCAGTTCCAGGCCTTGGGCGCGTATCCGGTGAATCCAGGCGCCGAGCTCGGCCGGCAATTCGTGCACGCCGGCCGCGGCCTCGAACCGCAGCCGGTCCAGCCCCGTTTCCGCGCCGGCGCCGGCGGAAGCGCTGAACACTTCTTCGGCCTTGCCGAGCAAGCTCTGCAGCAGATTGAAGTCCGGGTCGAGGTCGCGCACGGCGTTTTCCATCAGATACAGCATGCGCATCAGAACCAGCAGGTTGTGCGGAATGCGGATGTTGCGCCCGTGGCCGAGACGCGAGACGCGCACGAACGCTTCGGCCAGCGACCAATCCTTGAGCGGCTGTCCGGCGTAGTCCTGGATGATCTCCTGCAGTCCCTGGCGGAACGCCGCACGGTCGAGCGCCCCCGCGAGCAGGCCCAGATCCAGCGCCGCATCCAGCATCCACTCGCTGTCCTGATGGACGAAGGCGAGCAGGAACGCCGCCAGGTTGCGGCGCGTGGACGAATCGAGCGCACCGACGATGCCGAAGTCATGGAAACAGATGCGCCCGCTGTCCATGATGAACAGATTGCCAGGATGGGGATCGCCGTGAAACACGCCCATGACGAATATCTGCCGCAAATAGGCTTCGACCAGGGCCTGCGCGAGTTGCGCGCCGTGTGTGCGAACCGCGGGATCGTCCACACGTCGCCCGCCGCTCAGCTCCTGCACCAGCACCGACTCCGTATACAGCCCGTCGATCACCGCGGGGACGTGCACGGTCGCCGAGCCGCGGAAGGCCTCGGCGAAGCGCAGGGTGTTGCGCGCCTCGCGGCGGAAGTCTGTCTCCTTGCGCAGGGTGGTCCAGACCTCATCGACCAGAGCGAGCGGATCAAAGCGCCGCAGCCACGGCAACAGCGCGAGCAGCACGCGCAGCACGCCGCGCAGCAGGCGCATGTCGCGGTCGATCTGGGCCTTGATGCGGGGCCTGCGGATCTTCACCACCACCGGCCGTCCGTCGCGCAGGCGCGCCCGGTGCACTTGCGCGATGGACGCCGCCGCCATCGGGTGCGCCTCGAATTCGGCGAACAATTCGGGGACGGGTTTTCCCAGCGCCTGCTCCACCTCGTGCCGCGCGACCTCGTCCGGGAATGGCGCGACACGATCCTGCAGGCTCTGCAGCGCGCGGATGTATTCGTCCGGCAGCAGGTCGCGATGCAGGCTCAAACCCTGACCGAGCTTTACAAACGTCGTGCCCAATCGCTCGACCGTGTGGCACAGCCGTTGCGCCGGCGTCATCGACGGGCGCCACAGATGCAGGCGAACCAGCAGCCACCACAGCAGGTAAGCCCAAACCGCGAAGCCAATCTGGAACAGTCTTCTCAGGCCGGACACCATGCCTCCTTGCTCAGGCGCTCGCAGTCGCTGCAACTGGCCCCGGCCTGAGCAATTCGCGCAGATCGCCTTCAGTCAGGGTCTCATGGGCGAGCAGCTCGTGCGCGCCGCGCTCGATCGTGGTGCGCTGTTCTTTCAGAATCGCGGCCGCCCGGTGAATGCGGCCTGCACGATGTCGCGCACCGCACGGTCGATCTTGCTCGCCGTCCTCGCTGTACTCGCGCGCGCCGGGCATCGCCCCGGGCACTTTCAGGAATGTCGGGTGCTCGGCCTGGTAGACGACGTGGCCGAGCAGCACCGTCATCTTGTTTTCCAGCTCCTCCTGCGTCATCAGGTAACGGTCCTTGGTCGGGTGCTGGAGGGGGTAGCCGAGCGCGCCGATGCCGCGCGGGATGATCGACACCTTGTGCACCGGGTCGGAACCGGGCAGCGCCAGCGCCACCAGCGGGTGGCCCATCTCGTGGTAGGCGACGATCTCGCGCTCATTCGGGTTGAGCAGCCGGTTCTTTTTTTCCAGGCCGGCGACGATGCGCTTCACCGCCGTGGTGAAATCGTCGGGCCCGACGGCTGCGGCGCCTTCTTGCCGGGCACCCCGATGTAGAGGCGGGAACTGGCAGCGAAGCGCTGCCGGCATTGTTCCGAGCAGAAGGCGTAGTGAAGCCCCTCGTATATCGTTTCGAGCTGCGCCGGGGCGACCTCCATTCCGCAGACCGGGTCCTTGACCGTGGCACGCATCGATTCTCCTTGGCTTTACGCCGTTCGCCTCATCCCAATAAACCCTGGTAACGCACACCCGTATTCAGGTTCAAATCCGCCCGGATCTGCCTCGAAGGCTGTGCCGCCAGCCGCTTGCTGATCTCGCTGTCGGGGTCTTTCAGGTCGCCGAACAGGATTGCCTGGTGCCCCGCCCGCAGACAGGCCTCGGCGCAGGCGGTGATGCCGTCGCCGCGATCCACCTTGTGCACGCACAGGGTGCAGGATTCGACCGTTCCTATGCCGCGCGGCGCGTAAGGCTTCTGATTGTGCGTGTCCTCGTGAATAAACGAACGCGCCTTGTAGGGACAGGCCATCATGCAGTAGCGGCAGCCGATGCAGGTGTGCTTGTTCACGAGCACGATGCCGTCGGCGCGCCGGAAGGACGCCCCGGTGGGGCAAACGTCCACGCAGGGCGGAAACTCGCAGTGCTGGCACATGAGGGGGAAGGCTTGCGTGTGTCCGTTCTGCTCGTCGGTGACGGTCAGCTTGCGGATCCATTGCGCATCGCTCCTGGGCCGCCCGTGGCTCCAGACGCCGTTTTCCACGAAACAGGCGTCGACACAGGCGGTGCAGCCGTCAGCGCACTGGTTTGCATCGATCAGCAGCCCCCAGCGTTGCAGGCTGGAGGCGGCCTCCTCGGGGGAGCGCGCCCGGGCAAGTTCGATCAAACGCAAACCGGGCCCCAGGGTGGCGGCTGCGGCAGCGACGCCGGCCAGGCTCAGAAAATCACGTCGGTTCAGGCTCATGGTGTGGGCTCCTCGGCAGCATGGTCGGCAGCAGGCGCTTGATGGAGATTTCCTGCGCCGCGATTCATCGGATGCACGCCCCGGTGGCGTAGCGGCGCATCATGCAGTGGCTGTTGAAGTGCGACGCGTTCTTGCTGATCGCGCCCTTCATGGCCCTGATCCAGCCAGCGGGGGCACCTCTGTAATCAGAGTAGAGCGATCCCTCACCGTGGGCGAGGCCACAGGCGCTCAAGATCGGTGCCCAGCCCGTGAGCCGGCCAAATTCGGGGTCGACTCGCTGCGCCGGCGCCTCGTTGCCTGGAAGGGGAAGGGGCGCCGGCTTCATGGTTCGGCCTCCACGCGCACGATTCCGGGCTGCTCGGCGATGTACTCGAGCGCGTAAGCCAGCTCGCCCGGCGCCTCGGCGTGCACTGTGAAGAGCGGCATGCCTGCCTCGACCTCCGCGCCGAGCGGCATGTGCAGCTCGAGCCCCGCGGCCGAGGCGCGCGGCGCACCGGCGAGCTTGGCCACGCGTGCCAGCCGGCGATTGTCGATTGCCGTCACGCGCCCGCGCCGCGCGGCCGTCACCGCGTGCGTATGCGCCGCCACCGGCGGCGCGCGCAGGCCACCCTGGGCCACGCAGATGGCCTCGAATTTTCTCCACGCGCGGCCATCGTCCAGAATTTCCCGCGCCCGGCGCGTACCCTCGCCCGGCGCAACCCCGGGCGCGAATTCGAGCACCGCGCCGGCAAGCTGCAGCGCGCGCTCGCGCAGGTCCACCGGCGCGTCGGCTTCGCGGCGCAGTACCGCGAGCACGTCGCGCGCCTCGAGCGCCGGGCCGATGCCGCGGCCCACGGGCTGGGCGCCGTCGGTGACGACCGTCTGCACGGTGAGGCCGATGATGCGGCCAATTTCCACCAGGCGATGGCTCAGAACCTCCGCGGCCTCTAAACTGCGCACCTTGGCGGTATCGCCCACCGGGATGTCGATGACGACGTGGCTCGATCCGGCCGCCGCCTTCTTCGACAGTACCGAGGCGACCAGCTGGCCCTCGCTGTCGAGATCGAGCGGGCGCTCGACGCGAATCAGGATGTCATCCGCAGGACTCAGGCGCACCGAGCCGCCCCAGACGATGCAGCCGCCTTCGCGCCCCACCACCCGGCGCATGGCCGGGACGTCCAGTTCGACCTCGGTGAGTGTCTCCATCACGTCCGCAGTGCCCGCAGGCGAGGTGATGGCGCGCGACGAGGTCTTGGGCATGGTAAGCCCGAAGGCCGCGACGATCGGCACCACGATCAATGTCGTGCGGTTGCCCGGCAGCCCGCCGACGCAGTGCTTGTCCACCACCGGCGCGTACCCCCAGTCCAGGCGCTCGCCAGCGTCGATCATGGCGCGCGTGAGCGCGACCGTTTCGGAGAGATCCAGCCGGTCGCCGGCGCAGGCGGCGAGGAAGGCCGAGAGGTGAATGTCCGCATAGCGTCCTGCGGCAATGTCGCGCACGATCGCGCGCATGTCGGCGTCGCCGAGCCGCTTGCCGTACACCTTGGCGCGCACCCGGCTCAGCGATTCCAGCACGGGCGGATGCGACAGGGTGGCCGCATCGCCTGCGCGCGCACCCAGGAGCCGCCACGCCGCCTCCGAGAGACCTGCCGCGTCCGGTGCCAGCAGTTTGCCGGTGACGACATTCAGCGTGGCGATGATGGAATGGTCGTTGAGAGTCACCTGCACGCGCGACTGCGCCTCGAATCCCTCGGCACGGCACACGTGACAATCGCTGCGCATGTAGATCACGGGTTCCTGGTAGGTGTCGATGCCCAGGCGCCTGAGGCGCAGCGCCTGATGCGCGTTAGGAATCATGAGTGCCACATCGCTTGCGTCATAGGCCATCGACCTTGCCGCAATGAAATCGAAAGCGCGCCTACTTCCCGTACTGCTGGTTGAGATACTCCACAATCAACGGCACATCGTCTTTCGGGATGGGCGCTCCCATCGCGTTCACCATTTTGCTCAGGGTGGCCTCCCACCCCTTCTTGTCCAGAAACGGCGAATTCATCTGGATATAGTCGAGGCTATGGCAGACAGCGCAGTTGGATTCGACGAGATTCCTGCCCGCGCCCTCCTTCAAACGAAACTGGCCTTCGTCGGCCGCGACCGCCGTCACCGGCAGCAACACAAGCAATAACAAGCATTTCATGGTCGTCTCCTTTTCTCATCCGACCTGGATGGCCGCTTTCTGGATCAGGTTGTGGTGGTAGCCCGCGGGGTTGAGGATCAACTCGGCGGTTTGGGTCTGCCCGATGCGGTTGGAAGCCTTGGCCATCACCGTCACCTTGCCGCGCCGCGCCGGTTTGAAGCGATACGACCATTGGCGCCACGAGAAACGGCCGACGTCCTGACCCAGCGTCGCCGGCCGCCAGGACTGCCCTTCGTCGACGGAAACCTCCACCGTCCGGATGCCATAGCCGCCGTCCCAGGCCACGCCTTTCACCTCCACCGGCTGGCCGGGCCGGAAGCGCTGGCCCTCCTCGATATTGGTGATGAGCGAGTTGACCACCGTGTCGGTGATCGGCGTGTTGACCGCCGTTTCCTGCGTGATGAAGCGGTCCACGTTCGGAAACTTGCCGATCGGGATGCGGTAGGCAGGCTTCATCCAGAAGCCCTCGAACGGCTTGGCGATCACGTCGATGCTCATCAACTGCTTCACCCAATAGGTCGCCGCCCAGCCGGGCACCACCAGCCGCGCCGGAAAACCGTTCCAGTGGGGCAGGGGCGCGCCGTTCATCTCGAAGGCAATCAGCGTGTTCTCGTCGAGCGCCTTCCACATCGGCAGGCTTTTCACGAAATCCGGCGTCTTGTACGCGGCGATGCCGGAATCCGCGCCGTCGAACACCACCTCCAGCGCCTCCTTCCTGACGCCGGCCTTGTTGAGCACGTCGCGCAGCCGTACCCCGACCCAGCGCGCATTTCCCATGGCGCCGTTCCCCCATTCGATGCCCGGCACGTGCGGCTGGAACAGCCCGCGGCGGTTGCCTGCGCACATGCACAGTGCCGGCAGCTCCACCCGCTCGAAGTCACGCTTGAGGTCGTCCAGGCTCAGCTCCATGGGCTTTTGCAATGCCTCGCCACCGATCCTGAGCTTCCACGACTCTGCCGCGACCTCGGGAATATTGACGATGTGGTAGCGCACGAAGAAGGCGTCGTTGGGCGTATACAGATCGTTGAAATACGCCACCGGCGTTTCGTAGTTGGGTGGGCGGAAAGTGCGTTTGATGAGGGGTTTCTTCCCCGGCAAGGCATCCAGGAACGAGGCATCCAAGGTCCCGGCCGGCAACGCCGACGGGCCCATCGACACCGGCATGGCCAAGGGCATGCGCGGCAATGCCAAACTGGCGCCGCCGAGAACCAAACCGCCGGAAACGCCTTTCAGGAAATTTCTTCGATTCATGATGGAACCCTCCAGATGAAAACGTCGAAAAATGAAGCGCACGACTGCGGCTGGTATGTGACTCCTTGCACCCGGCCACAGGGTCGCGGCTGTGATGGCCTGCGTCCCGCTCGGCGGCGATGTCTCCTGCAGGCAATAAGCCTGCGGCGCGCAGCGCTTCCTCAGAAGGTCTGGCTCAGAAAATAAATATAGTCCAACGAACCCATCCTTGCTGGTGAAAACCTCCGGGGCGGCCGCCATGCGAGGGTTGGATTGCTCATGCGCTGCGCCCTCGGAATCGCGCCTCGCTTAGCCCGCAGCATCCCGGCCCTGGACGCCGGGCCGTGGAAAGAACGCCGGCACGCGCGCCGCGTAGCGCGCGTATGCCTCGCCGAACTCGGCCGCCACTTCGCGTTCCTCGCGCCGCGCCAGGCGCACGTACATGAACACCAGCACCGGAAACATGGCGAGCGTCAGGAGCGTCGGCCACTGCACCAGGAATCCCAGCATGATGAGCACGAACCCCGCGTACTGCGGATGGCGGATATGGGCATAAGGCCCGGTCACCGCCAGGGTGTGGCTGTGTTGCGCCGCAAATAGCACCTTCCAGGCCGAGGCCAGCAGCCAGAAACCGCCGCCGATGAAAACGAAGCTCAGCAGGTGAAACGGACCGAAGTGCGGGTTGGCGCGCCAGCCGAACATGATTTCGAGCAGATGGCCGGCGTCGTGCGACAAGAAATCCACGCCCGGATAGCGGCTCTGCAACCAGCCGGAAAGCAGATAAATCGTCAGCGGGAAACCGTACATCTCGGTGAACAGCGCAACGATGAACGCCGAGAATGCGCCCAACGAGCGCCAGTCGCGCGTCGTTTGCGGCTTGGCGAAGCTGAACGCGAACAGGATGAAGACGGCGGAATTGATCAGTACCAACAGCCATAAGCCGTAGGCCGGCGCTGTGCCATTCATGCCTTGCCTCCCTCCTTGTCATGCGGATGTTGGTGTTCACTGTTTCCGCCATGCCCACGATGCATGAAAAAATGCAGCAGCGGACAGGCAAGCAGTAGCAGGAAGGGCAGCGCGCCGAACAGGTGGGCGCGGTGCTCGGTCAGCAGGAAAAACGCCGCGATGGCGAAAAAAGCCAGCGCAACCAGGTTGACCTGGACAGCGCCCGCGTGCCGGGGCGGAGCGGAAAGATGGCGTTTCATGGCGTCACTTCTGCGCATGGCAATCAGGCGCGCGCATGCTGGTAGTCGAATTGCGCCTCGATCACGTCCGCCACCCCGGGCAATTCGATCCGCACCTGGATGCGGTATGGGTTGTTGGCGGCCGGCATGTTGAAGTAATTGCCGTAGCTGACCGTGCCCGCAATCAGCATGGGGTCGAGTTTTTTCTGGGCGCCGGCCAAGTTGATTTCATGCACCCGCGCACTCACTTTCGCATCGCTGATGCGCTTGCCCGTGGCGTTTTCGAACAGCGCCACCACGACGTGTTGCTGGTGCTGCCCGGCCGGCACGCCGCCGTGCATTGCCGCCTCGGTGTGCGGTTTGAGATGCCCCAGGATCATCTCGGCCGGGAACACGCCAAGGTAAATGGCCACCCCGTGCACCACTTTGTGCTGGCTGGAATCGGCTGCGAACGCGGCGCTCGCCACTAAAGTGGCGAAGCTTAAAGCAGCTACGCGCAACAGCGTTTTGAGATGACTGGTTCTAGCTCCAGCCGGACTATCGCCCTTAACGTCCGCTTCGCTCCGTTTCATGATGCTGTCTCCTCAGGTTTGATTGCAGCCCAGAACGCCAGAATACCGGCGCGCCGGCCCCTGTCTTTCACCGGATCGAAACCCGCTTCCCGGAAATAGTCCGGTAGTGTTCCGCGGAAGTTATCCGCGGTCATGGGCATGAACAGGAACGGCCAGGCTACCAGCCACCACAAGGGATTCGCGGGGCGGTAGAAATCCGCCACAATGAAGCGGCCGCCCGGCTTGAGCACGCGATGCACCTCGCGCAAGCCCTGTCGTTTCAAGTCGGGCGGCAGGTGGTGCAGCATGAGGCTGGACAGGACGACATCGAAACGCGCGTTCCCGAAAGGCAATTGTTCGATCGCGGCGACCTTGAATGCGGCGCGGCTGCCGAGCCGCTGCGCATTTTCCTTCGCGACGCGAATCATGTCCTGTCCGGGGTCGATGCCGATGGCCGAGCCCGCCGCCCCGGCGGCCTCGCCCGCGCGTCGCGTGAGCACCCCGGTGCCGCAGCCCACGTCGAGGATGGCTTCGCCCGCCCGTATCGCCGCCACCTGCAGCGTCTGGTCGCGGAAGCCATGGCCGAGGCCGACCGCGCGGCAATACATATCGTAGAACGGCGCGGCCCAGTCCATGGTCATGCCGTGGGTATGCACTGCCGGTTCGTCCGATTTTGGGCGGGTGATGAACAAGCCCCACAGCAACAGCGCCGGACAGACCAGCAGCAAGGCGGCGAGCAGGGCACTCCACCAGGTGAGCCCAAACAGCATGAACACCGCCGCCGCGAGCGCCACCGCGAGCCAGGGACAGAGCCAGGACCAGCGGTTCATGGCTGCTCCTTCAAAGCGGGCGTGTTGCCGTGCGGCCGGATTTCGCACACCGCCGGCGCGACGATTCTGCGCGCGATGAGAAAGATCGACAGCAGCAGCAGCGCCATGCTCAGCAGCCCCAGCTCCCCGCCGCGCAAGGGCAGCAGCGCCAGCGCGCCCGTCGCGCCGAGAAAGGACAGGATGGTGATGAGGAGAAAGGAGCCGCAGGCGGCGCACCCCGCCGCGATCGCCCCGCTGGCCGCGCCGCCGATGCCGGCGGCGATTTCTCCGCGCGGCAATTGCGCGCGACGGCGCCGCAGGAAATAAACGATCATGGCGACATCGATGCCGAACAGCAGCGGAACCGCCACCGTGGAAAACGCTGCGACCGCATCGAAGTTGGTGAAGAGCCCGCCGAGCAGGCTCGCCAGCAGTTGCGCCTTGAGCGCGAACGCCGCCTCCGGCGTGGCGAACACCGCGCCGAGCAGGCGATAGTTGGGCAGCCACAGTTGTGCGACGAAGGCGGCAAGACCGATCAGCGCCGCCAGTCCGAGATACGCCGGCCGAGCGAATACCTCTTTGGCGGCTTCGACCATGGTGTGGATGGGATGCGGCTTGTCCATGGCGATCATTTCCGCTGCTGCAAGGCGATGTCGACCACCAGTTTCACCGTGGCGTACGGCTGCGCGCCGACGATGGCGAAGAGGCGCCCGTTCGGCGCGATCACCACGGTGTACGGCGTGCCCGTGGCGCCCGCGACAAGTGCGTCGTCCACGTCCTCCGCAACGCGCTGGGCGTGTTTGCCGCTTTGCAGGCAGGACTCGAATCGCGCGCGGTTAAGGCCGACGTGTTCCGCGATGCGCGGCAGCTCCGCCGGGTCGAGCTTGTCATTGGAGGGCGTGATCTCGTACAAGCGATCGAGATAGGCCCAGAACTTGTCGTTGCCGCCCAGTTCCGCGGCGCACTCGGTGGCCTCTGCCTCCTTGCGCGCCTTGGGATGGATCTCGTCGACGGGGTAATGGCGGAACACCCAGGCGACCTTGCCCGGATATTCCGCCACAATGCGTTGCAGCGTCGGATGGAAGCGCTTGCACAGCGGGCATTCGGTGTCGCCGAATTCGACGATCTTGACCGGCGCATCGGGACTGCCACGAAGGTGGTCGCGCGGGGTGACCGGGCGCATGAACTCGGTGTTGCCCGGCGCTGCCGTCGGGTTCGCCTGGGCGGCGGCGTTGTCCGCGGCCAGCGTGCCGCCGATCAGGAGGGCGGCCGCGGCCCAGCCGAGAAGCGATAACGTTAAATGGTGGGACATTTTCTCTCACTCCGTTTGTGGCCCTGGCCTGCCGACGCGCTCTGGCTTCAACGCCGCAGCCTTGCCCACCACCCTATTGCATATCCGGTCGCTCCGCATCCCAGCCAGGGGATGCCAGTCCCGCCGGCGCATCGTTCGAGTTCCACCGCAATAGCTATCGGGCTATTGCGCACTCCCTTCGAGCAGCGCTTCGATAATCCGCTTTTCCATCCTGCGCCCGATCTCCTTGGCTTTCTGGTGCGGGTCCTTGGCCAGCAGATACGTTGGCCGGACGGTGATGACGGTCACCACGCCCGGTTTGTTTTTCATGGTGTAGGCCGTGAGCTTGAACGGGCAGAGGATGGACCAGTCCATGTTGATGTTGAACACCTCCTGGTTGAACACCAGTGAGCAGAAATGGACGGCGGTGGCGTCCTTGAAGCCGATGGTGTTCCATTTATCCGCGCCGAAAACCTGCTTGTTGTTTTCCAGTCCCTTGGCGAGATTCTCCTCGCCGGTAATGAGAAACTGCTTGGCCTCCAGGCTGGCCTTGAGATTGGCCAGCACCGTCGGGAACTCGCCCTTGACCTGGTGTTTCCAGAACGCTGGGTTTCCCGCCGCGTGTACCGTCAGCGGGAACAGCGCGGCCAGAATCGTGAGCGCCGCCACCATCCGAATCGCAATCGCTTTCATGTGCGTCTCCTCCAAAAGAGTGTTGAACAAACATGCCCACTGACTCGCGCCGTGAGTGCTTCCAACTCCCTTTTTCAACCATAGACGACAATCCATCCCCTGACCATGTATGGGCCGAACCGTTTTGCCCTGTGGCGCGGCCATTACCGGCGACCACGCCGGTGCGAGCCGCACCACCGCCGCGAGCCAGGGACAAAGCCGGGACCCGCGGTTCATCATGCCTGTCCCTCCTTCAGTTTTACGCGCTTGAGCAGCGCCGAGTTCACGATCACCGACAGCGAGCTCAAGGCCATGGCTGCCGCCGCGATGATCGGGTTCAGAAATCCCAGGGCCGCCACCGGGATGCCGATGCTGTTGTAGATGAAGGCCCAGAACAGGTTCTGCTTGATCTTGCGCATGGTGGCGCGCGACAGGCGGATGGCCGCGACCACGTCGCGCACGTCGTCCTTGATCAGGACGATGCCGCCGGTCTCCTTGGCGACGTCGGAGCCGGAGCCGATGGCGATGCCGATGTCGGCCACTGCCAGCGCCGGTGCGTCGTTGACGCCGTCGCCCACCATGGCGACCGCACGGCCTTGTTGCTGCAGGTCCTGAATGATGCGTGCCTTGTCGCCCGGCAGCACCTCCGCGATCACTTGCGCAATGCCGAGTTGCGCGGCGATGGCGTGCGCGGTGCGCTGGTTGTCGCCGGTCAGCAGAATCACCTCGATGCCTTCTTGCTGCAGTGCGGACACCGCCTCCTGCGCCTCTGGCTTCAAGGTGTCGGCGACTGCGATGATGCCGGACAGTGCGCCGTCCATACCGACCAGCATGGCGGTCTTGCCTTCGGTTTCCAGCCGGGTCATGGCGGCTTCGGCCGCAGTCACATCAATGTGCTCGCGCGCGAACAGGCGGCGGTTGCCGAGCAGGACAATCCTGTCATCGACGCTGCCGCGAATGCCGTGGCCGGGAATAGCCTCGAAACCTGCCACCTTCGGCAACGCGAGTTCGTGCTGTTGCGCGGCGCGTACGATCGCTTCGCCGAGGGGATGCTCGGAACCCGCTTCGACCGTGGCGGCAAGGCGCAGGATTTCTTCCTCGGTTGCCGCGCCGAGCGCAACGATATCGGTCACGGTGGGCTCGCCCCGGGTGAGCGTGCCGGTCTTGTCGAATACCACGGTGGTCAGCTTTTCCGCGCGCTCCAGCACTTCGGCGCCGCGGATCAGGATGCCGGCTTCGGCCCCCTTGCCCACGCCCACCATCAGCGCCGCCGGCGTGGCGATGCCCAGCGCACACGGGCAGGCGATGATGAGCACGGCGATAAAGGCGAGCAGTCCCTGCGGGAAGTTGCCGGCCGCCCACCAGCCGAAAAAGGCCAGGACTGCGACCGCCACCACCGCCGGGACGAAATACGCGGTCACCTTGTCGGCGAGGCGCTGCACGGCCGCGGTGCTGGCCTGCGCGTCCTCCACCATCTTGATGATCTGGGCCAGCGCCGTCTCGGCTCCGACCCGCGTCGCCCTGAAGCGGAACAGGCCGGTGCGGTTGAGCGTGCCGCCGATCACAGCAGCGCCCGCTGCCTTCTCTACCGGCATGGACTCGCCGGTGAGCATGGATTCGTCCACCGAGGAGGTGCCTTCCAGCACCAGACCGTCGGTCGGGATCTTCTCGCCCGGCCGAACCACCAGGGTCTCGCCCACCATCACCGACTCGGCCGGCACCTCCATCTCGACGCCCTCGCGGATGACGCGGGCGGTCGCAGGCTTCAGGTCCAGCAGTTTTCGCACCGCCGCCGAGGAGCGTTTCTTGATGATCTCCTCCATGTATTTTCCCAGCAGCACGAAGGCGATGATGACGGCGGAGACTTCGAAATACACCGCGCGCTCTTCCACTTTCACCGGCAGCACCTCGGGAAAGAACAGCACCGCCACGCTGTAGAAATAGGCGACCGAGGTGCCCATCGCGATCAAAAAATCCATGTTGATGCTGCGGGTTCGGATCGCGTTCCACGCGCCCTTGTAGAAGCTCCAGCCGCCGATGAACTGCACCGGCGTCACCAGCAGGAACAGCCACATGCCCCAGGTGAACCAGGGCAATTGCGGAATCGGCGCCCAGGTGACGATGGTAGCGCCGGTGGCGAGCGCGAGGAACGCGCCGGCGCGCAGGATGGCCAGCACCAGTACGCCGGTGAGCGCGATCATGACGCGCGTCTTCATCGACCTGAGTTCTTGCTCGGGCGACTCGAACGTGCGCTGGCAGCCCACGCTGCAGAAATAATAGGCGCGGCCGGCGCGCTCCGATTTCAGGGCGGTGGCGCGGTCTACCAGCATGCCGCAAATGGGATCCTTGGCCATGGCCTTGCCGGCTTTTTCCGGCTGCGCGGGTGCGGCCATCGTTTCACCGTGGGCATGGGCATGCGCGCTGGCGGCTGGGTTGGATGCGCCGACGAACTGCGCGGGATTGGCCTGAAATTGGCCGAGGCAGCGAGCGGAGCAAAAGTAGTACGTCTGTCCGGCGTGGCTGGCGCTACCCGCCGCACTTTTTTCGTCCACCGTCATGCCACACACCGGGTCGGTCGCCATCTCAGCCTCCTTGATTTTCCAGTCCTGCCGCAAAGACGAAAACAAACTCGCCGTCGTTGATATTCACTTCCAGGTTGCCGCCGTGGCTTTCGGCGTATGCGAGCCAGCCAGGCTTGTCGCCGGTGCATTCTTGCACGACCGGATACCCTATGTTGTTTTTGCCGTCGAACCAGGCGACCAGCATCGCATCCCTGGCAACCTTCTTGCTTAGAACACCGGAGAGGGCATGGGCGGCGGCGTAATCCAAGGCAGCACCCCGGACGCTGACATCGATCTCCCTGATATTCCCAGGCGGGTCCTGGGCCGAAGGGAAACCGGAGCCGACGGTTTTCATGCTTTTCTCCTGTTCAAACCTTATCCGGCTTTGGCGCTAGCGCGTACTTGGGCAGGTTGGCCTCGAATTCATGTTGGCAGCGGGGCGGGCAGAAATAACAGGTTTGGGCCGCATGCATGACACTCCTGCCGCCGCGAGCTCGTCCACCGCCATTCCGCATCCAGGGTCGGTCGCCATGGCGCTTTCCTTGTGCTGTTCCGGGAACAAGGCCGGGAAGGCCCGGCCTGTTCATCCCTCACTGCTTCGGATTCAGCGTGCCCTTTTCATAGAGCCGCTTCCAGATGGCGTTGTTCTTCATCATGTAGCGGGCACCGTCCTCGGCCTCCATGACCTCGCCCTCTTTCATCAACACCACACGTCCCCTCTGGTCCACGTGGCGCATCTTGCCGTCGGTCTGGATGATCAGGGTGGTGCCGTCCTTGATCTTGATGGTTTCCTGGTCCTTGGCGGCATAGACAGGCAGCGCAGCCGTCAGCGCGAAGAACGCGACCAACAGTTTGTTGCGTAGCATGATGCTTTCCTTTCGTGGTGGAAACTCCGTGCTTTTTCCATAGAAGCTTCGTCGTGCGCACGGGCAAGGCACGGCGGAAAGCCAAACGGTAATAAGGCGGGCGCGGCCTGGACGGCGCGGCCACAGAGGTGACAGGTCGGCGCACGGTTCCGCGCTTGCATGGCACCGCGGATGGATTGAGAGCTTCATCAGGCCCGGCCCCTTGCTCAGGGCAGGAAACCCGGCGGACATCGCTCCGCCGGGCCCAGATCACTTCTTCCTGGGTGCGTCGCCTTGCATCATCTCGTCCATCTGCTTGCGCATCTGGTCCATGCGCTTCTGGGTGTCGGCGTCCATCATCATGCCCTTGCCCATCATGCCGGACATATCGTCCATCATGGCTGCCATCTTGCGCATGCGCTCGCTCATCTGCTTTTGTTGCGCCGCGCTCATGGTGCCCTTGGACATTTCCCCGGACATGCCCATCATCTGGTCGGCCATGTCGTGCTCCATGGTGGACATCTGCTGCGCCCCGGGACACTGCCCGCCTTTTTTAGCATCCATCATGCCCGGCCCCATTTGGGCATTGGCTGGTAGCGCCAGCGCGAAAACACCGGCCGCGACCAGGGAAGACAACAAGGTGGATAAAGTGGAATGCTGCTTCATGTTCATGATTCTTCCTTTCGGTTTCAGAAAAAAATGACCAGCCCTACGCTCCCAGCGGGAGACACCTTAACGGGACCCCGAAAGCACCATCATCGAACCTTCGGGGTCTCCACCAACCACTTCGCCGGCGCCTTGCCGGCGTGCCCAGAATGAGATTAATACTTCTCGTAAGCGAAACAGACCCTTCGTTCCCGTTTATTGGTTCCATAGAAGTGCCATTTTCCAGGATACCTGGCAGCGGCCCCGCCGCCGGCTCCGGATATTGGCCTGCAGATTCATTGCAGGCCAAACGGCCACGGCCTCACTCCCCCAGATCGGCACGCCGTTTCAGAAACTCATCACGGTCGATTTCGCCGCGTGCATAGCGTGCTTCCAGGATGTCCAGGGCGGTGCGCTCGGATTTCCCATTCCGGCCGCGGATGCCGTAGAGAATGACAAGTGCGACCAGCAGGATCGGAACAAGCCAGATCAGGATCATCCACCACCCCATGCCGTAATGTTCAAAACCATACATATCCCGCCCCTTTTGTCTGGAATGCCTGGCAACGTACCACGCACTCAGGAAGTCCTGAACAAGTCGCCACCCCGGTGAAAGCCAGGGTCCAGATGCTTGATTTGACTGGATTCCGGCTTTCGCCGGAATGACCAATATGGACTTGTTCAGGGTTTCTCTTACGCGCCGACGGGTTGCTTCGCCGGTGCATTTTCTCCTGCTTTTTTATAGCTCAGTTGTTGAGCGCCGAACCATAGGCGTCCCCATTCCCTTTGCCGGACGCATGGCTATCGCCAGGCTTGTGGGGCGCATGTCGCTCGCCCGCCTGAATATCAAGCAGAACCGAGCCGTATGTGTCGCCTTCGCCCCTTGCCGGCTCATGGCCTGCCATGCACCTTGGTCACGCTGCTTCAGGTCGGGATGGCTTAGGTCGTCAGCCCGGGCCGGGACAATGGCCATTGCCACCGCGACGGCCATCACTTGGCCGGCATCTCGGGGCTGCCCTGGGGCTTGCCCATATTCGTTTGCATCATCATCTGCATCATGTCCATGCGCTTCTCCATCATCTCCATGCGCTTGGCCATCATGTCGTCGCCGCCCATCATGCCCATGCCACCTTTGCCGCCCATCATGCCCATGCCACCGCCCATCATTCCGTCTTTCATCATCGGACAGTCCATCATTCCGCCCATCATGCTTTTCCCCGCCATCATGTTTTCCTGCATGGTCTGCATATGCTCCTGCAGCAGTTTCTGGCGCTGAGCCGGGTCTTTGGACTTGGCCATCTGCTCCAGCTGGCTTTGCATTCGCTTGGTATTGGCCTGCATTTTCTGGATCGTCTGGTCGGCGGCGGGTGCCGCCGCGCCGGCTTTCTGATCGGGGTGGTGCGCGTCGTCCGCGAAAACGGGCTGCATAGACAGGGTGGCAAGCATCAGGGCGGTGAACAGGGTGTGGCGCTTCATGGCGATCTCCTTTGGGTGGGGTAAACGAGAACTACGGGGTGACGACTTCGATCTTGGTCACGGTAATGGCGCCGTCGGCCTTCTCCGCCAGAAACTTGATGCGGTCGCCCGGCTTGACCTGTTCCAGCATCGCGGCGTCTTTGACGCGGAATATCATAGTCATAGCAGGCATACCGAGATTTTCCAGGGGACCGTGCTTGATGGTGAGCTTTCCGGTCGCCTTGTCGACCTTCCTGACCTCGCCCTCGGACAGCGGCGTGGCTTGCGTTACGGCTTGGGTGGCCGCATGGCTCGCGTGATCTCCCGCAGCAAGCGCGTAAGGCGATGTCCATGCAAGCGCGAGAACAGTAAAGGTCATAGCCGTAAGTGATTTCATTGTGTACTCCGCTCCATGTCAGTGACGAGAAAAAATCCGGGTGTTGCCGTCCCTGCTCACCAGCAGCGTGTCGTAGGGAACCGGTTTCGCCGATTCCATGCCGGGCGACCCGGACGGCATGCCGGGTACGGCGATGCCCAGCGCGGCCGGCTTGTCCTTGAGCAGTTTGCGGATGTCCGCCGCCGGTACGTGCCCCTCCACCAGATAACCGCCCACCTTGGTGGTATGGCATGCTCCGAGACGCTCCGGCATGCCAAGTTCCCGGCGCATGGCCGCGACATCGGCGACATCGTGCGCCTTTACCGTGAAGCCGCCGCGCTCCAGATGCTCGACCCACTTCTTACAGCAGCCGCATGTCGGACTCTTGTAGACATCAATCTCCGGGGTTGCTGGGGCAGCCCAGGACACTTGGGCAAGACTGCCGATGAGAAGACTGGCAACAATATTTTTCATGCGAGGCCTTTGTTCAGGGTTGGGGTCAGTATGGAATGGGGGTGGCCACATCAATCTGACGGAAAGATTACATTTATGTCATCTTCGGTCCGGATTCAGATGGGAATGTGCGGCACGAGGCGCCGAAGGGCGCTGCGTCACTCGACCACCACCTTGCCTACCATGCCGGCCTCCATATGGCCAGGCACCAGGCAGGCAAAGTCAACGCTTCCTGGCTTGTCGAACTGCCAGACGATGCCGCCGCGCTGGCCAGCCTTCAGCGTGATCATGTTCGGCTCGGCATGCTGCATGCCGGGCATTTTACGCATCATTTCGGCGTGCTCCTTGAGTTCATCCATGGCACCGATCACCATTTCGTGCGGGATCTTGCCGGTGTTCCTGACGAAGAAACGGATAGTCTCCCCGGCCTTGACGCTGATTTTGTCCGGCGTGAATCGCATGGCGTCGTCCATGGTGACTTCGATGGTGCGGCTCACCTTGGCCGGGTCGCCCGGCTTGCCTGCCATCGACGCAGGCGCCGCCTTCTGCATACCGGACATGTCATGGCCTTGCATCATTTGGTGGCCGTCCATGCCGTGACCCCCGGCGTGATCCCCTGCCGCCATGGCAATAGCCGGCAGTGCGCCAAGAATCAGGATCGAAAGTGTCTTCTTCATAATTAAGTTTCTCCTTTGGGTTGAGTGACTCGAAAGCCGTTGCAATACATCAGAACCAGAAGCGCACGCCGGCAACCCAGCGTGTTTCGTCTGTCCTTTCGCCCGCAGCGCGGGACAGGTCGGCTGTCTTGCCGAATTTTCCGGCGCGTTCCACGCCGACATAGGGCGCGAACTGGCGCGTGAATTCGTATCGAAGACGCAAGCCGGCTGCGCCGTCTGAAAGGCCGCTGCCGATACCCAGTAGCTCGTCGCTTTTGCCATAGACGTTGACTTCAAGACGCGGTTGCAGAATCAGGCGTTGCGTGAGCAGGAGCTCGTACTCGCCCGAGAGCCGCAGCGCAGTCCGCCCTTCATCGCCCACGTAGGCCGTGGCATCGACCTCGAACCAGTAGGGTGCGAGGCCCTGCACACCGAAGGCCAGCCATCCGCGGTCAGGCCCAACGCCACTGTCGTAACGCGCACCCAGTTGCGTATCCCAGAAGGTGGCGATGGCGTGACCCCAAAGCAGCTCGGTGCGCGCTTCCTGCATCTTGCCCTTGCCATAATCGCCCTCCGCCTTGACTACCAGCCGGTCGTAGTCGCGTCCGAACCAGGCCTGTGCATCGTAAGCGGTGGCGTTTCCGTCGCGTGTGTCCACGCGCTCCAGACGGTCAACCAGAAGGCTGCCGAAGCTGTGCTCATCGGCAAGGCGAAGCTGTCGGGGTCCGGGGAGGGCGTATTTGCCGCTGTCGAGGGTGTAGCCACCCGAGTAGGCATGCGGGTCGCGTGCGTCGGCTGGGGCAGATCCCCCCTGCATGTTCATTTCGCCATGATCCATGCCAGCCGTACCCTGCTGCGGTACAGACTGGCTGCCGTGATCCATGCCCGGCATTTCACCGGCGGTTTCCGTCTTTTCCGGTTTCATACCGGGCATCGCACTTGGACCCATACCGCTGTGGTCCATCGCGGGCATCGCATCCTGGGCCGCCTTGGGCTTGACCGCGCCAGGAGACGGTGCACCCTGATGCTGAGCATGATCCATCGTCGCGGCGGCGGGACTGGTTTGCGCCCAGACAGGCGTCACGCCAAGGCCGATGATTGCCATTGCAAGGACATCAATTCGCTTGTTCATCATCTTCATATTCCTCTCGTTTCCGTCGGTGCTTACGCCACCACCACCTCGCGGAACATGCCCGCATCCATATGCAAGAGCAGGTGGCAGTGCCAGGCCCAGCGGCCGAGGGCATCCGCGCTGACAAGGAAGCTGACACGCTGTGCCGGTTGCACGTTGATGACATGCTTGCGCACCAGGAACTGCCCGTCCGGGCTTTCCAGTTCGCTCCACATCCCATGCAGGTGCATGGGATGTGTCATCATGGTGTCGTTGTGGAGAATGACGCGCAGCCGTTCGCCATAGCGGAAATGCACGGGCGTGGATTTCCCGAACTCGAGGCCGTCGAGCGACCAGGCATAGCGCTCCATGTTGCCGGTCAGATGCAGCTCGATCTCGCGCTCGGGGCCGCGCGGGTCAATCGGCCCGCCTATCGTGTGCAGATCGGCATAGGTCAGCACACGGCGGCCGTTGTTGCGCAGGCCAATCCCGGGGTCATCCAGATTGGTGCGCGCCATGTCCACCCGCATGTCGGTGCTGGGGCCATATTCGGTTTTCGCGTGGCGCGCCTGCGTACTCGGCCTGGCCAGTTTTCCGTCCATGGCCATCCCGGCTTGCATGGCGTGCTTGCTGTGGTCCATGGCCATTCCGCCGTGGACCATGCCGTTCATGCCAGCCATTCCGTTCATGCCGCCGGAACCGCCGTGATCCATGCCGGCCATGCCGCCACCCATGTCGCCCATCATGTCTGCCATGGTCAACCATTCGGGTTTGTCCGGTTCCGGTACCGCGGCAGCCAGACCGTGACGGGTGGCAAGCGTGCCGCGCGCATAGCCCGTGCGATCCATCGACTGCGCGAAGATCGTGTAGGCGTCATCCCTGGGTGTGACGATCACGTCGTAGGTTTCGGCCACGCCGATGCGGAGCTCGTCCACCGTCACCGGCTCGACATCCTGGCCGTCGGCCTGCACCACGGTCATCTTCAGTCCGGGAATACGCACATCGAAGAACGTCATCGCGCCGGAGTTGATCAAACGGAGCCGCACCTTCTCGCCCGGGCGGAACAGCCCGGTCCAGTTCCTGGCCGGGGTGCTGCCATTCATGAGATAGGTGTAGGTATAGGCGGAGATGTCGGCCAGATCGGTCGGGCTCATGCGCATCTCGTTCCACATCTTGCGCTTGTCGAGCGCCGCCTTGAACCCCTCGCGCGAGACGTCGCGAAAGAAATCGACCACCGTGGGCTGGTTGAAATTGTAGTAGTCGCTTTGCACCTTGAGCTTGGCGAAGACGCGCATGGGATCTTCATCCGTCCAGTCCGACAACTGCACGACGTAGTCGCGATCCGCCTGGATCGGCTCGCCGCCGGCCGTTTCGATGACGATGGCGCCATACATGCCGGTCTGCTCCTGCATGCCGGAGTGTGAGTGGTACCAGTAGGTGCCGGTCTGCTCCACCTTGAAACGATAGGTGAAGGTTTCCCCTGGCGGAATGCCCTTGAAGCTGATTCCCGGCACACCGTCCATCTCGAATGGCAAGAGAATGCCATGCCAGTGGATGGACGTATCCACAGAGAGCCGGTTGGTGACGCGAATGGTCACGGTATCGCCCTCCCGCCAATGCAGCGTTGGCGCGGGGATCGAGCCGTTGATGGTCGTGGCCATGCGTGGCGTCCCCGTGAAGTTGACCGGCGTTTCCGCGATTACAAGGTCAAATTCCGTACCTTGGAGTACCGGGGCGCTGCCCGTCGTGGTATCGGCGGCATCCGCCCAGGCCGGCCTGACGACTGACGGCAAGCCAAGCAGAACGCCACCCGCCACAAGACCTTGCACGAATCGGCGGCGTGGCAAATCCGGAACCGGCAAATAAAGAGAAGAATAAGGTTTCATGCGGGACTGCCCTCCATAAAATATGACGTTCTGCCTGAATCAAGCCGCATCGCTGGCGATGCACCGAGGAACGTCGTTCGGTCTTGCAGGGGTAATCCGCCCTTGCTGCCGGTCAGCACCCCATTCACACGCCATGTTTTTTGCATGCTTGGCGACATCCTGCATATTTGCTGCGGACATGAACCTGACAAGCGGATTACAAATCTGTAATGCGCTCTTCCACAAGGCGCAAGCTGTGGCAGGATGCTTCCATCCAGCCTGGTGTTCCCGACATGAAAATCCTGATCGTCGAAGACGAGCCCAAGACGGGCGATTATTTGAAGCAAGGCCTTACCGAGGCCGGTTTCGTCACGGATCTGGCGCGCGACGGATGGGACGGGCTGGCACTCGCCAAAGCGGGGCATTACGACCTGATGATCCTGGACGTGATGCTGCCTGGCCTCAATGGCTGGCAAGTGCTGGAAGGCGTGCGCCGGGCCGGGATCGACATGCCGGTGCTGTTTCTGACCGCGCGCGACCAGGTCGAGGACCGGGTCAAGGGGCTGGAACTTGGCGCCGACGATTACCTGGTGAAACCCTTCGCCTTCGCAGAACTGCTGGCCCGGGTACGCAGCCTGGTTCGCCGTGGACATGCCGGTCTGGAACCCGCCGTCCTCAAGGCGGCCGATCTGGAGCTGGACCTGCTGCGGCGACGGGCCATGCGGGCAGGGCACAAGATCGAGCTCACGGCCAAGGAATTCGCCCTGCTGGAGCTGTTTCTACGCCGCAAGGGAGAAGTGCTGCCGCGCAGCCTGATTGCCTCGCAGGTCTGGGACATGAATTTCGATTCCGATACCAATGTCATCGATGTGGCGGTGCGCCGGCTGCGGGTCAAGATCGACGAGGGTTTCGAACCCAAGCTCATCCACACCGTGCGGGGGATGGGCTATGTGCTGGAAACCTTCCCGGATAACCCGGCCCGATGAAAGCCCTGTCGCTGACCGCCCGGATCAGCCTGCTTTTCGCAGTGGCCGCTTCCCTGGTCCTGCTGACGACGGGCTATTTCCTGACGCAAGTGGTGGAGGCCCATTTCAGGGAGGGCGATCGGCACGAACTCAAGGGCAAGCTGGAGCTCATTCAGAATTTATTCAAGCACGCCTCCAGCCAGAAGGACCTGGACCTTCTGCCCCAACAACTGGATGACGCCCTGGTCGGCCACCATGGTCTTGCAGTGGCGGTAGCGGATGCGGCGGGCGAGATCTGGTTCGCCACCCCGGGCGCCGATTTCCCACAATCATTGTTGCAAGCCTGCCAGGCCCATCCCGCGGCGTGCACGACCGGCACCTTGCAGCAATGGAAGCAGGGCGGGATAAGCTACCGGGGCGTGGCCGTGTCGATGGCCGCGAACAATGGCAGGCCTTACACCGTGGCGGTGGCGCTGGACATCCAGCACCATGAGCGCTTCATGAACAAATTCCGGTCAGTGCTGGCCATCGCCATCGCTTTGGCCGCCCTGGCCACCGCCAGCCTGGGCTGGATCGCCACCCGCTGGGGCCTCTCCCCCTTGCGTCAGGTCACCCACATGGTGGCCGGCATTTCCGCCGAACGCTTGGCAGACCGCCTGCCGGCAACAGGCCTGCCTCCGGAACTCAAGCCCCTCGCGACCGCCTTCAACGCCATGCTGGCCCGCCTGGACGATTCCTTCCGGCGGCTCTCCGAATTCTCGTCCAACATCGCGCACGAACTGCGCACCCCCATTTCCAACCTGATGACGCAAACGCAGGTGGCGCTGTCCAGCGCGCGCGGCAAGGACGAATACAAGGAAATCCTCTATTCCAGCCTGGAAGAATATGAACGCATGGCCCAGATGGTGGGCGACATGCTCTATCTTGCCCAGGCAGACAACCGCCTGCTCAGACCAGGGCAGGAAAAGATCGATCTGGCCAGCGAGACGCGGGACTTGTTTGATTACTTCGAGGCCTGGGCGGAAGAGCGCGCCGTTACGCTGATCCAGACGGGGACCGCTACCGTTACGGGCGATCGACTCATGTTGCGGCGTGCGCTCAGCAACCTCATATCGAACGCCATCCGGCACACTCCGCCAGGCCAGGCCGTGCAGGTGTCCCTGGCCGGGCATGACGACAAGGTCATCGTGACGGTCGAGAATCCGGGCCCGGAAATTCCGGCGGAGCATCTTCACAAGCTCTTCGACCGCTTCTACCGCGTCGACCCGTCGCGGCAACGCAAGGGGGAGGGGGCCGGGCTGGGGCTTGCCATCGTCAAATCCATCGTGGATATGCATGGCGGCTCGATCGCCGTGACGTCCGCTGACCAAACGACACGGTTCCAGTTCACATTGCCTGCGTTAGCGGAATGATGCGAACGCCAGCTTTTGGCCTCACGCTGACTAGCATTTCTCGACCCCAAAGTTTGCCATTCCCATTTCTCTAAAGCGGTCGTTCATCAGCGTGCGGTCAACGAGCAACTCCATGGGTAATGCTAGAATTCCGCCCCCTTCAGCCGCGAGTCGCGCGCCTTCATGGCGATGGGCGACTTCACCATGGATATAGCGTTACTTCTGTTTCTTATCCTGCTTAACGGCGTTTTCGCCATGTCGGAAATCGCCGTGGTCACTTCCCGCAAGGCGCGTTTGCAAAGGCTGGCCGACGACGGCAGCCCCGGTGCCCACTCAGCCTTATCGCTTCATGCGGAACCCGCCAGCTTTCTGTCCACCATTCAGGTGGGCATCACGACCATCGGTATTTTGAGCGGCGCCATCGGCGAATCGGCGCTGGCCGATCCTTTTGCTGCCTGGCTATCCGGTTTTGCACCGATCGCACCCTATGCTGAGGGCATTTCGCTGACAGTTGTGGTGGCGGGGCTGACCTACTTTGCTGTCGTGGTGGGGGAACTGGTGCCCAAGCGCCTGGCGCTGACGGCTCCGGAAGGCATCGCATCCCTCATATCCCGACCGATGATCTGGCTGTCACGCGCTGCGCGCCCCATGGTATGGCTGCTGTCTTCCTCCTCCAGCCTGCTGCTGCGCCTGGCGGGGGCGCGCCGCAAGGAGGAGCCGCCGGTGACGGACGAGGAAATCAAGGTGCTGATGGAACAGGGCGCCGAGGCCGGCGTGTTTCACGAGAGCGAGCAGGCGATCGTTTCCAACGTGCTGCGTCTGGACGAACAGCGCATCGAGTCGATCATGACCCCGCGCAAGGATATCTATTTGCTCGACCTGAACCAACCCGACGCAGAAATCCGCCGCAGCATCGCGGAAAGCCCCTATACGCGGATCGTCGTGTGTCGCGACGGCCTGGACCATATCGTGGGCATATTGCGAACCTCCGAGCTGCTCAGGTCTGCATTGGACGGCGAACCCCTCGATGTCGAACATTCGATGCGCCCACCGCTCTATGTGCCGGCCGGGGTAAGCACCACGCAATTGCTCGAAAATTTCCGCAAGGCGCGGCTGCAGTCCGCCTTGATCGTGGACGAATATGGCGAATTGCAGGGGCTGGTCACCCTCACCGACGTGCTGACGTCGATCGTCGGCGATCTGCCTTCCGACGACATGAATGAGGAGCAGGACGTCGTGAAGCGGGAAGACGGATCGTGGCTGATGGATGGCGGTGTAGCGGTCGAACGATTCAAGTCGGTACTGGAAATCGATGAGGGTTTGCCTGGCGAAGAGGAAAACGCCTTCAACACCCTGGGCGGTTTCGTCATGCATGTGCTGGGGCGCATCCCTGCCGTGACCGACCATTTCGAGTGGGGCGGTTGCCGCTTTGAAGTGATGGACATGGACAAGAACCGGGTCGACAAGGTACTGGTTGCCTGCATCAGCCCGCCGCCCACAGATGAAATGGACGTGCGTTCGTGAGTCTCATCTCACAATCGCTAAGTTGGCTGCTCCCGGCAGGGCTGCCGGGAGCAAGCCTGCTTGGCGGGTGTTCCGTGAACGAATCGCCCGTGGAGCGGGTGCGCGCATTTTGCGATGGGACACGGGTTGGCGAGCAGTTCGCCGATGTCGAGGCACGCTACTCGGCATTTCAGCTTCAGCCTGGCGGTTCCGCCCCCCGACCCCGGAGAGCGCCTGGGTGGGAGCCTTCCGGCACAGGAACGTCATAAGGTAACGGGCATCTTCGCTGAATCCTCCGGCTTACGGGGCGGGGAGAGGGCGTTTGTGCGATTTATTACAGCGACCCGTTCTTGGCCGGAGATGGGCGAGTCAGGTTCGTTGAATTTAAGGCTGCCTGGGCACATTGCTTCTGAACCCCACGATCCTGTCTGAAAGCCGGAAATCCCGGCTCGTTCTCGGCAGCATTTCAAGGAATCACGCGCTTCACTTATCCCTTTTGAGTTCGCGCATCAGCCTATCAGCCTTGGAAAACTGGTTGATGGAGGCTTCCTCGCGGGTTATAGAAGGAACTCGCTGGGTTATCGCCTGTGCTGGCATGGCCTCGGCTCATTTGACATCACGCACATAACCATGTAACAGTCCATACATGGATGTATCATCTGTTACATGGGTAATGATCGTTCTGACTCTCCCGACGCAGAACGCTACCGCGCGAATGCGTATCTGGCGGGGCCTGAAGGGGCTCGGGTGCGCGGCGCTGCGCGACGGCGCCTGGCTGCTGCCGGAAACCGCCGCGACGCGTCAGGCGCTTGAGTCTCTGGCAAATGAAACCCGTGCTGCAGACGGCACAGCGTGGCTGCTCCGGCTGGACGCGGAGGCGGCGCAATCGGCAGCATTTCAGGGAATGTTTGACCGCACCGCGGAATACGCCGAATTGTTGATGGACCTAACGCGCTTCGATCCGCTTGCCGAGAATGTCGCGACCGCGAATAAAACCCTGAAAGCCTTGCGGCGCCGCTACGAAGCCCTGGTCGAACAGGACTATTTTCCGGGCGCTGGCAAGCTCGATGCGGAAGATCGGCTGCTGACTTTGGAAGCCACGCTGGAGGCCCGGCGCTCGCCTAACGAACCCCATTTTCAGGAGGGGCAGCCCGAGCGTCTCTCCCCCGACGATTTTCGGAAACAGACCTGGGCCACCCGGCGGGACTTGTGGGTGGATCGGCTGGCATCCGCCTGGCTGATTCGCCGCTTCATCGACCGTCGCGCGCGTTTTGTCTGGCTGAAGCGTGTCCAGGACTGTCCGGCGAATGCGCTGGGGTTCGATTTCGACGGCGCGCGATTCACCCACATCGGGCATCGCGTCACCTTTGAAACCTTGCTGGCAAGTTTTGGACTGGAAAACGACGCCGCCCTGATGCGTATTGGCGCGATCGTCCATGCGCTGGATGTGGGCGGCGATGCGCCCGAGGCAACGGGTTTCGAGATGCTGCTGAAAGGCCTGAAGGCGCGCATCAAGGATGACGACGCCTTGCTCAGGCAGGGCGGGCAGATGCTGGACGATTTGTACGCAGTTTTTACCAGCCCCTGAATTTTATAGGATGCCATCTTGACCACCTCGACCGAACGTCCCGCCCACCCCAGCTTCTGGGAGGCTTTCAAATACTGGCTGAAACTCGGCTTCATCAGCTTTGGCGGCCCCGCCGGGCAGATTTCCATCATGCACCAGGAACTGGTGGAAAAGCGCCGCTGGATTTCCGAGCGACGCTTTCTGCACGCGCTGAATTACTGCATGGTGCTGCCCGGACCCGAGGCGCAGCAGCTCGCCATCTACATCGGCTGGATGCTGCATCGAAGCTGGGGTGGCATCGTCGCGGGCACGCTGTTCGTGCTGCCGTCTCTGTTCATTCTGGCGGCGCTGACCTATGTCTACCTCGCCTTCGGCGACGTGACCTTCGTGCAGGGCGTGTTCAACGGCATCAAACCAGCGGTGGTAGCCATCGTGGTCTTCGCCGCCTGGCGGATCGGTTCGCGCGCGCTGAAGAACAAGCTCCTGTGGGCGCTTGCTGCCGCGTCCTTCATTGCCATCTTCGTCTTCCAGGTGCCCTTTCCCTACATCGTGCTGGCAGCCGGCATGCTCGGCTTCGTCGGCGGCAAGGTGATGCCGGACAAGTTCAAGGTGGGCGGCGGCCATGGCAGCAGCAACAAGTCCTTTGGCCCGGCCCTGATCGATGACGATACCCCGCCGCCCGCCCACACCAAGTTCCGGCCCGGCCGGCTGGTGATCCTGACTGGTTTGTTCGTGGCGCTGTGGGGCGCAGCCATGCTTCTGCTGCCCGCCGGCACGCTGCACGACATGGGCGTGTTCTTCACCAAGGCCGCGCTGGTCACCTTCGGCGGCGCCTATGCGGTGCTGCCCTACGTCTACCAGGGCGGGGTGGAGCACTACCAGTGGCTGACCGGCACGCAAATGATCGACGGCCTGGCCCTGGGCGAAACCACCCCGGGACCGCTGATCATGGTGGTAGCCTTCGTCGGCTTCGTCGGCGCCTGGACCAAGGAAATCTTCGGGCCCGACGCCCTGTTTCTGGCCGGCTTCGTCGGCGCCAGCGTGGCGACCTTCTTCACCTTCCTGCCGTCCTTCCTGTTCATCCTGGCGGGCGCGCCGCTGGTGGAAGCCACCCATGGCGATCTCAAGTTCACCGCACCGCTCACCGGCATCACCGCCGCCGTGGTGGGGGTGATCCTCAACCTCGCGCTGTTCTTCGGCTGGCATGTGCTGTGGCCGCAGGCCACCGAGGCGGCGCCGTTCTCCGGCACCTTCGAGTGGTTATACGCCCTGATCTCCGTGGCGGCCTTCCTCGCGCTGTGGAAATACAAAATGGACATCATGAAGGTGATCGGCGCCTGTGCGGTGGTCGGTCTGGTTTACACCTACATCGTTTGAGGAGCCTGTAATGCCCTATGAACTGAAACCCCTTTCCTGCAATCCGGCCGGATTGAACGGACTGTCAGAGAAACTCATCGTCAGCCACTGGGAAAACAATTACGGCGGCGCAGTGAAGCGCCTCAACGCCATCGAGCAAAGGCTTGCCGAGCTCCAGTGGGCCAGTGCCCCGGTGTTCGAGATCAACGGCCTGAAGCGGGAAGAGATGATCGCCAGCGGCTCCATGATCCTGCATGAGGTCTACTTCGATTCCCTGGGCGGTGCCGGCAGCGACCCGGGGAGCGCTCTCAAGGCAGCCATCGAACGGGATTTCGGTTCCCTCGACGCCTGGCGTACCGAGTTCATCGCCATGGGCAAGGCCCAAGGGGGGGGCTCCGGCTGGACCCTGCTGGTCTGGAGTCCGCGCCGTGCGCGGCTCGTCAACACCTGGGCCGCCGACCATGCCCACAACCTGGCCGGTGCCACGCCGCTGATCGCCCTCGACATGTACGAACATAGCTACCACATGGACTTCGGTGCCAAGGCTGGCGCCTATGTCGATGCCTTCATGCAAAATCTTTCCTGGACGGCCGCCGAGGCCGCCTTCGCCAAACTGGGAGACTGACACCATGGAACGCACCATCAAGCCCTATGACTTTCCCGGCGTGGAGTATGGCCATCGCGGCGAACTGTGCAGCTTCGACGCCTTCCTGGACAAGCACGACCTCAACGACCCTGCGCTGCGGCAGCTTGCCGTTATCGTGCGCGGTGCTGACACCGCCGTCTCGACCTCGCCCCGCAGTGCGCCGGCCTGCTTGCGCTCTCGCTCGGCTTATCGAAAAACTTCGCCGACGACCATGTGATGCTGCGCCAAGGGATGGTGATGTACGACGCGCTGTACAGGTGGGCGAGAAATGCCCAGGGCGAACGTCACAACCGGGTCTGTCCGACCTGATATCTCCAATCAATTCCGATAGCCGTAATGCGCATTGCAAGCATGAGCACGCGTTCGACTGGAATGACGTGAACTGCAAGCCTCCCATCGGCATGGGCATTGAACCCGGATAATCCATTAGGCGGCCCTACGGGCCTACGCGAGCGCCGGCGGCCGCCTTGCGGTCATTCTCACCGCTTGTTCGTTGCCCATGGAACGACCATGGGCAACGAACAAGCGACAAAACTGTCTCGCAAATCGACTCGCCATCATCTCGCGTCCTAATGGATTATCCGGGTTGAATCGAAGTCTGCGTATGTCGGCTTTCAGCATTGATCGGCAGGTAGTGGACGCGAATCGATACGCAGGATTCTGGCAGCGCGCGTGATATCACCCCTGGAGCCGGACAGGTTTCAGTGTATGTTCGATACCTGCTCGATATGCAACGGTTCTAGCGGGGACTTTCAGGGTATGAACGAACCCTTGATGGTCACGAACGTTTCTGTAGAATGCCCGCCATGCGTCGCCTCATCGCCCTGATCATCATGCTCATCGTTCCGCTCCAGTTCGCCTGGGCGGCGGCGGCCGGGCTGCATGGGCACGTGGCGGAAGGCGCGGCCACCTCGGGCTTTCATACGCATGGTCATGGCCATCATGAAAGCGGCCATCCTGGTCACGACGCCGCTGGCGACACAAATAGCAAGGACCACGACAAGGACGGCCATCATGGCCACTGCCATCCCGTCTTCTCCTCCATCCTGATGGAGTCCGGCCTCACGCTGGATATCGCCTTGTCCGGCGAGCCGATTCTGCATCCGTCTGCAGCCTTCTTCTCCCGTACCCCCCCGCTTCTCGACCGTCCCCCGCTAGCGCGCGCCTGAACCGGCGAGCGCTGCTCCAACACGGCTTCACGCCGTGCCCCCCTTGTCGCACGCCGGTGTTCTTCGTAATTGTTTCATCACGAGGAAAACCATGCGATTCACGCTATCCGTATTCTTGCTCGCGCGCCGCTGGCGGCGAGTGTGCCATCCCCCAAGCCGTCTCGACCAGGGTCGATGCCGTCCGTTTGTGGTTGGCGCCGCGCAGCGTTCGGCACGCTTTTTCCATATCGTCCGATGTACTCACGTTTATTGCGCCGCCAGGCGCCATTCGAGGCTGACCATGAAAACAAACTCTCCCCGCATCCCGCTCCCCGCATGGGCAATGGCTACGCTGTGTCTTCTCGCGCTCACCGCGCAGGCCGCCGATCAGCCGGTCAAATTCACCGTTTCCAACAGCCAGATTCAGGCACTGGGCATTCGAACCGCGCCGCTACAGAGCCAGGCAGGCCCGGTCAAGGCAGGTTTTCCCGCGCAGGTCGTCGTGCCGCCCACGGCGGAGCAGGTCGTCAGTTCGCCCGTTGCCGGCCTGGTGGCGCAATTGCTGGTCCAGGAAAACCAGGTCGTGCGTTCAGGCACGCCGCTGGTGCGCATCGCCAGCCCGGAACTCGGCCAGTTGCAATTGCAGTTGCTGCAAGCCAGCGCCCGTGCCACGCTCGCGCGGCAGGCGGCGCAGCGCGAACAAGCCTTGTTCAATGAAGGCATCATCCCGCAACGCCGGGTGCAGGAGGCGCAGGCTGGCCTGAGTGAAGCCGAGGCGACGCTTGGCCAGGCCCGTGCGGCGCTGCGCCTGAGCGGCATGCCGGCCGCCACGATCCAGCGCATTGCGGCTTCCGGCAAGCCGCAGGACAGCATCACCCTGGCCGCGACGCAGGCCGGGATCGTGGCCGAAATCGCGGTCACGCCCGGTCAGCGGGTCGAGGCGGCGACCGCCTTGCTGCATGTGGTCCAGATCGATTCGCTGTGGCTGGACATTCAGCTTCCGGTGTCCGAACGCGCGAATTGGCTGCCTGGAACGAAGCTCAAGGTACAAGGCCGGGATGTCGCGGCGCGCATTCTGAGCGTCAGCCCGACCGTCTCCTCCAGCAGCCAGACGGTGGTGCTACGAGCGGCGGTCGAGGGCAAGACCGGCCAGGTTCGCCCGGGCGAGTTCGTGACGGTCGAACTGCCCTTTGCTGCCACGCAAGGCAGCTGGAGCGTGCCGCTGTCCGCCGTGGTCTACGCCGGCAAGCAGGCTTACCTGTTCGTTCGCACGTTGAACGGTTTTGAAGGCCGGCCGGTGCAGGTGATGGCCAGCGCCGGGCAGCAGGTGCGCGTACAGGGGCCGCTCAAGGAAGGCGAACAGATCGCCATCAGCGGCGTGGTCGCGCTCAAGGGCGCTTGGCTCGACGCCAAGGAGAGCAAGTAATGCTTGCCCGCCTCGTTCAGTTTTCTTTATCGCAGCGCCTGTTTATCCTGCTGGCGACGCTGATTGTCGCCGGCGCGGGATGGATGGCCTATCTCGGCTTGCCGATTGATGCTTTCCCCGATGTGTCGAGCACCCAGGTCAAGATCATCATGAAGGCTCCCGGCATGACGCCGGAGGAAGTCGAAAGCCGCATCGCGGTGCCGATCGAAGTGGAAATGCTTGGCATCCCGAAAACCAAGATCCTGCGTTCGGTCACCAAGTATGGCCTGGTCGATGTGACGATCGACTTCGAGGACGGCACCGACATCTATTGGGCGCGCCAGCAGGTCAGCGAACGCCTGGGCGGGTTGACGGAGAGTCTGCCGGCCGGCATCTCGGGCGGAATGGCGCCGATCACTACCCCGCTGGGGGAAATGTTCATGTTCACGGTCGAAGCCGATGGGCTGTCGCTGGCCGAACGACGCAGCCTGCTCGACTGGGTGATCCGGCCGGCGTTGCGCACGGTGCCCGGCGTGGCCGACGTCAATGCGCTGGGCGGGGTGGTACGCGCGTTCGAGGTGGTGCCCGATCAGCTCAAAATGGCCGCCAGCGGCGTGACCATGGCACAGCTGAGAAAGGCGATTGACGCCAACAACCGCAACGACGGCGCCGGCCGGCTCGGCGAAGGCGATGAAGTGCTGCTGGTGCGCAGCGAAGGCAGCATCACCAGCCTGGACGACCTGCGTGCGATCGTGGTGACGATAAAGGACGGTGCACCGGTCCGCATCGGCAATCTGGCCGAGGTCAAGATCGGCACCGTCACGCGCTATGGGGTGGTGACGCAAAGCGGCAAGGGTGAAGCCGTCCAGGGACTGGTGCTGGGGTTGCGCGGTGCCAATGCGCAACAGGTTGTCGAAGGCGTTCGCAAGAAACTGGATGAACTGCAACCGACGCTCCCGAAAGGCGTGCGGCTCGAGGTTTTTTACGACCGCGCTTCCCTCGTCAGCAAGGCGGTCGGCGCGGTATCAAACGCGCTGCTCGAAGCGACCGTGCTGGTCATCGTGTTGCTGGGCCTGTTCCTGGGCAATATCCGGGCGGCATTGACGGTGGCCCTGGTGCTGCCCCTGGCGGCGTTGATCACTTTTATTCTGATGCGCAGCTTCGGCATGTCGGCCAACCTGATGAGCCTGGGCGGCCTGGCGATTGCGATCGGCATGCTGGTCGATGCCGCCGTGGTGGTGGTCGAAAACATCGTGCAGCGCCTGGCGACCGACCCCACCGCCGGCAAGCTGCCGCGGCTGCATACGGTCTATCGCGCGGTGCGCGAGGTCGCGGTGCCGGTTACCTCCGGGATATTGATCATCATCACGGTTTTTTTGCCGCTGCTCACCTTGCAGGATATCGAAGGCAAGTTTTTCGTACCCGTGGCGCTCACCATCGTGTTCGCCCTGGCCGGTTCGCTGCTGTTGTCGCTGACCGTCATTCCGGTGCTGGCGTCCTATCTGCTGCGCGAGGTCAAGCATGAGGACCCGTGGCTGCCGCGCAAGTTGTTGGCGCTCTATGAGCCGGCGCTTGCCTGGGGCCTGCGCCGGCAGGGGGTCGTCGTCGGCGTGGCGGTGGCGATGCTGGTGGGCGCGGGTGTGGTTTACACGCAGGTCGGCAAGACCTTCATGCCGACGATGGACGAAGGCGACCTGATCGTCGGCATCGAGAAACTACCCTCAGTCAGCCTGGAGCAAAGCGCCGCGCTCGATCTGAAGATTCACCAAGCCCTCATGAAGGCCATTCCCGAGGTGACCGGCATCGTCGCGCGCGCCGGCTCCGACGAAATCGGCCTTGACCCGATGGGACTCAACCAGACCGACACTTATCTGCTGTTGAAACCGCAAGGCGAATGGCGCATGAAGAGCAAGGACGCGCTGATGGACGAAGTGCGCAAGGTGCTCGACCCCATGCCCGGCATCGAGTACAGCTTCACGCAACCCATTGAAATGCGCGTGTCGGAAATGATCATCGGCGTGCGCGGCGATCTGGCCGTGAAGATATTCGGCCCCGACCTCGACAAGCTCAATGCGTATGCGAGCCAGGTCGAAGCGCTGCTCAAGACGGTTCCCGGCAATCAGGACGTGTACACCGTCCAGAACGACGGGGTGCAGTATCTGCGGGTGGCGGTAGACCGCTTGCAGGCCGGTCGTCTGGGTTTGAGCGTGGAAGATATCCAGGATGCGCTGCGTACGCAGATCGAGGGTCAGCGGGCCGGCATCGTGATCGAGGGTAACCAGCGCACGCCGATCGTCATGCGGGGCACCGAGGCGGTTCGCATGTCGCCGGCCGAGTTCGGCGCCATGCGGATCACGACTCAGGACGGCAGCAGCGTGCCCTTGGCCAGTGTCGCCACGCTGGAACGCGCCGAGGGCCCGGTCAAGATCGACCGGGAAATGGGCAGTCGCTACAGCGTGGTCATCGCCAACGTCGGCGGGCGTGACCTGGTCGGCTTCGTCGAAGAGGCCAGAAAACTCGTCACGCAGAAAGTGCCCCTGCCCACCGGCTATCGCATTAGCTGGGGGGGGCAGTTCGAGAACCAGCAGCGTGCGGCTGCGCGTTTGACGGTGGTTGTGCCGGTTGCACTCGGACTGGTCTTCGTCCTGCTGTTCTCGACCTTCCGCTCGGTGCGCCAGGCTTTGCTGATTCTGAGCAATGTCCCCTTCGCACTGGTCGGCGGCATCGTCGCCTTGTGGGTGACAGGCGAATACCTGTCGGTGCCGGCGTCGGTCGGCTTCATCGCGCTGCTCGGTATCGCGGTCCTGAACGGGGTGGTGCTGGTCAGCTATTTCAATCAACTGCAAAGCGAAGGCATGAAATTGGCCGAGGTCGTCGTTCAGGGCGCGAAGCGGCGCTTGCGGCCGGTGCTGATGACCGCCTCCATCACGGCGTTCGGCCTGATCCCGCTGTTGTTCGCGACAGGGCCGGGCTCGGAAATCCAGCGGCCGCTGGCCATCGTCGTGATCGGCGGCCTGATGACCGCCACCGCGCTCACGCTGATGCTGCTCCCCATCCTGTATCTGCGCTTTGCCTTCCCAAAACGAGAGGTTCCCCATGTCTGAACTTTGCTTAACCCTGGTTTGCCCGCCAGCGGTCGAGGAAAAATTGCTCGATCTGCTGCTCCTGTCACCCCACGTGAGCTTTTTCACCAGCACGGCCACGGCCGCGCATGGCATGGCTCACGACAACCTGGATCAAACGGAACAGGTGCTGGGCCGCGCGCGCGCGACCGAAATCCAGGTGATTCTTGACGCGGCCAACCAGGCGGCGCTGCTCGATGCCGTTCGCCGGCAATTCGCCGGCGCCGGGCTGCGCTATTGGCTGACGGCGGTCGCCGAAGCGGGAGCGATCGCATGATGATTCGATTGCTCCTGATAGGTCTCCTGACCGCCCCCGCTACCGCACAGGCCATGCAGCCGGTGAATCCGCCGGGGCTCCTGCCTACCGGAATTGCCCGCCCGCTGCTCGAACAGGACCCGGGCGTCGCGGCCGCACGCGCCGGCCTCGACGTGGCGCAGCAAGAGGCGGGCATCCTCGGTCAATCGCCCCATGAATGGATGGCCCGCACCACGGGACAGCAGCGGAGACTGGAAAATGGCCCCCGCTACACCGAATGGAACGTGGGTATCGAGCGGGCAATCCGGCTTTCCGGCAAGGCCGCAGCCGATCGCAAGCTGGGCCAGGCAAGCGTCGAAGAATCCCGGGCGCGCTATGGCGAGGCATTGCGTGAATCGGCGCGCGAGCTGATGGCCTTGTGGGTGGAGTGGCTGGCGGCGGAACGCGCCCACGAGTTGGCGCAGAACAGCCTTAAGGCCACACAGGCCAGCCTGACGGCGGTGGAAAAGCGTGTTCGCGCCGGCGACGCCTCGAAGCTGGACTTGAGCATTGCGCGTGCGGAACTGGCCGAGCAAAGGCGCATGGACAACGACGCCAAGACCCAGGCCGCCGCCGCCTGGGCGCGTCTATCCACCCGCTTTCCGGGGGTGAGCCGTCAGGCCATGGTCTTGCCCATGCCGCTGGAGATCGGGGAGGATGCAGCGTCCTGGCGCGAGCGCATTCTGGAGCAAAGCGATGAGTTCAAGGTCGCCAAAGCGCAAATGCAGAAGGCCCAGGCACATGCCGATCGCGCGCGCGCCGATAAAACACCCGACCCGACGCTGGGCGGATATATGGCTTCCGAGGTAGGAGGCCGCGAACGCATTGTGGGCGTCATGCTCAGCGTTCCGATTCCCGGGGGCGCGCGCGGCGCGCGCAATGCCAAGGCGATTGCTGCAGTGGACGTTTCGCGCAGGGAAGTCGAGCTCAAGCAACGCGAGATTGAAACGTCGATCGCGGGTGCGATCGCAACCGCCCAGGGTGCCTATGTCAGTCTGCAAATTGCCAACGAAGGGGCGGCCTTCATGCAGGAAAACGCGGCCCTCATGCAACGTGCCTATGCGTTGGGCGAAGCGGAGCTTCAGGCCATGCTGCTGGCGCGCCGCCAGGCGACCGCTGCGGCGAATAGTGCGCTGCAAGCGCAGGCCGCTGCTCTGCAAGCTTATTACGGGCTGCTCGTCGATGCGCACCTGATTTGGGGGCTGGATCATGACTAGAGCCTGTGCAATGATTTTTACGCTGCAGCGGATCGAGGCCGCGTTGCGTTCCCGCTGGTGGGCTTCCATCGGCGCCATGTTGCTCAGCTTGATGGCGACGAGTGCCTTCGCCCATGGCGTTGCAGAGGATGACAAGCTGTTTATCGAGCAAGCCAGCGGCATGCAGTTGATGCCGTTCATATACCTGGGCGCCAAGCACATGGTCACGGGATACGACCACTTGCTGTTTTTGTTCGGCGTGATTTTTTCTTGTATCGCATGCGTGAAGTCGGAATCTACGTCACGCTGTTCGCCATCGGCCATAGCGTGACGCTGCTGGTTGGCGTGCTCAGCGGCACGCACGTCAATCCCTACCTTGTCGACGCCATCATCGGCCTCTCGGTCGTGTACAAGGCGCTCGACAATCTGGGCGCGTTCAGGCGGGTATTGGGTTTTCAGCCCGACACCCAGGCTGCAGTCCTGATCTTTGGCTTTTTCCATGGATTCGGCCTCGCCACCAAGCTGCAGGAATTCACGCTCTCGCAGGAGGGCTTGGTACCCAACATCCTCGCATTCAATCTCGGGGTCGAGCTTGGGCAGTTGCTCGCGCTCGCTGCCATTCTGATTGTCATGGGCTTCTGGCGGCGGTCCGGTGCTTTCTGGCGCCAGGCGTTCGCGGCCAACGTCGTGTTGATGGCCGCGGGACTCGTCCTGATGGGCCATCAAGTTGCCGGTTATTTCACTGTTTGATTTTCACTGTTTGATTTTAGGATTCAGCCATGAACACACACAATACGCACCCGCTTCCAACCCTGCCCCAACTGACCAAAGCCACAGGTGTAGCCTTGGCTGCCGCCGCCGCCATCCTGATCAGCACCGTGCTGCCCGCCGAACATGGCATCGACCCAACCGGGATTGGCAAGGCGCTGGGCCTGACCACGCTGAGTGCTTCCAGTGGTGAGGCGGCATTGGCACAGGTTCCGGCCGCTTCCGCGGCAGCGCTTCCCAGTCGTCCGGCCGAGGTCGCACTCGTGGTGCAGCCACCCGCCGCGACCGTGGCAAAAAGCGAAGTGCCTTTCCGCAGCGACGAAATGTCGCTGACGCTGCAACCCGGTGAGGGTGCGGAAATCAAGGCGTCCATGCGTCAGGGCGAGCAATTCGTCTTTACCTGGGCCGCCGAAGGCGGCAAGGTCAATTTCGATATGCATGGCGAGCGGCCCAATGCGGGTACCGAATTCACCAGCTACTGGAAGGACAAGCAGCAAACCGGCGCCCAAGGCGCTTTTGTTGCGCCATTTGACGGAACCCACGGCTGGTTCTGGCGCAATCGAGGGGATCAAGCGGTGACCGTCAAAGTCAACGTGAGCGGTTTTTACGAGACACTCAATCGGCCGAAGTGAGGATTCAATCAAGATGACTCACCTTCTTTATTCGTCATGCCTCTTCAGCCTCAAATGATCCCGTTTCCCCAGTGCAGGTTTACATGAGCGATTTCCGTTCGGCTATCTGGCCGGCCCTGGCCGCGGCCGCCCTGTTCGGCGGCAGCACGCCGCTGGTCAAGCTGCTGGTGGGCGAATTGCCCGCCTTGCTCCTGGCGGGCCTGCTTTACCTGGGCAGCGGCTTCGGCCTGACTGCCATTCGCCTGCTGCGGGATCGCGGCTGGCAGGCGAGTGGACTGGCCGCGGACGAATGGGGCTGGTTCGGCGCCGCCATTGTCTTTGGTGGCCTGCTGGGGCCGGTGCTGCTGGTCTTCGGTCTGACCCGCATCGGTGCGGGGAGCGCTTCGCTGATGCTCAATCTGGAAGCGGTTTTCACCGCCGGGCTGGCCTGGGTCGTCTTCAAGGAGAACGCCGACCGCCGCATCGTGCTCGGCATGCTCCTCATCGTTGCGGGCGGCGCGGCACTCGCCTGGCCCTCCGCTGGAAGCGCAACGGCGGACGGAGCCGGTCTTCTGGCCATCGCTGCCGCCTGTTTGTGCTGGGCAATCGACAACAACCTGACGCGCCGGGTTTCAGGCTCGGATGCCCTGTTCATCGCCGGGATCAAGGGCCTGACTGCCGGCGCGGTCAACACCGGCCTGGCGCTGCTATTGGGCGCTGCATTGCCTGCCTGGCCCACCGCGGGGGCGGCCATGACAGTCGGCTTTGTGGGCTATGGCTTGAGCCTGGTGCTTTTTGTCGGAGCATTGCGTGACCTGGGCACGGCCCGCACGGGCGCCTATTTCTCCACGGCGCCTTTCATCGGCGCCGCCATCGCCATCCTGCTTCTGGGTGAACCGACGCCTGCTCCGTTCTGGCTGGCAGCCGGACTCATGGGTGCGGGTGTCTGGCTGCATCTGACCGAGCGTCACGCGCATGCGCACACGCACGAGCCGCTGGAGCACACCCATTCACACGTTCACGACGCGCACCACCCTCACGAACACGATTCCGACCGGGACGGCAGCGAGCCGCACAGCCATCTCCATCGGCATGAAGCCTTGACCCACAAGCACCCGCATTTTCCGGATATCCATCATCGGCACAGGCATTGAGCCGAGTTTTGTGAGTGCGCGTATTGGCTTGCTGGACGGCGTGGCCAGCGGCGGATAGGCGCGCAGGTGGTCCGCTGCTTTCCTGCATGGTCAGCGGCCGCGACTTGCGCGAGAATGCCGCATGGACATCTTTCGCGTTTTCCACCTGCAATGCGCGCGGCGCCTGCCTGCGCTGCCCGAAACCCATCCCTGCTCGCGCCTTCACGGCCATTCGTTCCGGGTCGAGCTTACCGTCAGCGGCGACATCGATCCCCGGCTCGGCTGGGTGCTCGACTTCGCCGACATCGAGGCCGCCTGGCAGCCCATCCACGCCGCGCTCGATCACCGCACCCTCAACGACATCGCCGGGCTGGACAACCCCACCAGTGAAAATCTGGCGGTGTGGCTGTGGCAACAACTCAAGTCTGCTTTGCCTGGCCTGTCTCAAATCAAAGTGATGGAAACGCACGATTCAGGTTGCGTCTATCGAGGGTAGCGCTTAACCAGGGTTTTTAGTCTGGATGCGATTGGCCGCTTCCACGGAGAGGAACGAACTGTAACGGGTCGAAAATACGACCCTCATCGTGCCGCACGTTTTGTGGCGTACCCCCAACATGCCGTAAAGCCTTTTTAACCCCGCCGCGCAAATAGCGCTTGCGATATTCTAATAATCGTGCGAATATGCGTTTCATGGACAAACGCAAAACCAAAGACCTGCTGTACGAAGAGGTTGCCCGCATCGGCAAGGCGGTCTCCAGCCCCAAGCGGCTGGAGCTGCTGGAACTGCTGGCGCAGGGCGAAAAAACCGTGGACGCCCTGGCTGCCGAAGCCGGCATCGACATCAAGCTGGCGAGCGCGCACCTCAAGGTGCTGAAGGCGGCGCGGCTGGTGGTGGCGCAGCGCGACGGGCGCTTCATCGCCTACCGCCTGTCCGGAGAGGACGTCAGCGCGCTGTGGGTCAACCTGCGCACGGTGGCGGAAGAACACCTGGTCGAGCTCAAGCTGGCGATGGACCAGATTTTCGCCGCGCCGGAAAAGCTCGACGCCGAAACGCGGCGCTCGCTGATGGACAAGGCCCGCCGCGGCGACGTGGTGGTGATCGACGTGCGCCCGTCCACCGAATACGCCAATGGCCACCTGCCGTTCGCGCGCTCGATGCCGCTCGACGAAATCCGCCAGCGCATCAAGGAACTGCCCGCCGACAAGGATATCGTTGCCTACTGCCGCGGGCCGTTCTGCATGATGTCAGCCGAGGCGGTGGCGCTGCTGAAGGAGCACGGCTACCGCGCGCAGAAGATCGCCGACGGCACGGCGGAATGGCAGGCGGCTGGTTTGCCGCTGGCCGAATCCTGACCCTTAACTGTTCCTCATACCCACCCAAGGAGACTTCCGTGTTTTTCAAACAACTTGCGACAAAAGAATCTTCCCTCTCTTATTTTTTCGGCTGCGGCTCGCTCGGCAAGGCCGTGGCGGTGGACGTGGTGGCGGGCGACGAGGAATGGTTCATCGATGAAGCCAGGAAAGCCAACGTAACCATCGGCCATGTGATCGACACCCACGTGCACGCCGACCACTATTCCGGCGGCCGTGCGCTGGCGAAGCTGGCCGGCGCCAAATACTGCCTGCACGAGAGCGATGCGGATGTAGTGAAGTTCGACTTCACGCCGCTGACGGACAACGAGACGATCGAGGCCGGCAATGTGGTGATCAAGGTGCTGCACACGCCCGGCCACACGATGGACAGCATCTGCCTGCTGGTGACCGACAAGCGCCGCAGCGAGCAGCCGTGGTTCGTTATCACCGGCGACACGCTGTTCGTCGGCAGCGTGGGGCGCCCCGATCTGGCGGGCCGCGAGAAAGCCATGGCCGGCATGCTGTTCGACAGCCTGCACGCCAAGCTGCTGAGCCTGGCGGATGAAACTGAAATTTTCCCCGGCCATCAGGCGGGCAGCGTGTGCGGCGCCGGTATTTCCGGCAAGCCGTCTTCGACCATCGGTTTCGAGAAGCGCTTCAATCCCGGTCTGCGCATCACCGACAAGGACGAGTTCGTGAATTTCCTCGTCAGCGAAATTCCGCCGCGCCCCGCCGAGATGAACAGGATGGTCGCGGCCAATATCACCGCCTAGGAAACCGCCATGGAAGAAGCCGGAAAAGTAAAGCTGGTGCTGGTCGGCGGCATCGTCGGAACCGTGCTCGCCTCCGCCTGCTGCCTGGGTCCGCTGGTGCTGGTACTGCTGGGCGTCGGCGGGGCGTGGGCGTCGGGTCTGGGCGCGCTGCATCCGTTCAAACCCTACCTGCTCGCGGCCACGGCTGCATTCCTGGCCTGGAGCGGCTACATGCTCTATCGCCCGAAGAAGGCATGCGCGATCGGCTCGCTGTGCGCCAACCCGCGCCTGATGCGCATGCAGCGCATTGCGTTCTGGGCCGTCGCCGCCTGCGTGACGGTCGTGGCGCTGCTGCCGGAAATTCTGCCGCGCTTGTTGCTGGATTAGGAGAAATCGCCATGCACTTGAAGAAAATCATTTCCACGACCGCATTCGCGCTCCTGCTGGGCACCGGCTTCGCCGCCCAGGCTGCCCCACGCAGCGTGACCCTGGTGCTGGAAGGCATGTACTGCCCGATGTGTCCGGTCACGGTCAAGACGGCGCTGGATTTCGCCGACGGCGTTGACGAGGCCAGGGTCAGCCGCGATCCCGACGAAGCGGTGATTCGCTACGACGACGCCAGGACCAGTCCGGCCAAGCTGATCGAAGTCGTTAAAAAATCCGGCTACGGCGCGCATGTCAAACCGTCGCGAGCGAAACCCTAATCCCGGCCCACGTTTTGGAGTGCCCTCATGAGCCATGCTGAAGTTTCCTACCACGCCTACAACCATGGCATCCGCGACAACCTGAACCAGTTCCTGCACCAGCTGTTCCAGGTATTCCTGGTCGGCCTGACGCTGGGCATGATGCGCACCGTGATCCCGGCGCTGGCCGAAACCGAATTCGGCGTGCCCAAAGGCTCCTTCATGCTGCTGATGGCGTTTGTGGTCGCCTTCGGCTTCGTCAAGGGCGCGCTCAATTTCGTCGCCGGCCGCCTGTCGGAGCGCATGGGGCGCAAGACGGTGCTGCTCCTGGGCTGGGCATCGGCGATCCCGATTCCCTTCATGATCCTGCATGCGCCGAGCTGGAGCTGGATCGTCGCCGCGACGGTGCTGCTTGGCGTGAACCAGGGCTTCACCTGGTCGATGACACAGACCGCCAAGCTGGATATCACCCGCGCCGACCAGCGCGGCCTCACCATCGGTCTCAACGAGTTTGCCGGGTATGTGGGCGTGGCCGTCGCCGGCATCATCACCGGCTACCTGGCCACTTCATTTGGCCCGCGCATGGGGCTGTTCATATTCGGCGCGACCGTGATCGCCGGCGCGCTGGTGCTGACCGCGCTGTGGGTCAAGGAAACCCTGCCCTGGGCCCGCGCCGAAGGCGCGCGCCACGCCGCGGGCAAGAGCACCGGCCCGAAGCCGCGTTTTCCGCAAAACATTTCCGATAAACCCTCGACCTGGGACGTGTTCACCCTGATGTCGTGGCGCGACAAGCGCATGGCCGCCCTCAGCCAGGCCGGCCTGGTGGAGAAATTCGTCGATGCGCTGATCTGGGTGTTCTATCCGGTGTTCTTCTATCAGCAGGGCATGAGTCTGGCCCAAATCGGCTGGGTGGTGGGCGTGTACGGTTTCGTGTGGGGCGGATCGCAGTTGTTCACCGGCAAGCTCTCCGACCACATCGGCCGCCAAAAACCGATTGTGTGGGGCATGTGGCTGTGCGGCGCGGGCGTGGGCATGACGCTGCTCGGCAGCGGTGTCGCGTGGTGGTCGTTCTCGGCGGCGGTGACCGGCTTCGGCATGGCGCTGCTGTACCCGAATCTCTCGGCGGCGGTGGCCGACATCGCCCACCCCAACTGGCGCGGCTCGGCCATCGGCATCTACCGCTTCTGGCGCGACACCGGCTATGGCATCGGCGCGCTGCTGCTGGGCGGGGTGGCGCATGTGAGCGGCGATATGAATGCCGGGTTCTGGTTCGTCGCCGCCGCCATGTTCGTTTCGGGCGCCATCGTCCTGCTGGCCTGCGAGGAGACCCACCCGCGCCTCAACCCGGCCGCCGATTGATCAAGCTTCCAACCATGAAAAAAACCCTTCACATGATTAAACTCGTCGCCCTCTTCGCCAGCTTGTCCCTCCTGGCCGCGTCCGCCCAAGCGGAAGAGAAGCCCGTCGTGGTCGATGCCCTCTCCGGATACATGGACTTCGCCGAATACGGCAGCAGCCTGATCTGGCCGGAGCAGATTCCGAAAGCGGACTGGAAGAAAGTCTTCATCGTCGATGCACGCGACGCCGCCCAGTACGCCAAGGAGCACATCCCCGGCGCGGTCAACATCGAGTGGCGGCAGGCGGTGGCGCGACGCGCCGAATTGCCGAAAGACCGCATGGTGGTGATGTATTGCAATTCCGGCTCGCTGTCCGCCCAGGCCGTGTTCGCGCTGCGCCTGCTGGGCTACGACAACGTCAAAGTGCTGCAGGACGGCATCGAAGGCTGGAAAGCCAAGGGCAGCTTCGACGCCCACGCCCGCGCCAGCAAGCCCGCCGGGCACTGAAACTGGATCACACGATGCAACTCGACCTGACCTTCCAGCTGGCGCTGCAGGGCCGCTTCCCGGCGCTCGCCCTGTGGCTGCCCGTGCCGCAGGACACCCCGCATCAGCGACGGATTGCACTTGAAAGCGTCGGCAACCATGCCGAGCTGACGCTTCACCACGATCCGGTGCATGGGGCGCCGATGCTGTTCGTGCGCTGGCCGGGCGTCCAGGACGATCCGCGTTTGACCGTCACCACACAGGTGGAGACGCGGGAGGTGGCCTGCGATCTTGCGCAGGCACGCGCGGACACAGCGCTGCCCGAGGAGGCGCGCCGCTACCTGGCTGCGAGCGCGCATTTGCCTGTCGATGGCGAAGTTCGCACGCGGGCCGAGGCCATCACGCAAGGCCTGGCCGCGCCGGTGGACAAGCTGCGCGCTCTTTACGAATGGGTGCTGGCGCATGCCCGGCGCCGTTTCGATGTCGGCTGGTGCGGCCTGGGCGATGTGCCGGCCATGCTGGCGGCCGGCGAATTCTGCGGCAAGTGCGTCGACATCAGCTCGCTGCTGGTGGCCCTGTGCCGCGCGGCGGGTCTACCGGCGCGCACGGCGCTTGGCATCCGCGCCGCGCCGTCGCGCTTTGCGCCCGCGCTCGGCGCAACCGGCGACGTCACCCAGGCGCTGCATACCCGGGCGGAGGTGTATCTGGGCGGCTTGGGCTGGGTGCCGGTTGACCCCGCCGATGCATTAAAGCTCGCCGACGCTGGCGTGTCCGACACGCGCCAGCGTGAGGTCGGCGCCTATCTCCTGGGCAGCGCCGAGGCCAACTGGGTCGCCTACAACCATGCCCGCGACTTCCAGCTCGCCCCGCCGGCATCGGGCGCGCCGCTCAATTTCTTCACCGCCCCCTATGCCGAGACAGCCGGCATGCCGCTCGGCATCGAGGCGGGGTCGCCGGGGTACAGCATTTTCAGCTGCCCGACCGGGTCTTAAGTCCGGCCAGGCGACGCATCGATATTGCTTGAATTTTGATGGGGGGCAGAGATGGACATTCTTGCAATCCTCGCCGGCATGGTGACCGGCATGGTGCTGGGCCTGTTCGGCAGCGGCGGTTCCATCATTGCCCTGCCGGCGCTGCTGTATCTGCTCGACGTGGCGCCGAAATCGGCCATTGCCATGAGCCTGGGCGTGGTGGCGATCACCGCCACCTTGACGGCCTTTGACCATTGGCGGCGTGGCAACGTAGTCGTGCGGGTGGCGCTGGTATTCGGTTTGTTTGGCGTGATGGGCACCTTCGCCGGCGCGCGGCTGGGTTTGCTGACCCCTGTGGTCATTCAGCTCGGCCTGTTCGCCCTGGTGATGTATGCCGCCGCCTGGCGCATGTTGAAACCCGCCAAATTAATTCCCGCGTCTACCGTTGCGGCTTCGGCGGACGGGGTGGTTGCCACCGGTAGCGGCACGGCTGCTTTCAGGAGTTGCCACGATTTCTTCTCCCCCTGCATGGGCCACATCGCCCTGCACGGCATCGGCGTTGGCGCACTGACCGGCCTGGTAGGCGTGGGCGGCGGTTTCCTGATCGTGCCGGCGCTGGTGCTGCTCTCCGGCGTTCCCATGAAGCAGGCGGTGGGCACTTCGCTGGCCATCGTCGCCGCAAAATCCTATGCCGGCTTCGCCGGCTACATGGGCGGCGTGCCGATCGACTACGCCATGATGGGCGCGTTTACCGCCGTCACCGTGGTGGGCAGCTTCGTGGGCACGCGATTGGCAGGATACGTCTCGCAGGCCACCCTGAAAAAATCCTTCGCCTGGTTCCTGGTGGTGGTGGCCAGCTACATTCTGATGAAGAGCGTGATCGGGGGCGTCCTGGCATGAAACCCACCGTTGCCGCCATTCTCGCGATGTCTTCCCTGCTTGTTTGGGCGAACACGGTGGCGGCCCGCCCCCTGGAAGCCGGAATCCCGCACCAGCCGCCCGGGCAGGCCATGCGCTGCGAACCGTCGGCCCAGGCCGAGCCGCTCCCCGCGCTACACATCGAAGTGTGCGCGGACTGCAACGTGAGCCGCGAAGAAGTCTCCGCCATGAAACGGGGTTACGCGGTGGCGGCGCAGGTTGCGGGCTACAGGATCGATATCCTCGCAACGGCGCGGGTACGCATCACCGAAACCGGGGTGCTGGAGAACGGCACGCCATACGCAAAGGGAGAAACCGCGGGCATGTGGTTTAAAGTGGGCAATCCCGATCCTGGCGAGACCCTCGGCAGCGTCGCCGGCCGCATGACGTTCGTGATTCTGTCAGGGACCCGGCAAAACACCCGCTAAAGGAGGCTAGTATGAAACTCGGTATTGTGGTCTGCTCGGACGACCCGGAAACCGTGTGGAACGCTTTCCGCCTGGGCAGTTTCGCGCTCGGGCAGGGCGACGCGGTCCATGTATTCCTGCTCGGAAAAGGCGTCGAATGCGAATCCCTGGACACGGAACATTTCGCCGTGACGAAGGCGATGCAGGAATTGGCCGATCGCGGCGGCAAAATTGACGCCTGCGGCATCTGCCTCAAGCTGCGCAGCGCCGAGGCGGGCGAGGTGTGCGCCTTGCCCACCATGCAGGATCTGTATCGTCTCACCTGCGAGTCTGACCGGGTGATGACTTTTTAAGGAGTAGCGCATGATGGGCTGGATGGGAACATTTGGCGCTTGGCCCGGGCTCGGCTGGCTCTTCATGCTGCTGTTCTGGGCGCTGCTGGTCCTGGGGATTTTTGCCCTCATTAAATGGCTGGCGGATGAAGCAGGCAGTCGAGGCGCGCCAGCGCAGAAGAGTGCATTGCAGATTCTGGAGGAACGCTACGCGCGCGGCGAGATCGAGCGCGAAGCGTTCGAGCAGAAAAAACGCGATCTCAGTCGCTGAGGCGCGCCTTCAACAACCTCGCCGTTAAACCGGCAAAGGAGATCGCTATGGACATCACGGATATTCTGATTCATGTGCATCCGACGTTGAGCGCCGAGCAACGCGCAAGGATCGAGGAAGCGTTGAGCGGGAACCAGGGGGTGGTCTCGGCGCACTTCAGCCCCGAACATCCCCACGTGCTGACCGTGGCGTACGATCCGGAGGCGGCCCACGCGGGGCAACTGCTGCAGATCGTGCGCGAGTGGGATCAAGCGGCCACCATGGTGGGTTTGTAGTCTCGTCAACCCCGGAGGCGGATCATGGCACAGGGTAAAACGCTGCTGGTTCTCGGTGGCGGCATCGGCGGCATCGTCGCCGCCAGCCGGTTGCGGCGCGCGCTATCGCGCGAGCACCGCATCGTGCTGGTGGAACAAGCCTCCACGCATTTATTTCAACCTTCCTTGCTGTGGCTGATGCTCGGGCTGCGCGCGCCGCAGCAGATCTCCCGGCCTTACACCGCGCTCGCGCGCCGCGGCATCGAGCTGGTGCAAGGCCGCGTGGAGCGCATCGACCCGGCACGGCGCGCGGTGACCGTGGACGGAACAGAGTTGTCGGCGGATTACCTGGTCATCGCCCTGGGCGCGGAGCTGGCGCCGGAGACCGTGCCGGGCCTGGCCGAGGCCGGACATAACCTTTACAGCCTGGCCAGCGCGGAGGCGATCCGCGGCGCGCGCCTGGCGTTGACGCACGGCCGACTCGCGCTGCTGGTGAGCGCGATGCCGTTCAAGTGCCCGGCCGCACCCTACGAGGCGGCCATGTTGCTGGAATGGGACTATCGCCGGCGCGGCTTGCGCGACCAGGTGCAGATCGATCTCTACTCGCCCGAGCCGGGGCCGATGCCGGTGGCGGGAGCCGAGGCCTCGGCGCAAGTGCGCGCCATGGTCGAGCAAAAAGGCATCGGCTATCACCCGCAGGAAAAAGTCGCGTCGGTGGACCCCGGCGCGCGCCGCATCCATTTCGAAAGCGGCGCCCGTGCCGATTTCGACTTGTTAGTCTATGTGCCGCCGCATCGCGCGCCGGAGGCGGTACGTGCGGCGGGGCTGTGCGGCGACAGCGGCTGGGTCGCGGTGGATCGCGCCACGCTCGCCACGCCTTTCCCCGGCGTGTACGCCATCGGCGACGTGACCGGCATCCCGCTTGCCATCGGCAAGCCGCTGCCCAAGGCCGGCGTGTTGGCGCACGGGCAGGCCGACGTGGTCGCGCACAATCTCGCTGCCGAAATCACCGGCGCCGGCACGGCGACGCAATTCCAGGGCGAGGGCGCGTGCTTCATCGAAGCCGGCGATGGCCGGGCCGGATTCGGCAGCGGCAACTTCTACGCCGAGCCCGCGCCGCGCATGAAGCTGAGGCAAGCCGGGCGCCTGCTGCATTGGGGCAAGGTGGCCTATGAAAAATACTGGCTCTACAAGTGGTTCTAGGAGAAACATGACCAAGGCACTGATCATTCTGCACGCCGCGCCGGACGCGCCCGACAACCGGAGCTACACCGCCATACGCCTCGCTGGGGCGATGCTGGCGGACAACAAGGACGTCCACCTGTTTCTGGTCGAGGGCGGCGCCCGGCTCGCCGACCCCGAGTTACCGGAGGGCAATCCGTGCCGCGCCCTGTTCTATGAATTACTCGACGTTGGCCTCGACGTGCAGGTGTGCGGCAGCACGATGCGCGGTCTGGGTTGGGAGGACGGCTACCCGCTTCCCGGCGTGAAGAAGAGTTCGATGAAAGGCCTGAGCGCCCTGATCTCGGCAGCCGACGAGATCATCACTTTTTAGGAGGCAATCGCCATGGCGGAAGCAACGAAGCAGAAGCAGGTCTCGATCATGTGTTTTCACGACGAGCTGTGTCAGGTGTTCAACGCGCTGATGACGGCCTTGAGCCTGCTCCGGCAGGGCGCCAGGGTGACGGTGTTCTTCGGTTCGCGCGGCGTCAACGCCATCCACCGGGCGAAGAGGCCGGACTCCGATGCCTGCCGGACATGCCCGAGATAGGCGAAGCGGTGATGAAGCGCATGGACGAACTGGAATTGCCGCTGCTGGAAGACCTGTTCTTCATGTTCACCGCCGAGGGCGGCGAAGTGCTGGCCTGCCCGCTCAATATCCCGCTGTTCGGCATGAGCGAGCGCGACCTGATCGACGGCGCGAAGATCGCGGACCCCGCCCGCTACTACAAGGACGTGGTCATGCAGGCGGACATGAACCTGATCTTCTGAAATGTGCGAGTTGTTCGGCGCCAGCAGCAGCACGCCCCGATCCCTCTCCCGCTGGCTGCGCCCTTTTCGATTACGGGGTGGCGAATCCGCCGACAATCCCGATGGCTGGGGTGTCGCCTTTTGGTCGGGCGGTTATCCGAATATCGAGAAATCCCCGGAACCCGGCTGGAGCAGTACGCACTTCTTGCGCTTGTCGGAAAGCCTGGCTGCAGACCTGGTGATCGCCCATATTCGCAAGGCACGGCATCCACCCGTGCCCAGCGTGGAAAATACCCATCCGTTCGTCCACGCGTGCTGCGGCCGTGAATGGGTATTCGCCCACAATGGTCTGATATCCGGCGTTGTCGAATCGGCGCCCAATCCGTCTTGCCATCCGGTGGGCGAGACGGATTCGGAGCACGCCTTCTGCCAGATATTGGCCGGGATCGCCGGAACCTACGCCACCGACGACCATCAGCCCTGGCTCAATGCGCTGAATCGCCTCGCCGATGCCATCGCCATCCGGGGCAAATTCAATTTTCTTCTCTCGAACGGACGCATCCTGATCGCCTACGGCCATGATCGGCTCCACTATCTGGAGTCATCGGATGGTCGCGGCCGCTTCGCGCTGGTTGCGACCGAGCAGCTTGCCGACGGCCCGTGGCGGCCGTTCGCAGATCAAGAGCTACGCGTGTACAAGGATGGCGTGCTGCTCGCCCGCTATTCGCCGCAGGGCTTTGCTCAAGCGTCGTCCGAGTTGCCAGATCAGGGCGCGGAGTGAGGCGGTTCCCATCCCGTGGCAACATCCGATGGCCACAATCAATGTAGGTGCAGATCGGATGAACCACGACCTGATTTACCTCGACTGCAACGCCACCACGCCGGTCGATCAGCGCGTGCTGGAAGCCATGCTGCCGTATCTCGCCGTTCACTATGGCAACCCGTCTTCCGATCATGTTGTTGGGCAGCGCGCGAAGGCCGCGGTGGAGGCCGCCCGTGCCGAGGTGGCGGCGCTGATAGGCGCAACGCCCCCGGAAATCGTTTTCACCGGTTGCGCCACCGAAGCCAACAACCTGGCGCTGCTGGGTGCCGCGCGGGCGGCGTTGTCCAGCGGGCGCGCCGTATTGGTGACGTCTGCCATCGAACATCCCTCCGTACTGCACCCCCTGCGCCATCTGGCACGGGAAGGCTGGTCATTAACCGAGCTGCCGGTGGATGCCACCGGCCGAGTGCAAGTGAATCACGCGGCGAACGTCATCACGCCGGAGGTGGCGCTGGTGTCGGTGATGCTGGCCAACAACGAGACCGGCAGCCTGCAGGCCGTGCGCGCGCTGGCCGATCTTGCCCATGCCGCGGGCGCGCTGATGCACGTGGATGCGGCCCAGGCCGCCGGGAAGGTGGCGGTGGACGTGCATGCACTGGGCGCCGACCTGTTGACCCTGGCCGGCCACAAGTTTTACGCACCCAAGGGCGTGGGGGCGCTGTATGTGCGAACAGGTGTCGCGCTCGACCCCATCCAGTACGGCGCCGGCCACGAACACGGCCTGCGTCCCGGCACCGAAAACGTGCCGCACATCGTTGCCCTGGGCGAGGCAGCGCGGCTCGCACGGACAACGCTGGCGCAGGAAGCCGCACGCATGACAGCGCTGCGCGACCGCCTGCACGGGCTGCTCGCCGCCGCCATTCCGGGTCTGCGCCTCAATGGCCACCCAGCCGAACGCCTGCCCAACACCCTCAACATTTCCTTCCCCGCTGTGGCGGGTTGGCAGCTGCTGGCCGCTGCCTCCACCGTGGCCGCGTCCACCGGTTCTGCCTGCCATGCCGGAGACCACGCGTCGAGCGGCGTGCTCGCGGCGATGGGGCTGACGCGGGAAGCGGCTGCAGGCGCGGTGCGCCTGTCGCTGGGCCGGTTCACGACCGAGAGTGAAATCGACAGGGCAGCCGAAGCATTGATCAGCGTCTGGAAGTCGCTGACGGCATGAACCCCGCCGACTATGAAGCCTGGTACGACACCCCGCGCGGGCGCTGGATCGGCGAGGCCGAATACGCGCTGGCCGCGCGCCTGCTCGCGCCGCAGCCGGGCGACAGCCTGCTCGACGTCGGCTGCGGTACCGGCTGGTTCACCCGCCGCGCCGCAGCCGACGACCTCGTCGCAACCGGACTCGATCCCAATCCCGACTGGCTGGATTTCGCGCGCGCCCACAGCAGTCCGGCATTGAGCTGGGTGGAAGGGGATGCGCGCGACCTGCCGTTCGCCGATGCCAGCTTCGATCATGTACTGTCCATCGCCGCGCTCTGTTTTGTCGACGACGAACGCCAGGCCGTGACCGAAAGCGTGCGGGTGGCATGCCGCCGCTTTGCCATCGGCTGGCTCAATCGGAGCAGCCTGCTGTATCGGCAAAAGGGCAGGGGCGGCGGCTGCGGCGCCTATCATGGCGCCCGCTGGCATACCGCACGCGAAGTACGCGCGCTGTTCTCCGGTTTGCCGGTACGTAACCTCAAACTGCGCTCGGCCATTTTCCTGCCTTCCGCCACGCGCGCAGCGCGCTGCCTGGAACAGGCCATGCCCAGCGCGCTGCCGTGGGGCGGGTTGTTGCTGGCGACCGGCGAAAAAGCCTGATTCGTTACTGTTCTTGAGCTTGGGGATGGGTCACGGGCGGCGTGCTGCGTCGCGACGCAGCCCCCCTGCGGTGCCGGGCACGGGCGCGTCCGGCAGCGGCTGCGGCCGCGCCAGGGCATAGCCCTGGGCGTGATCCACGCCGATCTCCTTGAGCAGGGCAAGAATCGGCGCGGTCTCCGTGCATTCGGCCACGGTCTCGATCGCCATCACATGGGCTACCCGGTTGATCGCCTCGGCCATGGCGTGCGTCAAGCGGTCTTCGGCCAGGGTACGGATGAAACTGCCGTCGATCTTGAGGAAGTCCACCGGCAGCTGCTTGAGGTAGGTAAACGAAGTCATGCCGCTGCCGAAGTTGTCCAGCGCGAACAGGCAGCCCTCGCGTTTGAGCGTCTGGATGAACTCTGTGGCGCGGCTGAGGTTGGCGATGGCCGCGGTCTCGGAAATCTCGAAGCACAGCATGTCGGCCGGCACGCCGTACTCGGCCAGCAGGCCGCACACGAACTCGGCCAGGCGCTCATCCGCAAGCGAACTCCCCGATAGGTTGACGGCGAAGATCGGCCGCTCGGCCATGGGCGCGTGGCGCTGCTGCACGGCGTGGTGACTGATCACCTCACGCACCACCCAGCGGTCGATGGCGGGCATCAGGTTGTAACGCTCCGCCGCCGGCACGAAGGCCATCGGTTCGACCACCTGCCCCTCCTCGTCCAGCAGGCGCAGCAGGATCTCGTGGTGCGGGCGGCTCTGGCCGTGCTGACCGAGCGGCGCGATGACCTGCTGGTACAGGCGGAAGCGGTTGGAATCGAGGGCATGGGTCAGCCGCGACACCCATTGCATCTGGGCGTGCTGCTGCACGAGCAGGGCGTCGTCCGGCTGATACAGATGCACCCGGTTGCGGCCCTGCTCCTTCGCCGCGTAGCAGGCGGCATCGGCGGCGGCGAGCGCGGCGGATACGCTGCCGCTGGTTGCGGACAGCGGCACCAGGCCGATGCTCGCGCTGACCGAGAACGGCTTGCCCTCCCATACGAAACGATAGTCCTGCGTCGCGTCGCGCAACTCCGTGGCGATGCGCAGCGCCTGGTCCAGCGGGCAGTGTTCGAGCAGCACGCCAAACTCGTCGCCGCCCAGCCGCGCCAGGGTGTCTCGACCGCGCAGGTGCTCCTGCAGCTGCGCCGTGATCTGTCGCAGCAGCTGGTCGCCCGCGGTGTGGCCGCAGGTGTCGTTCACCACCTTGAACCGGTCGAGGTCGAGATAGAGCAGCGCGTACGCCTCGCCGTCTCCCCGTGTTTCGATGAGCATCCGCTCCAGCCGGCGCTCGAACTCCTGACGGTTGACCAGGCCGGTGAGCGCGTCGTGCGTGGCCTGGTACGAAAGCAGGTGCCTCAGGGCCTGCGCTTCGGTGACGTCGCGGAACAGCAGCACCGCGCCAGTCACGCGTCCCGCCTCGCGCAACGGCTGCGCCGAATATTCCGCGGGGAAGGAGCTGCCGTCCTTGCGCCACAGCACTTCCACCAGCCCGTGGGTCGGCTGGCCCGTGCGGAAAGCATCGTAAACAGGACAGGCCTCGGCCGGGTAGGCGCTGCCATCGGCATGGGTGTGGTGAATCAGGCTGTGGGTCTCACGCCCCAGCAGTTCGTCGCGGGCATAGCCGAGCATCGCCAGCGCGGCTTCGTTCACGAAGGTGCAGCGTCCCTCGGTGTCGAGCCCATAGATACCCTCGCCGACCGATTCGAGCAGCAGCCGGAAGCGCGCCTCGCTGGCGCGCAAAGCCCGCTCGGCCTGCCGGCGCTCGTCGATTTCTTTCACCAGGTTGACGTTGGCCGATCTGAGCATCTCGGTCTGTTTTTCCAGTTGGCCGGTGCGTTCGGCCACCAGTCTCTCAAGATGGCGGCGGTGAAACTCGAGTTCCGCCTCGCGCCGCTTGTCCTCGGTGATGTCGATCAGTACCCCTTGCAGGCACAGCGGTGCGCCAGCCGCGTCGTGAACCACGCGGGCTTCGTCGAGGAACCAGCGCGGCTCACCGTCATGCGTCAGCAGGCGATATTCGCAGCGCAGCGGCTCGGTGGATTCGTAGCTGCGGGCGAAGGCTTCCAGCACCCGCGCCTGGTCTTCGGGATGAATGCGGTTGAGCACGCCTTCGGGACTCGCCAGCCATTCCTCCGGCGAAAAACCGAGACGCTGGATCTGCGGGCTGACGTAGAGCAGGTTGCCCGGCACATCCAGCGCGGCGGTGAAGGTGATTGCCGGAATCTGTTCGACCAGGCTGCGATACCGGGCCTCGGCGGCGCGCAGCTGTTCTTCCGCTGCGCGTTTGTCGGCATGCGCCTGGCTTTCGCGTAGCACGCGATGGATCACCGCCGGCAGCAGCTTGAGGTAGTCCCGCTCACCGTCCTTGACCAGGTAATCGCGCGCGCCGCGGCGCATGGCGTCGACGGCAATCGCGATGTCCTGGGCACCGGTCAGCATGATCACCGGCACTCTTGGCTCGCCGATCTCTGCTGCGAGTTCGGCGAGAAACTCCAGGCCGTCCATGTCCGGCAGGTGGTAGTCGAGCAGGATCAGATCCGGTACCTCGGCATGCACGTGGCTCAAGCCGGCGCGTGCGGTGTCGGCTTCCGCCACCTCAAACACGTAGTCGGACTGCGCCGCCAGCGCACGGCGGCAGGCGAGGCGATCGACGGCATCGTCCTCGACCAGCAGCACGCGCAGGGTGGCGTGGCTCATTGCGGCAGCTCGGAAAGGGTCCAGTAGGCGTCGATGGCGCGCACCGCTTCCACGAACTGCCGGTAGTCGACCGGTTTGCGGATGTAGCCGGCCACGCCGAGGTCGAAGCTCGCCACCTTGTCCTGCTGCTCCTCGGAAGTGGTGAGCACCACCACCGGAATGCGTCGGAGTGCGGCATCGTGCTTGGCCACTTGCAGGAACTCGATGCCGCCCATCACCGGCATGTTGAGGTCGAGCAGGATGAGGCACGGCATGACCTGGCCCGGCGCGCGCAGGTAGGCCAGCGCCTCCTCGCCGTTCTCCACCCGCACCAGCGGATTGTTCACATGCAATTCCTTCAGGGCGCGGCGCACGGTCATGGCGTCCACCTCGTCGTCTTCCACCAACATGATTGCCTTGCAGGTTGCCTTCAATTGCGCTGCTCCTGTTCGTTTGTGCCGCCGCGCGGCAAGGTAAAGAAAAAGGTGCTGCCGACGCCCGGCTGCGATTCGATCCACACGCGCCCGCCGTACATCTCGACGATTTTTTTCACCAGCGCCAGGCCGACGCCGGTGCTCTCCACCCGGTCCTTGGGCGCGAGGGTCTGAAACAACTGGAAAATCCGCTTGAAGTGCCGCGCTTCGATGCCCGGACCATTGTCGCTGACGCTGAATTCCCACTCCTGGTCGTGCCCCACGCAGTCGACGCGGATCAGGCCTTTCGGCTTGTCCAGATACTTGATGGCATTGGACAGCAGGTTCTGGAACAGCTGCAGCATGCGGGTGCGCTCGGCGCGGATGGTCGGCAGATCGGGGGCGACCTCGACATGGATGTGCGGCGGCGGGGCGAGCATTGCCAGTGCTTCCTTGACGATCTCGTTCACGTCCACCGCCACCACCGCCTCGCGCACGCGGCCGACGCGGGAGTATTGCAGGATGCCGTCGATCAGGCTGTCCATGCGCCGCACCCGCTGGATCAGCAAACGCAGGTGTTCCTTGCCCTCGGCGTCGAGTTTCTCCGACTGGTCGGTGCTGATCCAGTCCGCCAGCGAGCCGATGGCGCGCAGCGGCGCCTTCAGGTCGTGGGAAACGACATAGGCGAAGTTCTTCAGTTCCTCGTTCGCGCTTTCCAGCTCGTGGATCAGCCGCGCCTGGCGTTCTTCCGCCTGCTTGCGCAGGCTGATGCCGTGCACCAGGCCGGTGAACAGGCGGCGGTTTCCCACGCGCATTTCACTCACTGCCAAGTTAATCGGGAAGGTGGTGCCGTCCTTGCGCTGCGCCACCACCTCGCGGCCGAGGCCGATGATGCGCTTCTCGCCGGTGGCCAGATAGTGCGCGAGATAGCCGTCGTGCGCTTCGCGATAGGGGGAGGGCATGAGCTGGGAGACGTTTTTGCCCAGCACTTCGTCCCGCGCATAGCCGAACAGGCGCTCGGCGGCGGGATTGAAGGAGTCGATGGTGCCGCGCTCGTCGATGGTGATGATGGCGTCCACCGCCGTCTCCACGATGGCGGCGAGCCGCGTGCTCTGCTCGGCCAGCGCCTCCTCGGCGCGCTTGCGGCGGGTGATGTCGTGCACCGTGGCCAGCACATAGCCGCCTTCCAGCGGGCTCAGGCTGACATCCGCGGCGAACTCGCCGCCGTCCTTGCGCAGGCCGTACAGTTCAAGCCCGCTGCCCATGACACGGCTGCCGGGGTGCGCGGCATAGTTCTGGCGCCGGGTGACATGGGTGGCGCGAAAACGCGGCGGAATCAGGCTCTCGACCGACAGTGCGAGCAGTTCGGCCCGCGTATAGCCGAACAGTGCTTCGGCTGGCGTGTTGGCCAGCACGATGCGTCCGGACGAATCGGTGATCAGCATGGCATCGGCTGCCGATTCCAGCAGCCACAGCGAGCCTTTTGCTTCCAATTCTTTTATAAAAGCTCTCCCCCCGCAGCCCACATTTTATTTTTTATAAAACAATATACATGCCGTCCCGGGCGGACGCCATCTTTGGCTTTGGCGCAAACATGGTACTTAATCAGGATTGTCTTTCCAGAATTTAATTCGTAGGTCGGTCCACTCTTGTCCAAAACAGGTTTCACCAAAGCCGGTCTTGGACAGCATCTGCGGGTTTGGATGACGGCCTTGACATACGACAAGGCCAGAAAACGGGCTCTTTGGGGAGCCCGTTAATTTTTAGGCAATCAGTCTTCCACTACCTCGAAATCGTGCGTGATCTCGGCGGTCTTGCCGAGCATGATCGAGGCCGAGCAATATTTCTCGGCGGACAGGTGCACCGCCTGCTCGACCCGCCTGGGGTCGAGCGCCTTGCCGGTGACGGTGAAGTGGACGTGGATTCTGGTGAAGATCTTGGGGTCGGTGTCGGCGCGTTCGGCCGAGAGGTCGGCGACGCAGTCGGTGACCTGCTGGCGGCTCTTGCGCAGGATATGGACCACGTCGAAGGCGGAGCAACCGCCCAGCCCCAGCAGCAGCATTTCCATCGGGCGCACGCCGAGGTTCTTGCCGCCGGATTCGGGCGGGCCGTCCATGACGACGCTGTGGCCGGATTCGCTCTGGCCGACGAAGCTGACGCCTTCGATGAGTTTGACGCGGGCTTTCATGGGGTTCCTTCAGCAAAAAACGAGCGGAGTTTGTACCACAAAATACCCAGCCATTCGTGCAGGGCAAAGCTGCTGTCGCGCAGGCCTGCAGGGGTGGGCAAAAGATCGAGGGCAGAGTCGACGCGGGTGCTGGCAAACTGGATGCCGGCGGGGACGACGCCAAATCCTTGCGCTTCGAACAGCGGTACGGCGCGGCGCAGGTGCCAGGCGTGGCTGACCAGCGCGATGCGCCGGACGCCGGCCTGTTTGAGCAGCACCGCAGAGAGGCGGGCGTTGTCCCGGGTGGTGAGCGAGGCGTCTTCGATCCAGCGGGGGGAGATGCCGTATTCGCTGGTTAGGATGCGCTGCATGATACGGCCCTCGGCGAGGGTTCCGCCGCCGGGCTTGCCGCCGCTGACCAGGATGGGCAGGCCGCTGGCGCGGTGCAGATGGGCAGCGTAGCGCAGGCGCTCCAGGCTGAGGCCGTTCAAGGTGTCGCCGCCGTACTCGGCCGCGTCGATGCGCCGCCCGCCGCCGAGGATGACGATGGCGTCCGCCGTCCGCAGTTGGGCCGGGCTGGCCGGGGTACTGATTTCCAGGGTATTCTGCAGCAGTCCGCCGATCCATGGGGTGGAGAGGGTATAGAGCGCGGTGGTGGCTAGCAGGATCAGCGACGTAGCGAGGCGCGGCCGGCGACGCTGCAGGAGCAGCCCGGCGGCCAGCAGGATCACCAGCACAAGCGGTGGCAGCAAGGCGGCGGCGACAGGGTAGGTGGCAAGCCAGGCAGTCATGGCAGGAATTGTATGCCAGCGCGAAACGGGATTCGCAGACAGTGTTTGACTTTGTTCCGGGTGGGCAGTTAAAATGTCCGGCTTTCCGAGATTGTCCTCTGTGCAGAGGTTGGGTCATGAAAACCTTTTCCGCTAAAACGCATGAAGTCAAACGCGACTGGTTCGTGGTTGATGCCGATAACAAAGTGCTGGGTCGCCTGGCTTCCGAGATTGCCCGCCGTCTGCGCGGCAAGCACAAGCCCGAGTTCACGCCCCACGTCGATACGGGCGATTACATCGTGGTGGTCAACGCCAGCAAGATGGTCGTGACCGGCAACAAGGAACAGGACAAGAAATACTATCGCCACTCCGGTTACCCCGGCGGCATCTACGAAACGACCTTCGGCAAGATGCAGGAACGTTTCCCCGGCCGTGCGCTGGAAAAAGCAGTCAAGGGCATGCTGCCCAAAGGCCCGCTTGGCTATGCCATGATCAAGAAAATGAAAATCTACGCGGGCGCGGACCATCCGCACGAGGCTCAACAGCCCAAGCCCCTCGATATTAACGTTAAGGCTGCATCATGATCGGTAACTACAACTACGGTACGGGTCGCCGCAAGGAATCGGTTGCGCGCGTGTTTATCAAGGCTGGCAGCGGCAAAATCGTCGTCAACGACAAGCCGGTCGACGAATATTTCTCGCGCGAGACCGGTCGCATGATCGTGCGCCAGCCGCTGGTGCTGACCGACAACCTGAACACGTTCGACATCATGGTCAACGTGGCAGGCGGCGGCGAGTCCGGCCAGGCCGGTGCGGTGCGCCACGGCATCACCCGCGCGCTGATCGAGTTCTCGCCTGAGATGAAGCCCACGCTGAAGGCGGCAGGCCTCGTCACCCGCGACGCCCGCGAAGTCGAACGGAAAAAAGTCGGCTTCCACAAGGCGCGTCGCCGCAAGCAGTTCTCCAAGCGTTAATCTGCCTGTTGCAGAAAAAAGCCGTCCGATTCAGGGCGGCTTTTTTTATATGCGCGCACGGCTGTCTTACAATTCAGTCATTCATTGCAAGGATTCACACCATGATCAAAGTCGGTATCGTCGGCGGCACGGGTTACACCGGGGTCGAACTGCTGCGCCTGCTGGCGCGCCACCCGCAGGTGGAGCTGAAGGCCATCACCTCCCGCAAGGAAGCCGGCATGCCGGTGGCGGAGATGTTCCCCAATCTGCGCGGGCGGGTGAAGCTGGCGTTTTCCACCCCGGAAGAAGCCGGGCTGGAAGCGTGCGACGTGGTGTTCTTCGCCACCCCCAACGGCGTGGCGATGCAGCAGACGCGCGCACTGCTCGATGCGGGCGTCAAGGTGATCGATCTGGCGGCGGACTTCCGCATCAAGGACATCGCGGTGTGGGAAAAGTGGTACAAGATGGAACACGCCTGCCCCGACCTGGTGGCGGAAGCCGTGTACGGCCTGCCCGAGATCAACCGTGCCGCCATCAAGGGCGCGCGCCTGATCGCCAACCCCGGCTGCTATCCGACGGCGGTGCAGCTGGGCTTTCTGCCGCTGCTGGAGTCCGGCGCGGTCGACACCGGTTTTCTGGTGGCGGACGCCAAATCGGGCGTGTCGGGCGCAGGGCGCAAGCCGGAAACCCACATCCTGTTCGCCGAGGCGGCGGACAATTTCAAGGCCTACGCCGTCGGCGGCCACCGTCATTGGCCGGAAATCAAACAGGGGCTGGAGCGCTTTGCCGGCAAGCCGGTGGACTTCACCTTCGTGCCGCATCTGACGCCGTTGATCCGTGGCATCCACGCGACGCTGTACGCGAAAGTGAGTGCCGACATCGACCTGCAGGCACTGTTCGAGCAGCGCTATGCGGGCGAGGCCTTTGTCGACGTGATGCCGGCGGGCGCGCACCCGGAAACCCGTTCGGTGCGCGGCGCCAATGTCTGCCGCATCGCCGTGCACCGGCCGCAGGGCGGCGATACCGTGGTGGTGCTGTCGGTGATCGACAATCTGGTCAAAGGAGCAGCGGGGCAGGCGGTGCAGAACATGAACATCCTGTTCGATTTGCCCGAAGACACGGCGCTGGCCGACGTGGGTATGCTGCCCTAAAGGACTCCGATCCGCTACGTGCTGAAGTCCGCGCAAGGCGGGATGGAGTCGTATGCCCTAAACAGGCGGAACTCCGCGGCCAGAACAGGGTCTTTGCTTGACGCAAGCCGGGTGATGCGGATAATCACCTCACACATTTTCAAGGAGCATCACCATGAACGCAGCAACCGAAATGGAGTCCCCGCTGATTTTTACCGACAGCGCGGCCAGCAAAGTCAAAAGCCTGATCGATGAGGAAGGCAACCCAGACCTGAAACTGCGCGTGTTCGTGTCCGGCGGCGGTTGCTCCGGCTTTCAGTACGGCTTCACCTTTGATGAAGCGCAGAATGCCGACGACACCGTGATGGTGAAAAACGGCGTGACCCTGCTGGTCGATTCGATGAGCTTCCAGTATCTGGTGGGCGCCGAAATCGACTATTCGGAAGGCCTGGAAGGCGCGCAGTTCGTGATCAAGAACCCGAACGCCACCACCACCTGCGGCTGCGGTTCGTCGTTCTCGGCGTAAGCGCTTCCAGCCCAATAAACCAATAAAAAAAGCGGCCTCGGCCGCTTTTTTTATTGGGGCATCGCGGCGAGGCGCCGCTCTACAGGTAGGAGGGCCGCCCTCGGCCCGATGGGGTGGCTGGTTCAGGCCGGGTAGATCGCCCCCAGGATGCGTTCGCCCCGTGCGCCGGTCACTGCCGGCAGATTACCCGGCGCATGATGCAGCGTCTGCCGCGCCAGCCAGGCAAAGGCGAGCGCCTCCACCCAGTCGGGGTCGATGCCCAGCGCAGCGGTGGTCGCTATCTGGGCGCCTGGCAGGTGCTCACGGACGCGCTGCATCAGCGCGCCGTTGTGCGCGCCACCGCCGCAGACATAGAGCGCCTGAACGCCGCCACATTCGCGGTTGACCTCACTGGCGAGGCTGGTGGCGGTAAGTTCGAGCAGGGTGGCTTGCACGTCGGCCGGGTTGATGTCAGATCCGAGCTGGGCTAGCGCGGCGTCCAGCCACTCCAGATTGAACTGTTCGCGCCCGGCGCTCTTGGGCGGGGGGCATTGCAGGTAGGGGTGCTCCGTCAGCGCGGCCAGCAGGCCGGGATGGACGCTGCCGCTGGCCGCCCAGGCGCCGTCGCGGTCGTAGTGGTCACCACGGTGCCGTTTGATCCATGCATCCAGCAGCATATTGCCGGGGCCGGTGTCCCAGCCGCGCACCGTACCGTCCGGCGGCAGATCGGTGACGTTGGCAATGCCGCCGATATTGGCGATGACGCGGTGTATCCCCGGACGCTGGAGCACTTGGGCGTGGAAGGCCGGTACCAGCGGCGCACCCTGGCCGCCGGCAGCGATGTCGCGGCTGCGGAAATCGGCGACGACGGCGATGCCGCTGAGCTCGGCCAAGAGGGCGGCATTGCCGATCTGCAGCGTGTAGCCGTCCGCGGGCCGGTGGCGCAGGGTCTGGCCGTGGCATCCGATTGCGCGCACGCTGTCACGGGCGAACCCGTCGAGCAGTGCGCTGACCGCTTCGGCATACAGGCGCGCCAGTTCGTTTGCGACGCAGGCGGCCAGATGGATTTCATCGGCCTGCGGCGTGTGCAACGCGAGTAGCTGCGCGCGCAAGCTGTCCGGGTAGGGCAGGTAATGGGTGTTAAGCAGCCGGGGCTGGCCGGTAGGGCCTATTTCGGCGAGAACGGCGTCGATACCGTCGAGGCTGGTGCCGGACATGAGACCGATGTACCGTTCGGCCTCATGCGTGGGGGCTGTATTCAATCGAGTGCAGCGAGGTTGGTGCCGCGCAACAGGGCCAGCTTGTCCGACCAGCCTGAGGTCTGTTCCAGGAAGCGAGCGCGTTGTGCCGCGGCCAGCGGCGGCGACCCCGGGAGCTTGATGGCCATGGGATTCTGCGGCCGGCCGGCGATCCGCACTTCATAGTGCAGGTGCGGGCCGGTGGCGGTGCCGGTCGAGCCGACATAGGCGATGACCTGACCCTGGCTGACCGTGCGGCCAGCGTGGATCCCGGATGCAAACCCACTCAGGTGAGCGTAGTAGGTTTCGTATCCGTTGGGATGCCGCAGGATGACGAGGTTGCCATAGCCGCCTTTGCGTCCTGCGAACACAACGGTCGCGTCGCCGGTGGCCTTGACCCGGGTGCCGGTGGGGGCGCCGAAGTCGACGCCGGTATGGGCGCGGTGGAAGCCGTAAACGGGGTGCTTGCGCGAATTGCTGAAGCTGGAGGTGACGCGTGAGAATTCGAGCGGCGAACGCAGGAAGCCTTTTTTCAGCGATTCGCCTTCGGGCGTGTAATAGTCTTCGCGCCCGAACGGGTCGCGGAACAGGACGGCGCGGTAGGCCTTGCCGGCATTGACGTATTCGGCCGCCAGCAGCTTGCCGGCGGAAATCGGTTCGCCGTTGCGGTAGTTGACCGTGTAAATGACCGAGAAGGTGTCGCCGCGGCGTAGGTCTTCACGGAAATCCAGGCTGGTGGAGAAGGTTTCGGCCATCTGGTCGGCAATCTTGTCAGGAATGCCGGCGCTGTCGGTGGCGCCATACAGCGACGACAGGATGCGGCCGGAGCGCATTACCACACGGGTTTCCAGCAGCTCGCTGCTTTCTTCGGCGATAAAGCCCTCGCCTTGCCGGCGCACCGTCAGGGCGGGCGCGTCGATGCGTTCGAACTGGATGGTCAGCAACTGGCCGTCCTGGGTGGTGGTGGCCTGGATGCGCTTGCCGGCGCGGATGCTGGATGCCAACTGGCGCACGGTATCCGTGGCCAGCAAACGCTGGATTTCCAGATCGTCGATCTTGAGCCGCGACAGCGCATTGGCCAGGGTATCGCCGGACTGAACCAGGGTTTCGCGTTCGAAAGTGCCGACACTGCCGGTGCCGGCCAGCGTCGGCAGGGCGATGGCCTCGGTAACGATTTCCGGGGTGATGTCGAGGGTATTGGTGTCGGGCGCCAGGCCGAAGGCGGCAACGACGCCAAAAAGCGGCAGGCTTGAAATGGCAACCAGGGTGCGCAAGCTGAAGCGGCGTTCCGCTCCCGTCATGCGATCGGTTAAGATTCTCAGTTTGGTGAGCGGCATGGACCGTTTCCCTTCCGTAATCGAGCCGGGAGTCTACCACAAATGGCTTCCCGGAGATTTTTCCAATCCAAACAGTAGCTTGTGTGCGTTGGATAAAGTGGTATTTGAATTTAACGGCTGGTTTTGAACAAACTTGACTCGTTATTAGAGAGGAATTTGATGCAGGACGCCTTGCGGGAAATCAAGCGTGGAGCCGACGAACTGCTGGTCGAAGCCGAACTGGTCGAGAAACTGAAAACGGGCCGGCCGCTGAGGATCAAGGCGGGGTTCGATCCGACGGCGCCAGATCTGCACCTGGGGCATACCGTGCTGCTGAACAAGCTGCGCCAGTTTCAGACGCTGGGACATCATGTCATCTTTCTGGTGGGCGATTTCACCGGCATGATCGGCGACCCCACCGGCAAGAACACCACCCGTCCGCCGCTCACCCCGGAGGCGGTGGCTGAAAACGCCAAGACCTATCAGGAACAGGTGTTCAAGATTCTCGATCCGGCCCTGACCGAGGTGCGCTTCAATTCCGAGTGGATGGAAAAGCTGGGCTCGGCCGGCATGATCCGGCTGGCGTCGACCCACACCGTGGCGCGCATGCTGGAGCGCGACGACTTTCACAAGCGCTATAGCAGCCAGCAGCCGATCGCGATCCACGAGTTTTTGTATCCCCTGATCCAGGGCTACGACTCGGTCGAGTTGAAAGCGGACGTCGAACTGGGCGGCACCGACCAGAAGTTCAACCTGCTGATGGGACGCGAGTTGCAAAAGCATCACGGGCAAGCCCCGCAGTGCATCCTGACCATGCCGCTGCTGGAAGGCACCGACGGCATCAACAAGATGTCGAAATCGCTCGGCAACTACATCGGCATCAACGAACCGCCGCAGGAGATTTTCGGCAAGCTGATGTCGATCTCGGACGAGTTGATGTGGCGCTATATCCAGTTGCTGTCGTTCGAGCCGCTTGCGACCATCGAGGGCTGGAAACGGCAGGTGGCCGAGGGCGCGAACCCGCGCAATATCAAGGTCGGTTTCGCGCAGGAGATCGTCGCGCGCTTCCACAGCGCAGCGGCGGCGAACCAGGCGCTTGCCGAATTCGAGGCGCGCTTCCAGAAGGGCGCTTTGCCGGACGAGATGCCGGAAATCAGCCTGCCCGGTGTCGAGGGGGCGCTGCTGGTGCCGCAGTTGTTGAAGCAGGCCGGGCTGGTGCCCAGCACCTCGGACGCGATCCGCCAGATCGCCGGCGGTGGCGTGCGGATAGACGGCGAACGCGTGGCGGACAAGGGTGTGAGCGTGCCTGTGGGCGCGACTGTCGTGGCACAGGTCGGCAAGCGAAAATTCGCCCGCGTCACAATTATTTAAAATTAATTTGCCGAAACTGTTGACGGATGGTTTCAGCTCTGTAGAATGCGCACCTTCTCGAAACGCAGCGAGAAACGCGAAAAGCGGAACGCGCTGCTAATCGATTGATCTTTAACAATTTACAGCCGATAGGTGTGGGTGTTGTTGCGGTAGTTATTCCGGTTTTGGCCGGGGTAGCGGCTAGCATAAATGCTCACACTTTAATGAAGTAATTCATTTGAGTTGAGCGACGAAGTATTTGTAGTAATTGCAGAGATTGAACTGAAGAGTTTGATCCTGGCTCAGATTGAACGCTGGCGGAATGCTTTACACATGCAAGTCGAACGGCAGCACGGGAGCTTGCTCCTGGTGGCGAGTGGCGAACGGGTGAGTAATGCGTCGGAACGTACCGAGTAATGGGGGATAACGCAGCGAAAGTTGTGCTAATACCGCATACGCCCCGAGGGGGAAAGCAGGGGATCGCAAGACCTTGCGTTATTCGAGCGGCCGACGTCTGATTAGCTTGTTGGTGAGGTAATGGCTCACCAAGGCGACGATCAGTAGCGGGTCTGAGAGGATGATCCGCCACACTGGGACTGAGACACGGCCCAGACTCCTACGGGAGGCAGCAGTGGGGAATTTTGGACAATGGGGGCAACCCTGATCCAGCCATTCCGCGTGAGTGAAGAAGGCCTTCGGGTTGTAAAGCTCTTTCAGCCGGAACGAAACGGTACGCTCTAATACAGTGTGCTAATGACGGTACCGGCAGAAGAAGCACCGGCTAACTACGTGCCAGCAGCCGCGGTAATACGTAGGGTGCGAGCGTTAATCGGAATTACTGGGCGTAAAGCGTGCGCAGGCGGTTTTGTAAGACAGACGTGAAATCCCCGGGCTCAACCTGGGAATGGCGTTTGTGACTGCAAGGCTGGAGTGCGGCAGAGGGGGATGGAATTCCGCGTGTAGCAGTGAAATGCGTAGATATGCGGAGGAACACCGATGGCGAAGGCAATCCCCTGGGCCTGTACTGACGCTCATGCACGAAAGCGTGGGGAGCAAACAGGATTAGATACCCTGGTAGTCCACGCCCTAAACGATGTCAACTGGTTGTTGGGTATTTACTTACTCAGTAACGAAGCTAACGCGTGAAGTTGACCGCCTGGGGAGTACGGCCGCAAGGTTGAAACTCAAAGGAATTGACGGGGACCCGCACAAGCGGTGGATGATGTGGTTTAATTCGATGCAACGCGAAAAACCTTACCTACCCTTGACATGCCAGGAATTCTGCAGAGATGTGGAAGTGCTCGAAAGAGAACCTGGACACAGGTGCTGCATGGCCGTCGTCAGCTCGTGTCGTGAGATGTTGGGTTAAGTCCCGCAACGAGCGCAACCCTTGTCATCAGTTGCTACGAAAGGGCACTCTGATGAGACTGCCGGTGACAAACCGGAGGAAGGTGGGGATGACGTCAGGTCCTCATGGCCCTTATGGGTAGGGCTACACACGTCATACAATGGCCGGTACAGAGGGCAGCCAACCCGCGAGGGGGAGCCAATCCCAGAAAACCGGTCGTAGTCCGGATCGCAGTCTGCAACTCGACTGCGTGAAGTCGGAATCGCTAGTAATCGCGGATCAGCTTGCCGCGGTGAATACGTTCCCGGGTCTTGTACACACCGCCCGTCACACCATGGGAGCGGGTTCTGCCAGAAGTAGTTAGCCTAACCGCAAGGGGGGCGATTACCACGGCAGGGTTCGTGACTGGGGTGAAGTCGTAACAAGGTAGCCGTATCGGAAGGTGCGGCTGGATCACCTCCTTTCTGGAAGGATAGTCTGCTTGGAGCTTTGCTCAAGCACCCACACTTATCGGCTGTTGATTGAGAGCGCAGAGTGAAGACAGTTGGGTCTGTAGCTCAGTCGGTTAGAGCACCGTATTGATAAGGCGGGGGTCGTTGGTTCGAATCCAACCAGACCCACCAACCTGGTCAAGCACACTGGGGGATTAGCTCAGCTGGGAGAGCACCTGCTTTGCAAGCAGGGGGTCGTCGGTTCGATCCCGTCATCCTCCACCACTTACCTGATTGATGTGATTGGTCTGAGTGGGCTGTTATTTACTGCGCGCGGTTTGAATGCAAACCTTAAGGTCTGTTCTGGAGAGGGCGAGACGTTAAGGTTTGCAGTTTTACTGCAGATGCTCTTTAAAAATTCGTAGAGTCGAAATCAGCGTTGCTGGCGGAAAGTTATTCGTTCGTAAAGGGGCGGGTGACACCGTGCCGCCAGTGACAAATTGATTGCGTCACCAGACTTCAATGAAAGAATTGAAGATCGGCAAACGTGAAGAGTGTGCGAAGGCACACTCGCTCAAAGTGGTTCTTGACCGACGACTGCAGCAGGTCGTCAAAGTTATAGGGTCAAGTGACTAAGTGCATGTGGTGGATGCCTTGGCGATTACAGGCGATGAAGGACGTGATAGCCTGCGAAAAGCTTCGGGGAGCTGGCAAATAAGCTTTGATCCGGAGATATCCGAATGGGGAAACCCACCCGCAAGGGTATCGTTAACTGAATACATAGGTTAACGAGGCGAACCGAGTGAACTGAAACATCTAAGTAGCTCGAGGAAAAGACATCAACCGAGATTCCGAAAGTAGTGGCGAGCGAAATCGGAGGAGCCTAGTCCTCTTTAGCATTTGACTTATCAGAACGGTCTGGAAAGGCCGGCCATAGTGGGTGATAGCCCCGTATGAGAAAAGTTGGATGTGGAACTGAGTGGACGATAAGTAGGGCGGGACACGAGAAATCCTGTCTGAAGATGGGGGGACCATCCTCCAAGGCTAAATACTCGTAATCGACCGATAGTGAACAAGTACCGTGAGGGAAAGGCGAAAAGAACCCCGGGAGGGGAGTGAAATAGATCCTGAAACCGCATGCATACAAAAAGTCGGAGCCTGGAAACGGGTGACGGCGTACCTTTTGTATAATGGGTCAGCGACTTACATTCAGTGGCGAGGTTAACCGAATAGGGAAGCCGAAGAGAAATCGAGTCCGAATAGGGCGTTCAGTCGCTGGGTGTAGACCCGAAACCAAGTGATCTATCCATGGCCAGGATGAAGGTGCCGTAACAGGTACTGGAGGTCCGAACCGACTAGTGTTGCAAAACTAGCGGATGAGCTGTGGATAGGGGTGAAAGGCTAAACAAACTTGGAAATAGCTGGTTCTCTCCGAAAACTATTTAGGTAGTGCCTCAAGTATTACCGTCGGGGGTAGAGCACTGTTTAGGCTAGGGGGTCATGGCGACTTACCAAACCTATGCAAACTCCGAATACCGACGAGTACAGCTTGGGAGACAGAGCACCGGGTGCTAACGTCCGGACTCAAGAGGGAAACAACCCAGACCGCCAGCTAAGGTCCCTAAAATTGGCTAAGTGGGAAACGAAGTGGGAAGGCTAAAACAGTCAGGATGTTGGCTTAGAAGCAGCCATCATTTAAAGAAAGCGTAATAGCTCACTGATCGAGTCGTCCTGCGCGGAAGATGTAACGGGGCT